>JAOZGN010000037.1 GCA_027491555.1 Thermoproteota archaeon
CCCTCTTGTCGTTGAACGGGGCCTTGTGGGTGTTCAGGAACACGAAGACGGACCTGGCCGCCCTGACCTTCTCGACCACCAGGTTCGGGTCCTTCGCCATCTCCTCGGCCTGGTCCGCGGTGAACCCGTAGGAGATGTGGATCTCGCCCGCCTTCAGGGCCTGCATCCGCGTGGCGGAGTCCGGAATGACCTTGAAGATCAGCTTGTCGACCTTCGGCGGGCCGACCGGCGGGACCTCTGCTGGCCCACCCCAGTAGTCAGGGTTCTTCTCGAAGACTATCCTCTCGCCCGGCACCCACTCCACGAACTTGAACGGACCGGTGCTGAAGGGCTTCTTGAAGAAGTCCTCGCCCTGTGCCTCGACGGCGTGCTTGGGCAGGATCTCTTGGTAGGTGAGGTCCACCATCAGAGGCCCGCTCGGGTACTTGGTCTTGATCTCGAGCGTGTAGTCGTCGATTATGGTGATGGATTCTATCTCGTCGATCATGCTGGCCCTGGGGGAGTTCTGGTTGGGGTCTAGGATCCTCTCCAACGTGAACTTCACGTCCTCGGCCTTCAGCTCGGTTCCGTCGTGGAACTTGATCCCCTTCCTCAGCTTCAGCCTCCAAGTCAGGTCGTCGACGAACTCGTAGGACTCCAGCAGGTGCGGGATGACCCGCATGTCGTTGGTCCTCCAGAACAGGGGCTCAGCGTACTGCTGGATCACGCTCTCAGTGACCCTCTTCCTGTGCATGGCGGGGTCGAGGGTCACGACGTCCTCTTTCAGACCGAAGATGAGGACCTTCTCCTTCGCCGGCGGGGGAGTCGTCGTGGGGGCGGCGGTGGTCTCAGGCGGCTGGGTGGTGGGGGCAGGGGTCGGGGAGGGCTTCTTGGCCACCTTATACCCTATGACGCCGAGGGCGGCGGCCACGACGGCCGCACCGGCCACCTTCAAGAAGTTACGTCGGGGGGTCTCGGACATAGGACCACCTTTGCCTATGGTGTGGTAACCCTTTGCCGAATGAATACAATATAAACGTGCTCCCGTCCGGGTCCAAGTTAGAAAAATTTAATCCAAAATCGGGCAATTTTACCCACCACGGGTAATATATTTCGGTTCACACCAAGGGGCGAATGAGTTACGATAGGCCCCTAGATGCCATGAGGGGCGGCTCAACGGACCAGTAGAAGGGTGAAAGACTCAACCCTTCTCAAGCTTAACTTAGGTTTTTACCGATCTTCGGGACCCTCCCGCGCCAGAGAATTTTGCCGCTGTTCGGCACCGTAGGGAGCCTCCAGATCTAGCCGCTTGGGTTCGACCGGGTGCCAGCAGATCATTTTTGATCTATAAGAGATAGATTACTCCTCTGACATAGGCTTGGACCCGTTCGAGCCTCGTCGAGAGGTCCTCTGCTCCACCTGAACGCGCAGACCCGGGTCGATGGCTGAGATAGCCTCCAAGACCGAGGTGAGTTCGGTGCCCCTCAGATCAAGGAGAGTAGCCCTCCCCTCGGACGGCTCTAGCAGGAGGATGGCAACAAACCCGCCCTCGTCCGCGATTAGGTACTCGTAGGCGTGCATCCTGACGTAGAGCCCCCTCCTCCTGAACTCTTGGAGGAGAGCCAGCCTGCCTTCGGGGCTCACAAGGGGCGACTTCGGCCTCGCCACTCCTCCTCCCACCTTCTTCTGAGTTCTCCAGAGCCGTAGGGCCCTCCGAAGACTTCTTCAAATGCATCGACGGCCGCCCTGGTACCGTCCCCCACCGCCTTGCTGATCTGCATGAGATATCCCGCGACGTCGCCGACAGCGTAGACGCACGGGATAGAGGGATAGAGGAACTGAACACCCGCGGACTCGGCGTGCTTTGCGAACCTCCTGGCCAGGTCCTCGCCGCTGATCTCGACGAATGGAGGGTAGTTCTCGACGAGCGGGGTGAAGGTGACTCTGCCGTCGAGGGCGTCTTTCTCAACCACCAGAACCCTCAGACCATATCTCACAAGGTAGATCGCAGCCGTAAGGCCGCCAGGACCCGAACCGACGATGATGTTCCACCCCTTAGGCAGCTCGCCCGGCGCGGTCGGTGGTGCCATGAGGGTCGTAGGCCCGAAGCTGACTGTCATCGCAACCTCACCGGCCCTGTGGGTTAAGGACTTGTCGCTCCCGAGACGCGCTCACCTGGCTCCCATCGATGCGACTAGGCCCCGGTCCCCTTGCCCAAGACGACATCCTGATACTTCGAATACAGATAGGGGATCCCTATCAGCGCAGCGTCGACTGCCAGGAGGCTCGGACCTCTAGACAGAAGTCCAAGCTCCACCAGGTCGTGGGTGAGGGCCTTGAGGAGGCCTGCGCTGCGAAGGCAACGATCCTTTGATCGAAACGGTACCACAGCGAGAAGATCTGGAACACGGTCGAGAGCAGGGCTAGGAAGGAGATGGGCCTCAGGGCCGGCGAGTCTCTGGCCTCTAGGGCTGCGGTCGCGCGCGGAGGCGCCTACCCTGGCCCTGGGCAACACCAAACGCCTCTTGAGAGCTGGCGACGAGGGCGCCTTGAACTCCACCGAAAAAGGAAACACCAAAAGAAGAACGCCGCAGTTCATAAGAGAAGCGGAAGGGAAGGAGCGTTCAGCCCTCTACAGGGCCTCCCACCCTCATCCCTCCCACCCCCCGGGGCTTTCGTCCCGTGTATATCTTGATGTGCGAGTCCCCTTATAAATCTTGCTTCAAAACACTTAATAGATGTCCGGCTTAATGTGATATATAAAGACACAATTAAATAATAAAGATCAGAATGAAGATAATATCGGCGTTATCTCAATCTTCAATTGAAATCTTGATGCAGAACTTCGTCAGATCAACCCGCTGGAAACTCTCGGCGGCCCTCCTACTCAACTCACGGGAGCGCCAGATTGAGACCGCTCGGGAAGAAGGGGGGCAAGGGGTGTCCTCACTCGATCTTCTCGAGCCTCGGTAGGATCTTCTTCTCTGCGTACTCTCTAACCACATCCTGGAGTCCCCAGCCCAGCGCCTTGCCTAGGCCCACCGCAGCGCCAACAGTGACTCCTATGGCCGCGTACCTGAGCCGCGCGGGTCCCCTAGGAATATAGGGATATTCAGTTCCTTTGAAGATAATCGCCGTTAATTAGTTACATTCATTGGAGATAGCCGGTTTAAAATGTGTGAATTAAATTCATCTCTCCACAGAACAACATTTTATGAATCGAGCCCGGCAGGCGGCTGGACCACCGTCTTAATCTGTCCCCCCTCTAAGAATGAGAAATTGCGTGATCAAAACCCGCTCCTATCGGCCTGCGACGTGATGCTGGACGTGATCTTCTACCTGGAGGCGCTTCCCCCACCAGGTGGAGACGTCCGGGCGCAGGACGCCGTGATCTCCCCGGGAGGAGCTTCGGTCAACTTCACCGTTGCGGTCTCTCGGTTGGGCCTGCCCTCTGCGATCGTAGGAAAGGTCTCGGGAGACCCTGCGGGGAAGAGAATCCTCGACTTCCTAAGGCGCGAGGGGGTGGACATCACCGGCCTGCTGGTCTCCCCTTCCTGCCAGGCGAAGGGAGTAGTCGCGTCGCTCGTGGACGGGGCGGGCGAGAGGACCATGGTGTCTCACCTGCCCCGGGGCTGCATGGTTGTCAAGTCTGACGTGCCGTGGGGGCTGGTGCGCCGAGCCCAAATCTTCCACTTCGCAGGCTACTCGCTCCTGCCAGATGATCAGAGTGAGGCGGTCCTAGGCATGGCGACCGAGGTTGGCTCGGCGGGCGGGGTGGTTATGTTCGACCCCTCTCCTGTCGTGTCGACGATCCCCGAACCGACCCTCTCGGAGGCCCTGGACGCTAGCGATCTTGTCTTGCCGAGCCTTTCCGAGGTCGGAGCCCTTCGGCGGCTTGGACTGTGGGAGAGCGCATCCGAGAAGGCGGTGGTCAAGTTGGGAGATAAGGGGTGCCGGCTCCCGACCGGGGAGGTCGTCCCGGCCTTTCGGGTGAGGGTCACCGATTCAACGGGGGCCGGGGACGCGTTCGCCGCCGGACTGGCTGTGGGCCTCGCTCGAGAAATGAGCCTCAGGGAAGCGTGTGAGCTGGCCAACGTCGTCGCCGGGCTGAAGGTCGAGAAGAGGGGGTCCGGCGTGGCGATGCCCACTTGGGATGAGGTGGAGGCCAAGCTCAATAGCCTCCGTTGAGGGGGTCGGGATTTTTACCTGTCCGAGGGAGTGGACTGGATGCTCTTTGGCCCCCGGAAGACGCTGATAGGCGTCGTTCACCTGCTCCCCCTGCCCGGCTCCCCCCGCTACTCGGGAGATATGAGCACCGTCGTCTCCAGGGCCCTGAAGGATGCCAGGACTTTGGAGGACGGCGGGGCCGACGCCCTGATCGTGGAGAACTACGGCGACTCACCATTCAGGGAGAGGGTCGGGCCCGCCACCGTGGCGGCCATGGCCGCGGTGGCCTCGAGGATAGTTCAGGAGGTCGACATCCCCGTCGGCGTCAACGTCTTGCGGAACGACTGCCCGGCCGCCGTCGCCGTGGCCGAGGCAGCGGGGGCGAGGTTCATCAGGTGCAACGCCTACGTGGAGGTCCTCGTCTCAGACCAGGGAATCCTGAAGCCCGCCGCGGCGGAGGTTCAGGAGCTCAGGAGGCTCCTGGGCTCTGATGTCGTGGTGCTCGCCGACGTGATGTGCAAGCATGCCACGCCCCTCCATAGAATGAGTCTAGAGGAGGTGGTGAAGACCGCCCTGACTAGGGGGAGGGCAGATGCCGTGGTGGTGACGGGGAGCGAGACGGGCAGGCCCCCAGAGCCCGCGACCGTGCGGAGGGCCAAGGAGGCGGCGGGAGACAAGCCGGTGCTGGTTGGGAGCGGGGTCACTCCAGACAATGCGGCTGAGCTCCTGAGGTGGGCTGACGGGGCGATAGTGGGCACCTGGCTCAAGGAGGGCGGTGTTACGGAGAACCCGGTCGACCCAGAGAGGGTGAGGGCTCTGGCAGACGTGTTCAGGCGCCTGGCTGATCACTCTTGCGGCCCTCACCAGTAGACCTCGTACTCCATCCTCACTGCCTCCGGTAAGAACCCCCTCTTGGAGAGGCTTGAGACGATCGACTCGTAGACGAGCTTCGAGAACCCGCAGGCGAACAGGTCCTCCTTTGGGCCCGTGAATCCCAGCTCATTGGCCCAAAGCCTTGCCCTCTCAACGGCCAGACGGGAGATCCTGTCGGCCAGCTCGGTCATCAGTGGAGACTCAGCGGAGGCTGCCGATCCCCTCTTCAGAGTTGCCCTCACGATCTCTCCGCCCTCCCCGTACTCAATCAGGCACCTCAGGCCACCCTTGATCTCGTGGCACTCCGATGTCAGCGCGGGCCCGCTGGCCCCCTCGAATCCGCATATGAACACCTCCCCTCGCGCAAGCCTGAGCGGCCTCAGTTTCTGCTCCTCTACGAGCGCGGCGTCGAGGGCCGCATCCAGCTCGCCCAGCACCGCTGCGCACCTCTCCTCCTTTGAGTCGACCGAGTCCGTAAGGGCGTCCTCGACTTCGCTTGAGACCTCTCCTCCGAGCGCCTCAACGTCTCTCCTCAGTATCTGGTAGTCCTCCTCGAGTACTATCGGGAACGCAAGTCCCTCGTCGGTGATCAGACCCAGCTCCAACAGCCTCCTCCCCTTCTCTGGAAGGCGATCCAGACCGATTATCTTTCGCCTGAGGGCCACCAAGCTCTCCTGCACGTCTAAATCATCCAAGAGGTCGTCTAGCCCGAAGAAATCTCCCCTCGTTGCCAAGATGAACCTAACTCTGCCCAACTCTATCGAGATGCTGAACGGGCCGTGCCCTTAAACCCAGCACCGGTCTCAGTACCCTCGACCGACATCCTCCTCTTGGGTGATCACGAGCACCCAGGGACCCTCGCCCTGCGGCTCCCTCGAGATCCCGGGAAGGAGTACTGAGGCAGATGCGGGGATTGGCTTGACCCCAGACAATTCGGCGAAGAGCCTTGCCGCCACTATGAGTTCCCTGTCCGTGTAGCCGTAGGCCGCGCCGCCGCTCTCCAAGATGGCCCGGAGGGCCTCATCCCCGTCGTAGGCCCTGTAGTTGATGAGCGGCTCGTTTATCTCAGTCTCGACTATACCGGCCGGATCGAGCTCCTCCGCTTTGCTGAGACCCTTCTGGAAGGATGTGAGCACCGGGTTCCCTGCTTTGGTCGTGACGCCGATCATCCTAGGGAGCTTCGATATCGCGCCGCTCTTCCTCAGTTCCAAGAATCCCTGCCATATTCCGGCAAGGGTCGTCCCATTTCCGACGGGCACGTAGATCTCCTCCGGAACATCACCCAACTGGTCGACGAGTTCTCGAGCTATGGACATGTACCCGAGCATCCCCAGGATCCCACCCAGACCTCCGGGATTCGCGTCGTGCCAGCCCCGCTCCTTGGCCAGCCTCGAACTCGTCTCGACGGCATCCTCATAGTGCCCCGGCACTCTGATGACCCTGGCGCCCAAAGACTCCATGTAGGCCACCCGACCACCGGTGAAACTTGCTGGGATGAATATATGCGCCTCGAGCCCGTGTCTCGCGGCGTAGTAGGCCAGGGCGGCGCCGTAGTTTCCGCAGGTACCGGTGGTCACGGCCTTCTTGCCCGCCCTCTTGGCGTAGAGCACGTTTGCCAGGGCGGCCCTGTCCTTCTGGGACCCGCTCGGATTCCTGGACTCGAGCTTGAGGTGCACGTCGATCCCCATCACCCGAGAAAGTCGGTCCGCTCTCACCAGCGGTGAACCAAGTCTACTGGCCCTCACGATCTCGAGTGCAACCTCGGGCGAGATGTGCCTCGACCGGTCGATCATTCAGCCCCCAGAGGTGGACTCGCGTCAGAATAAATCCAGATCGGGGAGATAATTGCCCAACATGGGCGAATCGAGCCCAGCGATCGGCCAAACTTGATACTGCGCGCAGACTACACCTCAGAGGTCCTCTCGAACATCTTCTCTATCAGGGCACGAGTCTGCTGATCGTGGGCCTCCGGAACGACTAGGAAGACGCCGAAAGACTCTCTCTCTTTTATCAGGTCCGACAGCCGGCGGATGAGCTCGTAGGCGCGCTTCTTGTCCAAGAGAGCTATGGCGTCTGTGATCGAGTCGAAGACCACCAGGGCACCTCCCTCCTGGTTCTTCAGTATGTCCCTGAGCACACCCTCGATGAACGCGGGCTCTAGGGGAACCTCATACATGGACTCGCCGACCTTGCGGAACGATGCGCCGGGTCTGATCAGCACGGAGACCTTCGGTAGGTCCTCCTTCTGGGCGATGGTGAAGAGGGGCGATCCCGGCCTCGTCAACAGCACCACCGGTATGCCCATCGACTTGGCCAGCTTCCTGATCGCGTTGACCGCAGAGGGCCAGGAGTCTGCGCTCGGCCTGATCTTCATGAGGCTGACGGCCTCGTACACCCTGGGCACCTTGAGGGCCTGAGGGCAGGCCGCCCTCCTAAAGGCCTCCACGAAAGCCATGTAGAAGGAGGCGTAGAAGGCGGCAGGCGCCAGGTCCTGGCCGGTCACCTTGACCAAGGGGTGAATCCAGCCCAAGTAGGATTCTATGAGATGGGTAAGTGGAGTGAGCGTCAGCAAGGCGAAACCAGCCACGATCAGCTGGATGGGAATGTAGCTCAGCGCCTCTCCAGCATAGCGAGCCAGGAGGACAGTGATTCCAACGGAGACCGCCAGGTAGAAGAGCCAAATCTCAACCTCGGCCCAGTTCGGTCCCACCCACACTCCCGCCCCGCCGAGGAGGATCGCGAGGGCTAGGGAGGCTCCGTAGAACAGGGTCACGGCGAGCGCGCCTATGTACCCCCACTGCCTCCCAGGGGGCTCGGGATACATCTCATACCAGTCCTTCATGATATAGACCGCCAGAAAGGCCCCTAAGACGAGGGGAATGTCCTCTCCATAGATCAGTAGGGGCTCGGGGAGCGAGTAGAACTCATCCAATAGGTCGGTCACAAGACTCGAGAGGGCCACTGCGACGACGAACGGAAGGGCCTGCCAACCCGGGAAGACATCTCCCGCGCCGAGCCTCGCCAGAACTATAGAGGAGACGAGGGCCATGGCCAAAATCGCCAGGCCGCCGGACTCCAGCACGACGTCGATCGGGTCTACCGCTGGAAGCCTAGGCCACTCCCAACACCTGAAGTAGAGGTATGCCCCGGCTTCGAGCAGCACCCAGGCCGCGCTAACGGCTTCCGCGAAGCGGCCGCCCTCCCGCACGCGCGCCACCTTGGGTTGATCTATTAACCACTTTTCGGTCCGGAGGTATCAAGAAGCGCTCAAGAGGGCGCCCCCTGCAGTGGTGAGGAGTATTCCAACCAGCCTCTTGGCGCCGAACCTCTCCTTGAGGAGGCCGCCGGCGAATATGGCCGCGAATATGGGCGTAGTGGCCGTCAGTGGGACTATCACGTAGGGATCTCCGAGTTTGAGGGCCAGGAACATCAGGCCCATGGCCAGCGAGTCCCCCAGCAGACCGACCCCCGAAGCCGCCGCGGCGTCGGTGAGGGACAGATCGAGTCGCCCTCGCGGGAGCACCACCGCGGCCAGCAGCGCCGTCGCCACCGACGACCGGAGAGCGGCCAGCGCTAGGGCCCCGCCGCCCGAGAGGGCGAGCTTGAACAGCACAGTGTTGAGCCCCCAGATCGCCGCCACCACCAGAGAGAGCAGCGCGCCCAGGGAGAGTCTCCCTCCGTGCCGCGGTCTGTCCGATCCGGCGACCAGGCCCACGCCAAGCACTACCGCGACCGTTCCAACGACTATCTCGGGGGAGGGCACCAGCCCCGAGACCAGCAGGTAGATGGGCGCGGAGAAGAGGGGATAGGCGTTGGTGAGGGGCGACACCACCGTGACGTCGGTGAAGCTCAGCGCCTTCAGGTAGATGTACCACGCCAGGCCGGGGCCGAGGATGGCGGCCGCGGTCCCCAGGATGAAGAGCCTGGCGTCAGCCCTCTGGAGATCTCCCCACGCCATTGGAACGAGGATCAGGGCGGCCGTCGCGAATCTCACAAGATTGAGGGCCGCCGGGTCACGCCTAGACGTCGGTCCCTTGAGGATCACTGGTGTAAGACCCGTCAGGGCCGCGTTGGCTAGGGCCATGGCCTCAGGCGGGGGGGTCAACATCTTTTACTCCCGGGCCCATGCCGTCGGCGCCCTCCTTATATGGTCCCCCCTCGCCGGCGGCGCGATGGCCGAAGGCGTTCTGTCATACTTCGACGAGTTGTACATGGAGTACCAGCAGAAGAAGCACCCTGAGGATGAAACCAAGAAGGAGGCCGAGTTCATCGTCAAGGCGCTTGGCCTCAAGCCGGGAGATAGGGTGCTGGACATAGGGTGCGGGTACGGGAGGCACGCAGTAGTGCTGGCCGAGATGGGGCTCCAGGTCGTTGGACTGGACATAAACCCTGCCTACCTCGAGGTGGCCAGGGCCAAGGCCAAAGAGCTGGGGGTGAAGGTGGACTTCGTCCCCGGGGACATGAGGCACATGCCTTGGAGGTCCGAGTTCGACGGCGCCTACATGTTCTACACGAGCTTTGGGTTCTACGACGACGAAGACAACGTGAGGGTACTAAGCGAGGCGGCCTCGGCCCTCAAGCCTGGCGGAAGACTTCTGGTAGACGTCAGGAACAGGGAGCGGCTCGTCGCCCTGGCCGCGGCCCACGGATCTGAGAGGTGGAGGTGGTGGGAGGGCTGGGGAGATCTCCTGGTTCTTGGAGAGGAGATCTTGGACTTGGGAGTCGGCCGAATCACCGACAGGAGGATCTTCTTCAAGTCAAGGGAGTTCAAAGGGGAGAGGAGCATAAGCCTCAGGCTGTACTCGCTCAGGGAGCTCATCTCACTGATGAAGGAGGCTGGACTGGAGGTTCAGGCCGCGTACGGTGACTACAACGCCTCCCCGTACTCGGTTACAAGCCCCAGGATGATACTGGTGGGGGGGAGGGTCGGGTAGGCCCTCAACAGGTGGCCCGCACGTGAAGGATCGCCTTTACCTTTAATAACGAGTGGAGGCTAAAACGATCGGTTTAGGGGATGGAACACAGGCACAATCTATTCTTCCCGAGGCTCTTCGAGTCAGAGGGGAAAAGGATCCTAGAGATATCCATCCTGGCTGATAACATACCGGGCAGGATCGCCGAGGTCTCCAGCGCCCTCGCCAAGAGGGGGGTGAACATCTTATGGGGAGTTCACCACGCCTCGGACACACCACATGTAGCCTGGTGGTGCTTCTTCATAGACGGCGAGGGGGTGGACGAGGTCGAGCTCAGGGAGCTGATCTCTAAGGTGAAGGGGGTTAGGGAGGTGTACGTCTCCGAGGCCAACGTCGGCGACATGGTGGTTGATGTGCACCACGGAATTCAGCTCCTTGGGCCGGACGCGGTCGTGGAGATGCGAGCGGGGTGGCTCCGGAACATATTCAGAGAGGCCTACAAGAGATGGGGCGACGACGGAAAGAGGATGGTTGAGTTCCTTGGAACCTACGGCGGCAGGAGGAGCTATCCGGAGTGGCGGAGAAGGTTCGGCCTGGAGGGAAAGGAGCTGGCCGAGGCCGCGCTGAATGTCATCATGGTCTTGGGGTGGATTGAAAGGGGCGAGATCCTAGAGCTGGATACTGATGGGTGTTCAGCCAGGGTGCGCGTGTGGAACTCCTTCGAGTCGGACGAGCCAGCACAGGAACCCATGTGTCACTTTCTAAAGGGCGTGCTGACGGGCTTCTTCTCGGAGATGTTTGGTGCGCCGTGTTTCGGTCAGGAGGTCGCCTGCAGAGCTATGGGAGACGAGTATTGTGAGTTTGTCGTCACGAAGAAGCCCTTCACTTTCCCGACGGAAGAGGAAAGGGAGAAGGGGTAGGGATCTCGGGGGTCGGGCTAGTCAGGTCCAGCTGAGGGCTAAGCCCAGCCCTGTGACGGCCCTTTGAGCCACCTGTCCAACGCCGTCCACCCCGTTGAGGCTGGAAATACTTCAGCTGATACGTCCACTACCACTGGCCTCGGCAGCGGGGCGGCGGTGCTTTTCACGACGGCCCTCCCCTCTGGGAATAGCCTCACGGCCTCGGCCATCTTCCCGATCATTTCTTCGACCCTCTCCAAGTCCACATCCTCGACCCTGTGGCTCACTACGTTCTGCCCCAGCTGAGTCGTCAGGGTCTTGTCGATGAGCGCAGGCCTCTGGGTGGCTATGAAGGGGGTCATCCCGTTCCTCGGCCCAGTCGTCGCGACTATCTTGAGGGTAGCCCTGAGGGCCTTTGTCGCCTGATCCTCGGCCAGCGACACGCCCCCCCTCTCCGGCGCGAACAGGTGGGCCTCGTCCATCACCACCAAGAGGCCGAAGCTCCTGTCGGAGAGGGCCCTCCTGTAGCAGGCCTGCAGCCCCTCTGACATCGCCCAGTAGGTCGTGTCCCAGTCGTCGACCCTAGTCAGGTCGAGCACCACGATCCGTCCGCTCACTACTCCGTCCAGCGAACCTGCAAGAACTCCCTCCCTGGGTTCTGGGACGGAATCCATGACCTCACGCAGCTGCCCGGCCAACGAGGCGGCTTCGCTTGACCCAGAGCTTTCGAGCCTCTCCAGGATCGCGGAGACCGTCGCCCGATCGAACGACCCCTTTAAACCTCCCAGAGTGGACATAACTGCCCTCTTGAGGGCCTTGGCCTCTCTTGAAGCCCCCGAGAGGCCGAGTAGGTCTCTCAGCCTGGAGTAGACATCTTCGCCCTCCTCTGAGGGGATGAGGGAGCTGGCGTCCAGCACTTCGGCGCCGAGCCTCTCCCTCAGGACTGGACCGTACTCGCCGTCCTTGTCCACCACGAGTGCGCTTGGGTTTCCTCCAGCCTCTCTCACCTCCTCGAGCAGCCTTACCACCAGGTTGAGCATGGTCGTCGTCTTACCAGAGCCGACCCCGCCGAAGACCACGAGACCCCTCCTCACGAGGTCCCAGGCCCTGAGCCTCAGCTCTAGGCCCCCGGGCCTCACTCCCCCCAGGAGCACGGTGGGCCCCGATGACTCGGCGCGCCTCCAGGACAGCAGGACGTCGAGGTCCTCCTCTCCGGCCCGATAGACCTCCTGGTGGGGCCTGACCAAGCCAGTGTAGCTATCGAGCCTCTTGCCCGACGCGTAGCCTACCTGCTCTACTCTGGCCCTGGGGAAGTCGGACTCTTCGTCCCTCACCGCCCTTCCGGTCTTCAGCATGATCTCGTCGTAGGCGGCCGGCCTCCTTCGAACAACGACCTCTACCACCTGGTAGTAGACCCTCCTCTCTCCAGCCTGTATCCAGAGGAACTCCCCGGGCTCGACGGAGGCGCCTTCCCTGAGTACAACGTCGAAGGAGTCTGGTCTGTAGTACCCGGACTCCTCGTAGACGTGACCGACTACCTCCATATCACTCACCGTACATGGGCGTGAGGAGCTGAATAACCCTCCGCGTCGAGGCTCCAGACCTCGCGGCCCTGGCTATCAACCTCCTCAGCGACTCGAGGTACACATCCCTGGCGACGCGCCTGCTGACCTTCACCGACTCGTCGGCCTTCACAACCGGTAGAGGTATGCCCTCCGAGTCCGCGGTAGCCACGAGATAGCCCGCTACTAGCCTGGGGTCGGACAGGGGTTCAGCCAGGTTCCCGAAGTCCACCCTGAAAGGTGGCCTCCTCCTCGAAGTCCTGACGAAGGCGAACGAAATGGAGCCCGGCTCTATGGTCTCCCTGACCTCCGGGTATCCTATAATCGAGTCCAACTCGGCTTCCCAGAGCTCTATCGGCTTATAAGGGGCCAGCTGGCCCACCTCAGTCAGCACGCCGGAAGCTATCGCGCTGTCGCTCAGCGTCGCGCCTCTGCGGCCGGATATTAGGCTGAGATAGTGAGAACGGGGCCTCTTCACAAACCCCACCAGCGAAACGCCCTCCTCCCTCGCCGCCCTGAGGAGGGAGGAGTGAGCGTCGAGGTACGTCTCCACTGCCTCCCTGGCCAGCTTCAGGTGCTCGCCAACCCTCACCGCCAGGCCCACCGACTCCGGCGGGATGAGCGGGCCGTCTAGGATCACGAGAGCCGGCTTCTCTCCCAACTCTCCTTTCACGGCCGCCTCAGCCGCCCTAGCCACCAGGGCTTCCCTCAACGGCGAGAGTACGACCTCCACCTCCTTGGGGTTCATGCCCACCGCCTGAGCCGGGTCTTGGGGCACGACGGCGGTGAGGGCACGCCCCCGCTCGACGTAACCTCCCACTTTGAGCTGAACGGACAGGGCGACGCACACGCCCAAGCTGGCTGAGCTGAGGCTGTAGACCGCGCTCCCGCCGTCGGCGGCGGCCGCCGGGATGGACACATCTTCGGGGATCCTCGCGTCCACGGGATCGCCCAAGAGGGCTCGCACCTCTCCCGCTTCCGGAGAGTCGACCCTCTCGTCTATGGTATCTGCAAGCGACTCCAGGTATCTCAGCAGGGCCTCCCTGAGGGCCACTATCGCCCTCGATGACGGGAGAGGCTCCTCGATCTCCAGCCCCATCGCTCGGTTCGAGCGTCCGCGAGTATTTAGCTTAGCGTGCCGGACGACGCGCGGTGGACGGCTGGAGGGTAGTAGGCCTCGACCTCGCCGGGAAAGAGACGAGGCCCACCGGAGTCGCGGTCCTCACGCCCAGCTCTCTTGCCTGTCTGACGCTGTTCGGCGATGATGAGATCGTAGACTTGGTCGCCGCGAGCGGCCCCGACCTCGTGGCGATAGACGCGCCCCTCAACGCGCCGTCCGCTGGGTGGCTCAGGGAGTCAGACAGGGAACTCATCAGGAGGGGATTGAGGGTCTTGCCCCCTCTGCTCGGTCCCATGAGGTCGCTGACGGAGAGGGGAATCAGGCTGGCGTCGGTGTTGAGGGCGCGCGGCCTGAGGGTTGTGGAGGTTCACCCAGGATCGACCGCAAAGGTGCTGGGGGTGCCCAGAACTCCGGAAGGGGCGTCAGAGGCATTGAGGAGAGTGGGTCTCGCCGTGAGGGTTAGGAAGAGCAAGATAAGCACGAAGCACGAGGTGGACGCCGTCATGGCGGCCCTCACTGGCGCCCTCCTCCTCATGGACAGGGCGGAGGTCGTCGGGGGACCCGATGGGATAGTGATTCCTAGGCTCGACCGGGCGGAGAGATAAGGGTAAAGGTTAGCCCCGGGAGGGGCCGAGATGGAGCTTAGAAAGCTCGGAGAGGGATTGCTCTTACTACCGGGATCGCCCGCCACCCTCCTCGTTCCGACCGACTCCGGACTGACCGTGGTAGACCCTGGATACCCAGCTGAGAGGTCAAGGGATCTGATCGAGGCCATCTTCAGCCTGCGCAGGGGGAACGTGACCGTGGTGCTGACCCACTCCCACTCTGATCACGTCGCCGCGGTCAGGGGACTCGTCGAGGCCGCGAGAGCCACGGTCCTAGCCCCAAGGCTAGAGGTTTGCGCGGCTGAGAGCCCAGAATTGAGAGGAGCCCTGACGTTCGGTGGGAGGCCCCCGAGAGGATTCATCCACTCTCTGGAGGCTCTCCCAGCCAGGGTTCATGGTTCCTTCGAGGCCCCGACGGAGGTGGCCGGACTCCAGGCGATTCCCACGCCGGGACACTCCTTCGGCCACGTGAGCTTTCTCGCTTCCTCAGATGTGCTCTACGCTGGGGATTGCGTGTTCGGCGACAGGCTGCTGAGATCGGTCGTGGTCCCCTACCACCAAGACTACGCCCAGGCGCTTGAAACCCTCAGGTCGCTCGAGGAGCAGGCAGACTCCTTCAGGAAGCTCGTACCCTCCCACGGTCCAGTGGTCTCCGGGAACCGAGCCCACCAAATCATTCAGGCCAACATCCGCGCGCTAGAGGAACTCCCTGGGCTTGCCGCCCAAGTGACTTCAGGTAAGCCCATGAGCATCGAGGAGGTCGCCGCCAGGATACTCAAGCGCGGAGGAGCGCAGGTCACCCCTTCTTCCGTGATTCTGGCGTGTGTGACCCTTAGGTCGATGGTCGCGCACCTGATGGAGCAGGGACTTGCCGTTCCCTCGGCAGATGAGAGGGGGGTGAGGTGGAAGCTCAGCCTATAGGCGATCGGACCTGAAGCGGGCGGGAGCGCCCGTAGAATCTCTTTATTAAAATCTGCAAATGAGATCTCAGATTTGAGATGGTGGGCTGGGACAAAGCGTACCTGACTGCCGTCAGGATTGCCTTCCTGATAATCAGCTGGGCGCTGCTCGGGCTGCTGGTCGGATTCCTCTTGGCTAATCCGCTGGCCGACCTGCTTGAACCATTCATCCCGTTCTCTCTGATGGGGCCGCCGTCAGTCCAGGAGGTGGCGAGGTGGCTCCTAAGGCCCACCCTCATGTTCGCGTTCATGACACTCTTCGCGGTCCTCGGCGGGATGGGCGCCCTAGTCAAGCTTACGGTTGACCTGGCTGAAGAGACCCTCATAGAGGAGGAGGAGAGGCTCGCCGTAGAGGTCCTCGCCCTAAGCAGGGCCACCAGGAGGCTGGAAGAGGATATACAGGATCTGCTGCGGAGGGAGAGAATGGGAGTTGGAGCCCAGCCCACGGGCCAGGTAGAGAGGCAGCCTCCGGAGCAGGAGCCCGAATCATAGGCGTGAGACGGAGAATCCCAGGAACTCGAGCACCTCTCCCACCTCCTCGGCGAAGTCTCCCCTTGTCATTGCCAGGTGATTGCCCACCGGCGCCCTTATCAGCCTCTCCGCGCCGGGCAGGGAGATGAGCACCTGAGTCCTGCACATGGTCTCCCTGCCCATCGAGGACTCCTTCACAGTGCCCGCGCCCACGAGAGCCCTGGCCGCCCTGGGGTCCACCCTGGCGACGGTGACCCTCTCCCCGGGCGCTAACGCCGCGTCGATGCCCACGCTCAGGCCCGACTCGAAGTGAGTCTTGAGGGAATAGGCGTCCGCCAGCCTCAGCGGGAACGTGCAGTGGGACAGGAGGAGCGAGTCGCGGCCGACATCCGTTGTGTTCGCCATCCACGCTGGCCTGCCAGAGACGGCGGCCAGGACAGCCATCGAGATCATGGAGGGAACGTCTCCCTCACATCCCACGATCGTGTCCGCGTCGTTGAGGGCCGCGGCCCCCAGGCAGGCGGTGACACCCCTCCCGATCAGGTCGAAGCACCTGACCGTGACGCCGAGGTATCCGCCAGACCTAAGCACCTCCTCCAGGGCTCGCTTCATTCTGAGGGCCTTCTCTACTTCTCCCCTGGGGACGTGGGACTCCTTGGCCTTCGAGATCACCTCCTCAACCTCCTTCGAGTCGGACTCCCCTCTCTCATAGGCCTCCACGAGCTTGTCCATCGGCAGCCTCTCCAGCCTAGCCCCCAGCCGCTCCAGCGGGCCGAGCGTCGGAGGGCTGGCAACCAGCCAATCTGAGGGTGCCCCGAGGAGACCGAACTTGGCCTTGGAGAGTATCTGAACTGCTCTGGACATCCTGACGGCCCTCTGAACGTCTCCCCACCTGATGCTCGCCCAAGAATCGGCCTTAACGACCCTCACGAAGCGCCCCTCGGATCTGATCGCCGCAGCGGCCTCCACGGAGGCGGCGAGGGAATTGGCGTTCGGGGTGGCCAGGAGCGCGATTCCTCCTTCCCACGAGCGGGCCGCCCTGAGGATCATGGCCTCGGTCCCGCCGGTCATCACGGCGATCGCCAGGTCCCCCTTACCGCCGGTGGGTACCTGGTCTGCCCTCTTCTTCAGTCCTAGGAACTCGACCCGGACGTTGGCAGAGTCAGCAGAGGAGATCAGGGAGAATGAGGCCCCCTGGAGAGAGGCCTCCAATCCGGGATCTAGAGGAGAGGCGACTGCGAGGAGCTTCAGCGAAGGCATCCATCGGTGTGCCCTAAGGAAGGTTTTAACTGCCGGCCGGACTCCGCGCTTGGTATGACATTCGACACCTTCGAGGGGGCGCTGGATAGGGTCGAGCTCCTAGAGAGAACCAAGGAGAAGTACCGCACACTCCTCGTCCAGATCGGGATGGCCGCAACCACCGGGATATGGTTCGCCTACTTGCTCTACGTCATGCTCGGCTGGGTGAATCGGCCGGAGACTCTTCCCAGCTTCGACCAGGTGAAGGGCCTCCTCTGGAAGAGCTTCGCCGCCTGGGGCGTGGCCACCGTTGCCATCTACCCGATCATGTCCAAGATTGGCGGCATGATAGGAGAGAGGGAGATGGAGAAGAGGATCGAAGAGAGGCGGAGGAGGTTGGTCCAGGAGAGAGTCTTCCTGGAGATGCTGAGGGTGGAGAAGGGCGCGGAGGTCAGGACTGAGGGCGGGATCCTCATCCTGGAGGGCCTTACTCCCACCGGGGACACCATAATGGAGAAGCTGGCCGACCTGAAGAGCACTCTAGACGCTTTCTTCACTCAGATGAAGATTCTGAAGAATGAAGTCGTGAGCGTGACTGTCAGGGCCAGCGATCCCGAGCTGGGAGCGGCCTTCGAGAAATTCCTGAGGAGGTACTTCAAGGGGACCAAGCCGCAGATAATCGTGACGCTCGAGCCCTCGAAGGGAGAGACAGAGCTGGTCAAGATAGACATGCTCGTGGCGTAGGAGGAGACCGCCTCAACTCAGATAAGGGCCAGGGCGATGGCGAGCTGATCCACCAGCTTGATAAGGCGCGCCGAGTCGCCCCTCTTGAGGGCCTCGTAGATCTCCGACCCGCTCACCTCTACCCCCAACTCTCTCAGGCGCTTCGTGGCTATTCGAAGCACCATGTAGGCCATGGTGTCCCCGCCGAGAGACTCCACCAGCGCTTTCAGGAACTTCTTGGGGTTCCTGTAGAAGTACTCTCTCCAGTCTCCCTTCAGCTTCCTATCCATGAGGCTGGAGAGGACCTCAAAGGTGGCCCATCCGCTGGTGGCGAAACCGTAAGCGAGGAGCTGCTCCACCGCCTTGCGCCTCGCTTCCTCGATGTCTTCCAAGCTCTCACCGGGGCCCGGGCACTCCACCGGCCAACCATGCTAAAAGAATTAACGGGCTATGTCGCGCTCAACTCTCGTTCGTCGAGTCCGAACTCCCTCAGTCGATCTATGATGTCCTCCTCGATTTCCTCCAGCTGGGAAATCATCTCTCTGATCCTGGCCTGCAGGACTCTGCGCTCCTCTGTCCTCTGCTGGACGAGCCTCACGACCATCACTGCCCCCGCGACCGCGGCGGCGCCAAGAGCGAAGGGCCAGATGAATACCCTAGATTTCTTCTGAACCGGCGGGGGCTGGGTCTCCGGGGCGTACTCCTCGTGGCTCGTCAGGGGTATGCCAACGGCCAGCGTCGGGAGGCTCATCTTCATGACCACCCTCCGCTCGGCCTCGATGGGTGAGCCAGACATGAGGTCCGCCTCTGCCGTGGTGGGGGGCCTGGCCGAGATCAGCTTGATGGGCACGCCCAGCACCGAGAGATTGGTGGGAGAGGAGTCAGAGAGGTTCAGCGGGCCCGGTATGTACAACACGCAGTCCTCCTCCACGTAGATCACCCCGTAGGAGAGGAGATACTCCCACTCCTGCTCCTCCCACCCGTCAGGGCCGAGCATAGTCACCACGACCGGGTCCCCGCACTCGAAGTGGATCGCCAGGCCGCCGACCGTGCCGGGCGCATGGGGTACTGAGATGGCCCAGGTAACCCACTTGCCGCCTTCCTCGTGCGAGACCGCGTCGGCCTTGACCGTGGAGGCGTGGGCGGTGAACTCGGCCAGTCCTCCACTGGACCAGGGTGACTCGGCCAGCGATATCTTCAGCCGAATCTCGTCCCTCTGACTCTTAGCGTCCTCCAACCTCGCCTCAAGGTCCCCCAGCCCCTCCCTGGCCGACTCCACACCCCTATCCACGGTAGACTGGGCGAAGCTGAGGGCCTGTGAGAGGGCCTCGATGTCCTTCGCGGATGACCTAGCCATCTCGGCCGCCTCCGCAAAGGAGGCGGTAGCGTTCTCCATGGCCCAGGCAAGGGCCCGCATGGAGTTAGTTATCTGGTCTCCCTTCCTGAGGACGGCCTCGATCTGGGACTCCGCCGCCTCTATGGCTCCGATGAGGCCCACCTGAGGCGGAGGGCCAGGCAGCGTTATGTTAAGCTCTTCGAGCAGTTCCTGGAGGGCGGATGTGAGGTTCTCGTAGGACTGCTGGAACTCTTCCACTCTCCCCTTCAGGTCCCTGACCACGGCCAGCGCGGTCCCGGCGTCCTCTAGGGCGGAGTCAACTTGATCCGCCGCGGCGTTGGCCCGGTCGGCGGCCTCCCCGCTGAGCTCACTCGCCTGCTCGAGGGCGTCCGCCAGCTGGTAAAGCCCCCTCTCCGCCTCGGCCAGCCTCATCCTGGACTCGCCCAGCCACAATGAGAGTTCCTCCATGCCGTCGACCAGCTGGGTCATGGACCCGTTCATCTGCTCGAGCGACTCTATGATCTCGTCCAGGCTCTCCTCGGCAGACCTGAGCTGCTCAACGACAGGGGTCGCGTCGTAGCTCGCCTGGACCGTGATGGCCGGCAGGTCGAGGAAGCCCTCAGGGGCCGACACCCTGAGCTTGGTGGAGACAGTCACCCTCTCCGGCTCGTCCCACAGGACGCCGACCCACGAGAGGATCCACTCGTCTGCCGTGGGGAAGACTATGGAGGGGGCTGGGTCTCCAGAAGGCTCTGTGAAGTGGGACTTCGGAAGGCTCACCTGAAGGGTGTACATGAGTGGCGGCCTCCCGTACCCGAGGTCGGTCCTGACCGTGGGCCTGAGATTCTCGATCTCGAACGTCAGGTTGATCTGATCTCCCGGGCTCACCTCGAGGTACCAGCCGCCCTCCAGCTCCGTCGGGGCGGCGGGCGTCCCGTTCACGATCAGCGTGACGTTGACCCGCAGCGGCGGGGGGGCGGAGGTCTGGGCGGTGTACCTGAACTCGAGGTCGCCCGGCTCCATTTCCACGCCCGACCAGACCAGGATCTGATGCCCGTAGAAGTCCCTCATCGACGATGGGTTGGGGGTGCCCAGCAGCGGGGAGATGGTTCCCGGGTCCACCAGGTGAACCCTGTCCACCAAGTCCCCCTTCGCGGATCCGGAGGGCGCGCTCAGCCTGATGAGGACCTCCACGGACCCCTCGGAGAGCCGACCGAGTGGGTCGAGCTTGTAGTAGATGGTCTGAGACTTCGACCCTTCCACCTCGCCCGGGCCGGCCGCGGCAACCGCCGGCCGGGCGAGCAGAATCAGCACCAGCGCCACTAGGACGAGGCGGTCGCCAGATCCTGCTGATCCACTCCTCATATCCTGCCCAACTCCCTCCTGATCCTGGCGATCCCCATCCTCAGGCCAACCGCCAGGTCCTCCAGCTCTCTCAGGCTCATGGACGGGGAGGCCACCTCCGCCTCTGACCTGAGCCTCCGAACCTCACCAAGGAGGCGGAGCAGGACCTCGACCCTCTCCTCCCTGCTGGTCACCCTCCTGCGCTCCACCTCCTCCGGGGGTCGGTCGTAAAGCCTACCGTCCTTCATGTAGAGGATCTTCTTCGTCCTCCTGGCGACTGCTGGGTCGTGGGTGACGATGACGAAGGTCTTCCCCAACTCCCTGTTCAGCTGCTCCATGAGGTCCATGATCTCGGAGCCCGTTTGGCTGTCCAGGTTCCCCGTGGGCTCGTCGGCCAGTATTATCTCCGGGTCATTGGCGAGGGCCCTGGCTATCGCGACCCTCTGCTGCTGACCTCCCGAGAGTTCCATAGGCCTGTGATCCGCCCTGTCGGATAGGCCGACGGCCTCGAGGAGCTCCATGGCTTTCGCTCTCATTTCCCAGCTGGGGACGTCCCCCGCGAACGTCATGGGGAGCATGACGTTCTCCAAGGCCGTGAGGGTGGATATCAGGTTGAAGAACTGGAAGACGAAGCCGATCCTCTTGGCCCTGAACACGGCCAGCCTGTCCTCGTCCAGGTCGGTGACGTCCTCCCCCCCTATCAGGATCCTGCCGCTTGAGGGCCTGATGAGGCACCCCATGACGCTCAGGAGCGTGGTCTTGCCCGACCCGGAGGGCCCCATTATGGAGATGAATTCCCCCCTCTCGATCCTCAGGCTCACGTGGTCGAGGGCCCTGACCTCCTGGCTCCCCACCATGTAGACCTTGCTGACGTCTCTGAGCTCGACGGCCGCCGGCTCACTCATACCTTATCGCCTCCATGGGCCTGACGCTGGCTCCCCTCCACGACGGGTAGAACCCCGCGACGACCCCGAGGAGCCCGGCGAAGAGGATCGGGCTCACGATCAGCCACCAGGTGAGCTTCGCGGGGAGCGGAAAGCCCACCATCTTGGGTATCAGAGTGCTGGCCAGCTTCGCCAGCACGGCCCCTCCCAGGACGCCGATCACCCCTCCCATCACGCCCAAGATGAAGGACTCCATGAGGAATATCGTCAGGATGTGAGACCTCTTGGCGCCGATGGCCTTCATCACGCCGATCTCTCTGGTCCTCTCCAGCACGCTCACCATGGTGGTGTTCATCACTCCCAGCCCGCCCACCAGGAGGGAGATCCCCCCTATGGCCAGTATGAGGCTGTTCATCATGTCCAGAACCCTGCCCACGTTCTCGGCTATCTGCTTGGTGTCGTAGACCTCCAGGTCGGGGTACCTCTCCTCGACCCTCGCCTTGAACTGGTCGGCGAGCCTGGGATCCTTGAGCCTAATCATGATCATCGAGATCTTCCCCTTCTTGCCCACCATCTCCTGAAGTTCGCTCAGGCTGAGGTAGACGGCCATGTCCGTGACCCCGCCCGTGGGCTCCAGTATGCCGACGACCTTCATCGGAGTCCCCGGCTCGTCCGGTGAGACGCTAAGCCTCAGGATGTCTCCGACCTTGACGCCAAGGTCCTGGGCTAGAGTGTAACCGACGACTATCTCCCCCCTCTCCTCGACCCGCCTGCCCTCCACTATGGAGAGGCGGGTTATGTCGGCCGACTCGTCGGTGACCCCCATGGCCCACGCCGGCTCCTTCTCCAGGTAGAGCATCTGAGAAAGGACGGGGCCGGCCATCTCCACCTCAGGATACAGCCTGATGTGCTTCACCAGGCCCTCCGGGAGCTCCGCCTGAAACTCGGACCCTCCCCTGGGCATGACCATGAAGTCGGTCGTCTGGGTCAGTACGCCCACGGCCGCCTCCCTGGCGCCCAGTGTGACGGCCGTGAGGGCGACCACAGTGCTCATACCCACGGCGACGCCTATGAGCGTGAGCGCGGAGCGGAACCTCCTCCTCTTAAGGCTCCTTGCGGCGATCGTGATTGCCAGCCGCATAACCTTCGTGTCCATGTCTTCGACAGTCAGACCCGCCCGCGCGTAAAAAGGTGAGTGGGTGGGGGGCGAGGTCAGCCCAGGGGAGAACTCACGAAGAGGTCCACCTTGCTGAAGCGGCTGACGTCTATCAGCCCCTTGTCGGTTATCCTGAGTTCTGGTATCACCGGCAGGGCGAGCAGGGCCATGGTCATGAAGGGGTAGACCATTTCACACCCCAGCGCCCTCCAGGCCTCGGCCAGGCCCTGAACCTTCTCGGCCACCCTCTCGACGGGCTCGTCGGAGAGGAGGCCGGCTATTGGCAGCTCCACGAGGCCGAGCACCTCTCCGTCGGCCACGGCCACCATCCCGCCGCCCACCTCCCTGAGCACATTGGCCGCCTTCGCCATGTCCTCGTCGCTAACGCCCACCGCCAGGAGGTTGTGGCTGTCGTGGGCCACCGTCGATGCGACCGCGCCCCGCCGGAACCCAAATCCGGTGACGAACCCCACCGACCTCCCGCCCGTCCCTCTGTGCCTCTCGATCACGGCCACCTTGGCGAGGTCCATCTCCGGGTCCGCCTGTGCCTTGCCAGCGGACACCGGAACGTCCATAACGACCTCCTTGGTGAGGACGCTGGCCTCTTGGACCTGGATCACCCTCGCCCTGGCGGTCCCCTCAAGGACGGGGGCCGACACCTCGAAGTCCCCGGGCTCGACCGGCCTGGAGAGCCTGACCGTGTTCTTGGCGAAGTCTGGGTACTCTGGCGTTGGGATCTCCACCGTGAGCCTGCCCTCCTTAGCAACGACCCTCCCGTCCGCTATGACCGTGTCCACCTCAACTCTGCTGAGCGACTTCAGGAGCAGTATGTCCGCGTACCTCCCGGGCGCGACAGCCCCCAGATCCTGATCGACGCGGAAGTGCTCCGCCGTGTTTAGCGTGGCCATCTGGATGGCCGTGATCGGATCGAGACCCTCCTCGATGGCCCTCCTAACTATGTGATCCATGTGTCCCTCGGAGATCAGGTGCTCCGGGTGCCGGTCGTCGCTGACTAGGCAGAACCTCCTAGTGTCGATCCTGGTCTCGGTTATGGCCCTTATGACCTCCGCCAGGTCCCTCCAGGCCGAGCCCTCCCTGATCATGGTGTAGATGCCGACCCTGGCTTTCGCCAGCCCCGCCTCCTTGGTGGTGGACTCGTGGCACGACGACACCCCGGCCGCGGCGTAGGCGCTGAGCTCTTCCTCTAGGTTGCCGTAGAAGTGCCCCTCGACCACCTTTCCCGCCCTGAGCGTCGCCGCAATCTCCCCGTGCATCTTGTCGTCGCCGGAGAGCACGCCGGGGTAGTTCATCACCTCGCCCAGGGCGATGACGCCCTCCCACCTCATAGCCTCCTCCACGTCTTTTGGAGTGATCTCGGCCCCGGCCGTCTCGAACTCCGGGCTCGTGGCGGGCACGCAGGACGGGAGAGTGATGAACACCTTCAGAGGGACGCCCTTGGACTCCTCGAGCATCAGTCTGACTCCCTCAAGGCCGAGGACGTTCGCGATCTCGTGGGGGTCCGCGAACACGGCGGTGGTGCCGTGGGGCAGGACAGCCCTGGCGAACCCCGTGACCGTCAGCATCGAGCTCTCTATGTGCACGTGCCCGTCCATGAACCCCGGGACGATGTACTTCCCGGAGGCGTCGATCACCTTGGTCTCGGGGCCCACGGTGTGGTCAGCCCTCCCGATTAGGGCTATCCTGTCCCCCTTGACGGCCACGTCGACGCCCTCTAGGATCTCGCCCGTGAACACGTTGACGAGGTTCCCGCCCCTTACGACCAGATCGGCTTTGACCCGGCCCATGGCTGTGTCCACCAAGGTCTTGGTCACGTCCTCTAGCCTGCTCCTCCCGACGGCCGGCATGCTTCCCCCGAGGTGAACCCAGACCCGGGAATCGTATAAACCCGCGGTGGAAAAAGAGAACTCGGGGCCCCAGGGCACGTTCGAGGCCCCGCGCCGAGAAAAAAGGCTCTAAGGCTCAGTCTCCCTTCAGCTGCTCTAGAACCCTCTTCACGATTTCCTCCTTGTCCTCCTCCGTGAGCTCTCCTCCAGAGGCGGCGACCGCGTCTTCAACGGCCTTTCTAACCTCTTCCTCCGTGAGATCCTCCTTCCCTTTCAGGGCGCTGACAATCTTGTCGCGGTAGGCGAAGAGCAGGGCTGCGCCCGCCCCGAGGGCAGCGGCGCCGCCGTACCTGGCTACGTCACCCAGGTCGAGACCCTCGTCCTCGGCCGGGCGTCTGGGGAGCCCCCTTCTCGGCGGGGGCGGGGGAGGTGGCGGCGGAAGCGGGGCCCTCCTCCTGGGACGAAGGGGTTTCCTTCTCCTCCTAGGAACCCACACCCAGGGCATGCAACCCACCGGGTTTCCAAGGGCCTCCAGAAACAAAATCGATCGGAACGAATCCTATAGACGAATGATCCGCGCCCGGCCCCCAGGCCTCAGGGAACTAGGTCCCCCAGGAGTTTGCTCTCGACCTTCATCAGGGTCTCGGAGAGGTAGGCCTTGGAGATCCCGAGCTTCTTCGCCAGCTCTGAGAGCGTGATCCGGCGGGGGTAGTTGTAGTAGCCCTCCTCCACCGCTCGCATGAGGATCAGCTTCTGCCTCGGGGTGAGGTGGTCCCTGGCGCGGGACCTCCTCAAGGCCGCCTTCAGGCCCCTGGCCCTGAGCTCTGACACGAGCCTGGCCAGGTCCTCCTCCTCGTCTGGGGTGGCCTTCCACTCCGCGACGCCGCACTTCACCCGGAAGGGAACCGTCGGGTGAGACGTCCTGATGAACGCGCCCGCCAGGGGGCAGTCGTGCGACACCTTCAGTATGGCCGAGGAGTCCGACTTCACGAGGACCTTGACATCGTGGACGGCCTCGTGATCCCTGATCTCCGAGAGCTCCTCGTCGGTCACGTTCACCACGTACACCACGGACCTGCTCCGGCCCCTCCCTCCCTCGACTGTCGTGATGCTCGAGAGGACCCTCACCCTGGCGCCCGGGCAGAGCTCCCCAAGGTCCCTCACCCAGCACCCTCGCGGGAGCGTGACGTTGTAGATCAGCATTGGAGGGCCCGTTAACCGTAGAGTTCACAGAAGTTATAACCTTGATCCGATACACGATTTTTACCTGACATGTTCGGTTCTCCTTTATTTTATTCCACATTGCACCGTTATCGATAGGTGCCGACGTTGACATCGCTCGGTGTTGTTGAGGCTATCGATCTCTACTACCTTGTCTACTCCGCCGGGGTCCTCCTCTTCATGACGTGGTTCGCGAAGAAGCTGACGAAGCCTCGGGAGGGAGGAAAGAGTGGTTGAGATCGAGCGCGAGGAGAAGGTCTGGCTCGGCATCATTGCCTTGGTCGCCATAGTGTTCAACGTGGTCACGGTCTCTCCGCTGGTGCCGTGGCAGCGCTGGGAGATGTGGGAGAAGCCTGAGCCGGCTCAGGTCGTCAGGATCGAGATGAGAGACCACGAGTTCTTCCTGGTCACGGAGGGAGGGCTGGTCCCGCTGGAGGAGGCGAAGCCCATAGTTCTCAGGGCCGGGGAGCCGATCAAGTTCGTCGTCACATCGGTGGACCTGACCTACGGGTTCGGCGTCTTCGAACCGGAGGGCAGGATGCTGTTCCAGCTGCAGGTCATCCCGACCTACGAGAACGAGATACTCTGGGTCTTCGACTCGCCTGGGACCTACACGGTGAGGTCGACCGAGTACTCAGGCCCTGAGCACCCCCACATGTTCGTGGAGGGCGCGATTCAGGTGGTGGGTGGTTGAGATGGCGAGGGAGAAGCTCACTCTCGGGAGGCTCACCCTGAGGTACGCGATAGTGGCGTCCCTCTTCCTGGCGCTGTCTGGGATTGAGGGCATGATGATGAGGACTAGGCTCCTGAACATCCCGTTCATCGACGAGCTCCACTACTACGCCGTCATGACGGTCCACCCGCTCGTCGGTACGTACGGCTGGGCCTACATGGCGGTGATGGGCGCTTTCTTCTACCTCGTACCCACCATGCTGAAGAGACCCCTCTTCAGCCTCCGTCTGGCCGCAGCGAACATGTGGCTGCACATCGCCGGGGTGCTGACGATCTGGCTCTCGGGCTTCCTGTTCTATTACGCCCCGCTGTACACCATCTACTGGCCGCTTCCCGTGTATTTCTCTTCTCCGGGGGCGATTGTGTTCTCGGTTGGCCTCATCGTGACGGAGATCTCGGTGCTCCTGTTTCTGTTCAACATCTTCGCCACGATCCTCGGTAGGTTCCGACCCGACCTCACAGCCAAGGCCGCCCTCGTCAGCCTATTCGTGGCCTCCTTCGGACTCGGGGGAATCGCAAGGGCGTTCAGAGGCGCCTACAGGAGGGTAGCCGTGAGCCTTGGCCTTAAGGCGCCTAGGCCGACGCTCCCCGACGGCGGACAGGAGCAGAAGCTGCCGGTATTCGTCACGGCCGTGTTCAGGGGGTCGATCGACGCTGTGATCAACGCAGTGGTCTTGGCGGGTGCCGGAGCCCTGATCGCTAGCTTCACCCTCTACAGGGCGTTCGCCGGGGAACTCGACCCGCTTGTGATCGACCCGCTGGTCTACAAGAACATCTACTGGTGGGGCCTCGACATGATAGCGGACGGCGACGTCCTCATATGGACCGCCGGGACCCTCTATCTGCTTGCGCCGCTCCTGGCTGGGAGGAAGCTGTATGGCGAGGAGTTCGTGAGGTACGTCATCCTGGCTGACCTGATAATCTCGATGGGTGTCTGGAGCCACCACTTGCTCTCCGACAGGCCCCAGCCCGCGATCCTGAGGCTCGTGTCCGGTCAGTTCATCACGTGGGGAGAGGGCTTCACCATGGGCCTGACATTCTTCGCCACGCTGATGACGCTGTGGCTCGCCAGGCCCATCAAGCTGAGCCTGCCCGTCAAGTTCATGCTGGGGGGAATCGTGGGCTTCCTGCTCGGCGGCATGGCGGGCCTTCTGCAGGCCAACTACGCCCTCAACACGGTGGTGCACAACACCCAGTGGGTCCCAGGGTTTCACGTCCACCAGATGCTCCTCACGGGCCTGAGCAACATACTCTTCGCGGCCATCTACGCCCTCACGCCGATGCTCACCGGGACCGAGCTGAAGAGCGAGACTCTCGGTAACCTGCACTTCTGGCTCTGGACCATAGGTGGGATAGGAATGTCGTTCTCGATGGGGCTAGCTTGGAGCGACGGCATGCTCAGGAGGACCCTCTACTTCACCGACGCCTACCTGCCCTATATGGCCTCCGCGGCCTTCTTCGGCGCCCTGTTGGCACTCGGATTCTTAGCCTTTCTACTCAACGTCATCAGAACTTTCGGCCTCAGGACCATAATCGGGCTGTTCATGCCCGCCGAGGTCGAGGGGTGAATCCCCCTCTCCCCATTTTTCTCTGGTTCGGTTGATTAGCCCTCATTGTTGAATGGTTAAAGCTCCAGCCTAGACTAGGTCGATCAATGCCCCCGGCTGTCGTGGTGAGTGGCCTTCACAAGAGCTATGGCAAGGTGGAGGCCCTCAAGGGATTAGACCTCGTGGTCAACGAGGGCGAGATCTACGGCCTAATCGGGCCCAACGGCGCCGGAAAGACCACCACTCTGCGAATTCTGGCGACCCTCCTCAGGCCAGACTCCGGCTCCGTCGAGGTCTTTGGCATAAACGTCCTAGAGAGACCCGAGGAGGCCAGGGCCGTGATGAGCTACCTGCCGGAGGAGGCCGGCGCCTACCGGAACCTCTCGGGCCTGGAGTTCCTGAGATTCATGGCCTCCTTCTACGCCAGGGACGAGTCCGAGCTGGAGGAGATGGTGGAGGAGGGCGTCCGGATAGCGGCCCTAGGAGACAGGATAAGGGACAGGGTGAAGACCTACAGCAGGGGCATGAAGAGGCGGCTCACCCTAGCCAGGGCCCTCATGGTCAGGCCCAAGCTTGCCATACTGGACGAGCCCACCAGCGGGCTGGATGTCATCCACGCTCACCACGTCAGGAGGGTAATCAGGGAGTACGTGGATGAGAAGGGACTGACCGTGATACTGTCGAGCCACAACATGCTCGAGGTCGAGAGGCTGTGCGACAGGGTCGGGCTCCTGCACAGGGGCAGGCTGCTGATAGAGGGCGAGCCCTCTGAGCTGAAGGCCAAGTACAACGCCGGCGACCTCGAGGAGGTCTTCGTGGGGGTGG
>JAOZGN010000002.1 GCA_027491555.1 Thermoproteota archaeon
ATTTGCGGAGGAGGCACGTGGACCTCTCTAACACAACCTCGGCTATGCGGAGAAAGTACTCCTCCTTGGAGGGTCTGCCGGACACCGGCCTCTCGACGGGGCGTTGAATTTAACGCTCTCGCGATCCTCTGGATTCGCCGACCAGATCAACTCCGGCCTGTCCTGCGCTGGTGACTCAGATCAGTGGCCGAGGAACTCGTCCAGCTCTGCCATGAATTTCCTCTCGATCCTCTTCTTGACCGCGTACGGGAAGCGGCCCAGAAGGGCAATCCTCTTCCCGTAGGCCAGGACGGCCCGGCCAGCTCCCAGCGAGACGAGGCACCTGGGAGACTGAACTGAGAACCTTATCTTGTGGATCCTGGGTGGCAGACCCTTCAGATCCCTCCAGATGTTCTCTGCTATGGTCTCCCCCTGAAACATGGCCTCCTCAGCCATCTTAGCGGCCCACTTCCCACCCACCTCGAGGTGCACGCAGTCCCCGGCCGCATAGGCGCCCTGGGCCCCGATAACCCTCATGTGCTCATCCACGGCCATGAATCGGCCCCTCTTGTACTTCCTCGGCAGGCGCTCGACCGGCTCGGGCGGCACGACTCCGGCGGTCCAGGCCGCGGCCTCGAACTCCAACTCTTCCCCACCCTCGAGGATTGCCTTACCCTCCTCCACCCTCTTCACGCCCTTTCCGAGGATGAACCCAACGCCCCTAGACTCCAGGAAGGACTTGGCCAACTCTCCCGCCCTCGCGTTCCCCATGCAGGGGGCGGCCCTCTCCAGCTTCTCCACTATCGTGACCCTGAAGTCTGCCCCCAGCCTCTCGCCCAGGTCCACGACCTCTCCCGCCACTTCGACACCCGTCAGGCCGGCGCCCACTACCAGTATCGTCCCTCCTGAGGCTTCGCTCAGGAGCTGGCGGAATCTCATCGTGTCGTCCACCCTGTAAGTGGTGGTAGCTGAGCTGGGGAGTCCGCCCGGCGGCATCCAAGGCCTTGCCCCTATGCCGACCGCCAGGTAGTCGTAGTCCAGAATCTCACCCGTATCCAGCGTGACCTTCTTCTCCTCCAGCCGGAGCTCTGTCACCCTCGCCCTTATCAGGTCCGCGCCGTGGGACTTTAGGGCAGGAGAGACGTCCCGCCGTATCTCCTCTGGGTTCACCTTGTCGGATACAAGCTCCGGAGCGGATGGCAGGTACTCAAAGGAGCCGGAGGTCGATACGAAGATCACCTCCAGCCTGTCCAGGAGGTCTCTATGTATCAGCCCCCTTAGAACGCCCAGGCCGGCGAATCCGGTTCCGAGGATGAGGAGTCTCTGGTTCCCGCCTGACATCCTGCGGCAATCGCTTACCTCACAAAAATCCTTTTGGAGATTCCATAACCGCTTTCGGGTCATCGAGATCCAGGCCGCGGCCAGCGCGCCGCAACCCGAGGGGCCCGCCGCCGGACGACGGCTTTTATTGGCAACCCCGCGTGGGCATCATCCGGTAGAATTGGAGCTTCTAACGCTTGCCTTGGTCGGTCTGCTGGCTCTGATAGCCCCACTGGTCTCGAGGGTAACCGAGGTACCCTGCGTGGTCCTGGAGATCGCGCTCGGGATCGTTTTCGGGCAGTCTGTGCTGGGCCTCGTCAGCGTGGAGGGTCCCTGGACCACCTTTCTGTTCGACTTCGGGCTGATCTACCTCCTATTCATGGCGGGGCTTGAAGTGGAGGCCAGGTTCCTCCGACAGAGCGCGGTCGACTCGATGATAATAGGCGTGCTCTCGACGCTAGTGCCCTTCGCAGTGGGATACTCCTTCGGTTGGGTGGTGGGGTTCCCGCCTGAGCTGACCGGCGTCATATTTTCTACAACCTCCGTCGGTGTGGTCCTGCCTGCTGCCAAGGAGCTGGAGCACCTCTTTCAGGGGCTAGCCGGACGGTCGGGTGAGGTTCCGTTCCACAAGCTGCTTATAGGGGCGACGGCCGTCTCAGACATGCTCAGCATGTTCATGCTCGCCTTCATGATAGAGAGGAGGGGCGCAAACGTCCAGACCCTGGCCCTGATAGCGGCGGCCGGTATCCTGCTCATCCCGTTCTACCGAGCCCTCCAGGCCTACAGCAGGCTCGCCAGCAGGATGGTTGAGTTGGAGAGGAGGTACCACTTCACCACCCGGATGAGCATGGTGCTCATGATAGTACTCGCCGCGGCGGCGGAGCTCGTCGGCGTCCACGCGGTCGTGGGCTCTTTCTTCGCCGGGGTACTCGTGTCAGTGCTCACGGAGGGCTACGAGAGGCTGGGAGAGAACCTGATATCCTTTGGCTACTCTCTCTTCCTCCCGGCGTTCTTCCTCTTAGCCGGGGCAAAGGTGAACCTGCCGGAGGTAGCGGCTGCCGGGGAGCTGTGGCTCCTGCCTGCCTTTCTGGCGCTTAGCTACGTCGGAAAACTCGTCGGGGTGTACGTACCCGCCAGGCTACGCGGGCACAGCAAAGAAGTCTCCCTCACTATGGGGACGCTGATGTGGGCGAAGCTGAGCCTGGTCATCGCGGCCTCGGAGGCGGCGCTGAGGCTCGGCCTGGTGAGCGTCAGCGTCTACTCGACGGCGGTCCTTTTCGCCCTCTTCACCGTTCTGCTGGCTCCGCTCGCGGCCAAGATACTGGCGTCCAAGACGGCGGCGGACGTGGCCAGGGCCCAGAGGCTCGGAGAGGTGATCTAATCCCCGCGGCCCCCTCCGTTTCACGTGGGAACCGGCCTCGACCCTGCAGCTACCACTTGAGCGCCCTCTTGAGGACCCAGTAGATCACCAGCGCCAAGAGAGCTATCAGGATGATCCTCACTAGGAGCCAGACTATCCTCCACAAGAGGACCGCGAGAGCCAGGGCCACCAGCAGCAACAGCGCGTCCCTAACGCGCATCCCAAGCATTCAGTCGGGGCGGGCCTATAAGCTTGGCCCGCCCTCCCTCCTGAGGAACTCCCTGATGAGAGGC
>JAOZGN010000003.1 GCA_027491555.1 Thermoproteota archaeon
ATTTGCGGAGGAGGCACGTGGACCTCTCTAACACAACCTCGGCTATGCGGAGAAAGTACTCCTCCTTGGAGGGTCTGCCGGACACCGGCCTCTCGACGGGGCGTTGAATTTAACGCTCTCGCGATCCACTGGACTCGCCGACCAGATCAACTCGGCCTGTCCTGCGCTGGTGACTCAGATCAGTGGCCGAGGAGCTCGTCCAGCTCTGCCATGAACTTCCTCTCGATCCTCTTCTTGACCATGTACGGGAAGCGGCCCAGCAGGGCGATCCTCTTCCCGTAGGCCAGGACGGCCCGGCCAGCTCCCAGCGAGACGAGGCACCTGGGAGACTGAACTGAGAACCTTATCTTGTGGCTCCTGGGTGGCAGACCCTTCAGCTCCCTCCAGATGTTCTCTGCTATGGTTTCCCCCTGAAACATGGCCTCCTCAGCCATCTTGGCGGCCCACTTCCCACCCACCTCGAGGTGCACGCAGTCCCCGGCCGCGTAGGCGCTCTGGGCCCCGATAACCCTCATGTGCTCGTCCACGGCCATGAATCGGCCCCTCTTGTACTTCCTCGGCAGGCGCTCGACCGGCTCAGGCGGCACGACTCCGGCGGTCCAGGCTGCGGCCCCGAACTCCAACTCTTCTCCACCCTCAAGGATTGCTTTACCCTCCTCCATCCTCTCCACGCCCTTTCCGAGGATGAACTCAACGCCCCTAGACTCCAGGAAGGACTTAGCCAGCTCTCCCGCCCTCGCGTTCCCCATGCAGGGGGCGGCCCTCTCCAGCTTCTCCACTATCGTGACCCTGAAGTCGGCCCCCAGCCTCTCGCCCAGGTCCACGACCTCTCCCGCCACTTCGACACCCGTCAGGCCGGCGCCTACTACCAGTACCGTCCCTCCTGAGGCTTCGCTCAGGAGCTGGCGAAATCTCATCGTGTCGTCCACCCTGTAAGTGGTGGTAGCTGAGCTGGGGAGTCCGCCCGGAGGCGTCCAAGGCCTTGCCCCTATGCCGACCGCCAGGTAGTCGTAGTCCAGAATCTCACCCGTATCCAGCGTGACCTTCTTCTCCTCCAGCCGGAGCCCCGTCACCCTCGCCCTTATCAGGTCCGCGCCGAGGGACTTTAGGGCGGGGGAGACGTCCCGCCGTATCTCCTCTGGGTTCACCTTGTCGGACACAAGCTCCGGAGCGGATGGCAGGTACTCAAAGGAGCCGGAGGCCGATACGAAGATCACCTCCAGCCTGCCCGGGAGGTCTCTGTGTATCAGCCCCCTTAGAACGCCCAGGCCGGCGAATCCGGTTCCGAGGACGAGGAGTCTCGGGTTCCCGCCAGACATCCTGCGGCAATCGCTTACCTCACAAAAATCCTTTTGGAGACCACTTAGCCGCTTTTGGGTCATTGAGGTCTGGGCCGCGGCCAGCGCGCCGCAACCCGAGGGGCTCCCTCCGGACGAGGGCTTTTATTGGCAACCCCGCGTGGGCATCATCCGGTAGAGTTGGAGCTTCTAACGCTTGCCTTGGTCGGTCTGCTGGCTCTTATAGCTCCGCTGATCTCTAAGGTAACCGAGGTACCTTGCGTGGTCCTGGAGATCGCGCTGGGGATTGTCTTCGGGCAATCCGTGCTGGGCCTAGTCAGAGTGGAGGGCCCATGGACCACCTTTCTATTCGACTTCGGGCTGATCTACCTCCTGTTCATGGCGGGACTTGAGGTCGAGGCCAGGTTTCTCCGACAGAACGCGGTCGACTCGATGGTAATAGGCGTGCTATCGACGCTAGTGCCCCTCGCCATGGGATACTCCTTCGGCTGGGCGGTGGGGTTCTCGCCCGAGCTGACCGGCGTCATATTCTCTACGACCTCCGTCGGCGTGGTCCTGCCCGCCGCCAAGGAGCTGGAGCACCTCTTTCAGGGGCTAGCCGGACGGTCCGGTGAGGTCCCGTTCCACAAGCTGCTGATAGGGGCGACTGCCGTCTCAGACATGCTCAGCATGTTCATGCTCGCCTTCATGATAGAGAGGAGGGGCGCAAACATCCAGACCCTGGCGCTGATAGCGGCGGCCGGCATCCTGCTCCTCCCGTTCTACCGAGCCCTCCAGGCCTACGGCAGGCTCGCCAACAGGATGATTGAGCTGGAGAGGAGGTACCACTTCACCACCCGGATGAGCATGGTGCTCATGATAGTGCTCGCCGCGGCGGCGGAGCTCATCGGCGTTCACGCGGTCGTGGGCTCCTTCTTCGCTGGGGTGCTCGTGTCAGTGCTCACGGAGGGATACGAGAGGCTGGGAGAGAGCCTGATATCCTTTGGCTACTCTCTCTTCCTCCCAGCGTTCTTCCTCCTGGCCGGGGCAAAGGTGAACCTGCCGGAGGTGGCTGCCGCCGGGGAGCTGTGGCTCCTGCCTGCCTTTCTGGCGCTTAGCTACGTCGGAAAGCTCGTTGGGGTGTACGTACCCGCCAGGCTACGCGGGCACAGCAAAGAGGTCTCCCTCACAATGGGGACGCTGATGTGGGCGAAGCTGAGCCTGGTCATCGCGGCCTCGGAGGCGGCGCTGAGGCTCGGCTTGGTAGACGTTAGCGTCTACTCGACGGCGGTCCTGTTCGCCCTCTTCACCGTTCTGCTTGCTCCGCTCGCGGCCAAGATACTGGCGTCCAAGACGGCGGCGGACGTGGCCAGGGCCCAGAGGCTCGGAGAGGTGATCTAATCCCCGCGCCCCCATCTATTTCACTCAGGAAAGGCCCCGACCCTGAAGCTACCACTTGAGTGCCCTCTTGAGGATCCAGTAGATCACCAGCGCCAAGAGAGCTATCAGGATGATCCTCACTAGGAGCCAGACTATCCTCCACACGAGGACCGCGAGAGCCAGGGCCACCAGCAGCAACAGCGCGTCCCTAACGCGCATCCCAAGCATTCAGTCGGGGCGGGCCTATAAGCTTGGCCCGCCCTCCCTCCTGAGGAACTCCCTGATGAGAGGC
>JAOZGN010000006.1 GCA_027491555.1 Thermoproteota archaeon
AGGATCGTGAGCGCGCCGGGTGACATTGAGGAGACCTTCTACCTGACCGCGGAGGCCTTCAACCTGGCGGAGAGATTTCAGGTCCCGGTGATCCTCCTGATCGACAAGCACATCACTGAGAGCTTCACGGATGTGGAGCCGTTCGACCTGGGAGCCGTCACGATAGACAGGGGAAAGATCATCGAGAGCGAGTGGAGGGGCCCCGGCGAGTACAAGAGGTACCTCTTCACGGAGGATGGAATCTCTCCAAGAGCCCTTCCAGGTACGCGCGGGGCGATCGTTAAGCAGAACAGCTCCGAGCACAACGAGCTAGGGTGGGCCAGCGAAGACCCTGACAACGCCAGGAGTATGCAGGACAAGAGGTTGAGGAAGCTGATCGCGATCTCTGAGGCCCTCCGGGGGAAGAGCCTAGAGGTCTGGGGCGACCCCGAGGCCGACACGGTGCTCCTCCACTGGGGGTCGACCAGGGGCGCCGTGTACGAAGCTACAGAGAAGCTGGCGGGGGAGGGGCTCGAGGTGAGGGCCGTCAGGGTGATCTACCTCTGGCCGTTCCCGTCCGAGGAGATCGTGGCGGAACTCAGAGGGGCAGAGAGGATAATCACCGTGGAGCAGAACGCCACCGGGCAGCTTGCCAAGCTCCTCAGGATGGAGACGGGAATTCAGGTGGATCACCGAGTGCTCCGCTACGACGGGAGGCCCTTCACGCCAGAGGACATCCTGGAGGGCGTCAGGGAGGTGATGTAAGTGGTCAGCGTGGCTGAGCTCGGAACGGCCAAGAAAAACACCTGGTGTCCGGGGTGCGGGAACTTCGCCATCCTGATGGCCCTCAAGAGGACCATAGCGGAACTCGGGCTGGAGCCCGAGAGGGTGGTGGTCGTGACGGGGATAGGGTGCCACGGCAAGATGGGGGACTACGTGGCGGTCAACAGCTTCCACACGATTCACGGACGCGTCCTACCCCTGGCCACCGGGATCAAGATCGCGAACCCGGAACTTGAGGTCATGGGGTTCGCTGGAGACGGCGACGCCTACGCAATCGGGATCGGTCACCTGCCGCACGCGATCAGGAGGAACATCGACCTGCTCTACGTGGTCCACAACAACAAGGTGTTCGGCCTCACGACCGGACAGTACACGCCCACCACGCCGAAGGGATTGAAGACCAGGTCCACCCCGTTCGGCGTGCCGGAGAAGCCAATGAACCCGCTCACGTTCGCTCTGTCGCTCGGAGCGACGTTTGTCGCCAGGGGATTCGCGGGCGACGTGGAACACCTGACTTACCTGTTCAAGGAGGGAGTCAGGCACAGGGGGTTCGCCTTCATAGACGTCCTCCAACCGTGCGTCACCTTCTACAACACCTACCCCTACTACAGGGAGAGGGTCTACAGGCTGGAGGATTCTGGGCATGACCCTAGCGACTGGGAGGCGGCGTTAGCGAAGGCCAGAGAGGAGGAGCTCACCGGTGGGGGGAGGATCCCGATCGGGATCTTCTACAGGTCTGAGGAGCCCACGCTCCTCGACGAGATGCCCCACCTGATGGGAGAGCCCCTCGTCAGGCGTGAGCTCAAGGTGGACATCAAGAGATTTTACGAGGAGTTCATGTGAGGGTCAAGACGCGCGGCCCAGATGGTTTTATTATACAGGTTGGGTGACTAAGTCGGGGCCGGGCGGACGGGTGGCGGGTTGACAGGCCCCCGGGCCGCGATGTCGGCCGCCCGCCCGGCCCCCCACCTGGGGGGCCGCGGCTTGATCGAGAGGGCGACTTTCTCACTCTCCAGGGTCGCAGTCGACTGGTCCAGTTCGGCAGATTGTCCAAGAGGGCCCCGGTTCCTCCGGAGAATCTCTGCCCGCGTTTCAAGGGTCGCCGGGGAGGATATATGCCTCGGCTACTCGGTCGAGAGGAGGAGCGCGTCCCTAGGGGAGGCGGTCAGGGATCTCAAGCTCCAAGGCAAGCCGACCCTTGAGATAAGGCGGTACGCCTCGGGATTCACCTCCGTCAGGGTGAGGCTCGTCGGCGGACCTAGAATGGAGGCCGAGGACCTTGTGCGGGCGTGGAGGAGCGCGGCCAGGTCGATCGAGTTGCTCGTAAACGAAGAACTCCGGGAGCAAGGCATGCTCTCGAGACCCTACGCCCTCGTCAACGTGATAGAGGGCGATCCCCTGGAGGATCTGCCGGCCGAGCTGCTTTACTCCATGTCCGCCCCTCTCATGAAGGGAGAGGTCAGCAGGAGGTTTGCGGAGTCCAGATCCAAGAGGGATTGGGGAATTAGGCCGGGAGACTTCTACTTTCTCACCCCGATGGGCCTCACCTTCCAGCTGGGCAGATCGGGGAGGGCCGGGAAGGGAGCACGGAAGAGAATGAGGGCCTACCTAGAGCTGGCTATCGACGTGGCGCTGGCCCAGGAGGTTGCCTTCACCAACCCATCTGCGACCATGAGGGGAGACGGCCTCCTTCGAGCGCTAATCCACCTGTCGCCCGACCTCTGGAGGTCGGGGCTCCTCATCAGGGAGCGACCCCTGATGGCCTCCTATTCCAGGGTCGCCGAGGTCCTGAAGATAGACGACCACTACAAGTCCCTCCTAATGAGACTGAGGTCCCTGCTCACATCTGAGCAGATGAGGGCACTCGTTAAGGCCAAGAGCCTAGCGTACAGGCTCGGGCTTCCGCTGGGGGTGGCAGAGCCGATCAGACTCGTGGGAGATGACTGCTTCGCGGTCATAGACCTGCTGGCCCTGAAGCACGCCGTCGACTCCATGGGCCTAGACCCGGAGCGCGGGGTGGAGGTTCTCTCCCTGCTCCTTCCCTGGAAGGTTCAGGAGGAGGCCATCAGGTGGGTAAAAAGGAGCGTCGGCTCCAGGGAGGATCACAGGGGGTTGGCAGCCACTGAACTGGCCAGGCTGATACCGTCGATCTCTCAAAGCAAGCTCTACTCCCTCTTGGGCGGAGAGTGCCCCCCAGGGTGGCTGCTCCAGAGGAGCGTGCCGAGGAGGGGCGCGGGGAGGAGGCGGGTTGTAATATACGAGGTGAACACCTCAGTCGACCTCATCAGGGCGCTGGTCGCCGGGTGGTCTTCCAGCGTCTCCAGGGTGATAGGGTGAGATTTGTGAGGCGAGCTCCTCGAGGGCGGCCTCGTACCTGAAGCGGTTGTCCCGCTCGTCCCAGAGGTCTATCGGAATGCTCCAGTAGGAGGGAGAGAAGTCTAGTAGCGGCGCAGCGTTCTCTAACTGGTTCCCAAAGATCAGCCTCAATGACTGAATTAGCTTGAGAACGTCGCGATCTGAGGTAAGGAGTAGGCCCCAAACTCCACTGAAGTCTCCTTCAACGTAAACGGATAGAGATGTTGACATGGCGCCTAGGGCGGCAGAAATTCTCGGAAAGTCTTCCTGTTTAGAATTTATCATAACTGAAATTGGCCTCCCGAGTCGATATCCGCCAACTGTGTAGAACTTTCTTAGGACGCCCAACTCCCTGAGCCTTCGGAGCCTTGATTCCGCCGAAGGTATTCCCATTGCCCTGACTACGGACACACTAACTCGACCCTTCCGTAGAACGCGATTAACGATCATCAGATCGTGTCTATTGAGTTTAGGAACGACGACCTCCCTTTCTCCGCGGATTTTGAACTCAATCCCTTCGCTGAGTAGCCTGAGAGCTTTCTCGACATCAGAGTCCGGGTTGAAGGGTGTAGTCTTGTGGGTGAACGTTAATCTAAGCATCCTAGCGAGCTTGGTCCTGCCAGAATTCAGAACTAACCTAAGACTGGTCAGGCCCTCGTTGGGAAAAATTAATATGATAAATGATGGCAGAGCCCGCGATATGGGCCTTAAGATCCGATAAGTGAATGGAAATTTGGCGAATGCTTTCTCCATTATCGGGCTGTCCGGGACAATGGCTAAGAGTCCGGCCAGTCCGATTCGCTCGAGTACAACGTTCTCAGGGCCACTCAGTATTCCGAGAGCGGTGAGCTTGGATAGAGCTTTTGATACTGCGGATTTTGAGAATCCAAGCTTTCTGGCCAACTCTCCTTGTGTGAGATACGGGCTCCTAGCGAGTTCCTCGATCACCTTGATCTGAACCTTGGAAAGTCTAACTGGCTCAAGAAGCCCGGCTGCCTCGCTAAATATGGAAAGGTATTCTTCGAGCGTGACTCTACGGCCGACATCATTTAACCCCCGCAAGAGGTGGAGCATCCGCCGGAGGACCATAACCAGCCTCTTCCTAGGTAGAGGGGAGAGCACTTCAGGTGCGTTGTATAGAGGGAATCGAGGGTCCCAGATTACTTGGCTGCACTCTTTCCACCAGCTGAGCTCTGCCCCAGAATAGGCCCAAGCGAGGTCATAAATCACCCTAAGCCGATCGAGATTCTCTGGTATAAGCAAATTAAACGCCTCTCTTGCTATTACTGATCTTAATCTCTTTACGTTAAGTCTTGAACTTAATATGAGCTTATCTTTAGAGGCGAGAACCCCGGCCCTGTAGCCGTTGAGGATTGGAAAGTCCTCTAACACAATCTTTTGAGGGATAGGCCGAACAGGCGAGAGATCCATCTCATTAGAAGCCTTCTCGATGGCTAACGCGAAAGCTTTCTCAAGATTGTCGGCATCACTCAGTTCGATCATCTGTTACGCCCCTCCAAATTTTGGCTAGCCGTCATTGGATTCACGCCAAACAGAAATCCCCAGGTCTTGTAGTAGATCCTGTCGAGCTTTGCTGATTTGTCCAATGACATTCTTTCCCCGAGAATAGATACTAGGCTCTCAGGTGGTCGCCATGCAGGGTCCAGGAATCCCAACTCCTGTGCCACCGGACGCTCCTGGATGAGTTTTTGGTCAACTTCCTTAATAAGCTGATGAGCGAGAGGGCTCCCCTGACGTAAGCTGGCCTTGTGCTGGCGTAGGCTAGTTTGAATGCTCTTACAAGACGAATTTTCTGTTTTTACGTTTTATTTGGAAATTTCCCCCCATCACCATTAAGACCCGCCTCTGAAAGGCCTAGGCGATGCCCTTCCGGGCCAAAGGGGCCACCAGAGTGCTTTTATCTCCCGCCTGCGGCGAGCCGTGGATCGTCACCAGGGTTTACGAGCACCTCTCTAGGAGCGAGTCGACCCCGGAGATGGTGCTGCTTGCGGTCCCGCCCGGGTATGACTGGGTCCGGCAGGTCTTGGAGAGGGCATTCAGCCAGAAGTACAGGTGGGTGGAGGTCGAGGGAGTAGAACTCCGCGGTCCGACGGAATTGTGGCTGGAGATCATCTGTGAGGCCCTGGGGGCCGTCAACCCTGACCTAGTGAGCGTGCTGGTATCCTGCTCAACTCCTGAGCTGGCAGCCCTGCTGACGTCGATAGCCCAGCTGGTTCCGCTTGAGGGCGTCTACGCGGTATCGATGAAGGCTTCAGGGAGGAGTCTCGAAAGGTGGAGGAAGGCGCTCTCCTCCCAGGACAAGGTGGAGGACCCCATCCTTAGGGAGATCTTCTGGCCCGAGAGAGATGACTACGAGGTCCACAAGCTCCCCATCCTTCCTGTGCCTCCGACCACCCTCGAGAGTGTTGAGAGAGTCCTCTCCGGGAGATATGACCGAGTCGATGGAGAGCTGGCCGCCTGGCTGATTAGGGCGGGCCTGGTCGACATCGGCCCCGCCAGAGACGTGAAGGCAACCGGCCTCGGAAGGGCCATTCTCGAGGGGATACTGGCCCTGAGGAGGGTGAGTAGCCAGGGGGAACCCGTCCTCAATTGGGGGTGAATCTCGATTTGCCCTCCGCCGCCCTGCTGCCCGTGTGCGCGCCTCCGAATGAAGTGGGTGGACTAGCTTCGGTCTTGGAGGCGCTGGAGTGGGCCCTCTCCGGGCTCGATAATCTCGCCAGCGTTGAGGGTGAGACGATCCTGGTGGTGCTTATTCCGACGGGGCCGGAACGGGAGGTCTTTAGCCGAGTGGCCACCTCCAACTCGGCTCTCCGGATAGTCGAGGTGCCCCTGGAGGGCGCCGAGAGGTTGACCCCGGAGGAACTCGGCGAGCGGGCGTTCGCCGCAACGGTCTCCGCTCTTTCATCCCTCGAGGGGGCGGAGACCGTGATCTTTCTCGTCCCCTGGGGGGGACTCGATCCGGTGACCTCGTCCGCCCTCCTGGGGTCGCTGGCGCACTCCCTGACGACCGGCCGCAGACTGACCGTGGTCGCTCGAAGACCCGGCCTTCCAACATCATTGAAGTTGTATACGCCACCTTTGAGCGTCTTGGAGACAGCTAGGATAGCCGAGACTCTAGCGAGGGTACTGGAAGACCCCCAACTCACCTCCCTGTGGGTGAGGCTGATCGAGGCTGCGAAGAACCTTCAGTCAGGCCTCCCCGCGGACCTGCTGAGGGAGGTCGCGCTTCTCTCCCTTGGAATCTCATTGGGATCCCCCCTGATTGTTCACCTCCACCTGTGCAGGCTACTCAGGCTACTGGAGTGGGCAGAGGTCGAGGGTGAGGCGCATGGCATCAAGGAGCTGCCTTCTCAGGTCATCCCCCAGCTGGTGAGTGAGTTCGCTCGGAGGGCCTCCGGCCTTCTCAACCCGGGCCCCGGCTGCCAGGTTGGAGAACTCCCCTCTGGCCTTATAGGCAAGCTAATCTCGCTCTACAGGCAGAAGGGGATGGCCCTGCAGTACCACTTACTCCTCTCGGAGGTCTCTGGTACCCTGGACGAGGCTCCGCCAGCGAGAAGAGGCGCAGATCCCTCCACCCTCGCCAGCTTCCTCCTGGAGAGGAAGGCCGTGGAGTGCAGGGTCGGGCGGCTCCCGCGGGGGGCGCCGCTATTTCGGCTGTGGTTTCTGGCCGGGGGATCCCTGGATTTCCTCAGGCCGGGCGCCCTCGGTCGGAACCCCAAGAGAGAACTCGGAGCGTGGTTAGAGCGCCTCGTGGCTTCTCGCCAGAACTCAAAGCCAGCGAGGCTGCTCGAGGACGCCGTCTCGGCGAGGTTTACGTTCGACCACGTCAGGAACTTTCTCGCCCACTCTGGATTCGTTCATTACGTAGTTCGAGACGTGGCGCCCCTTGAGAGCGGAGGGTACGTGGTGTATTACGACGAGGCCGCCGTGGAGGGGGTGGAGGCGGTGATGCTAACCAGCCTCCTCGGAGAGCCGCGGTCGGCCGCCTCACACGGCGTTGAAACCGTGGCGAGCCGATCTTGAGTCTTTTTTTAATTGGGGTCACTACGGGTCTTCCACCCTCCAAATCCCCCTGAGAACGACTAAAACGACCAGTGCGAGGGCGGATCCAGCCGCCGGGATTTCTCCGGTCAGCAGCGGCGCGGCCTCCTTGCCGCGCGTTTCGGCCGCTACGTTTACCTCAAGCGCCGCCTCACTCTTACTGGAAGCGGAGGACGAGCGTCTAAGAGGCGGCGGACTTGTCGGCGGCCGAGAGGACGCGGTCGCGTTCGCTCCATTGGCAGGGGGCCGATGGGGTGATCCTGCAGAAGTGACCTCGATAACGACTTCGTCCCTTGCTCTCAAGCCCCCTCCCTGGGCGAGGGCCGTCACCCGAACCCGATCCGCCCGGCCCGCCGTGGCGGCGTAGGCTCGTGTGACGCTGGACATGGGGTCGAGGGTGAGGGCGTCCTCGATGCGTTCGGGCTGGGCTCCAGAGAGGTTGATCTGAATTGAGAGGGATATTGGCCTCCCCCCGAGATTGCTTAACGCCAGAGAGAAGTTGAACGACTCCCCCTCCCTGACGGACGGGGGGGCCCTTATCTCCAGCGCAATTCCCCCGAACTCGACGCTGTAGTTGACCTCAAGCGACGTTGAAAGGGGTCTTTGGGTGCCCCACTCCGTCCCGCTCGCCAGTAGCGATAGACTGTACTCCCCGGGCCTGGCTGGGGCGACCGCGGAGAACTCCAAGGTCGAGCTGACTCCCGCCGGCAGGTCACCGACGCTCTTGGTCGACCCGTTCAACGAGACCGCGACGTCTAGGGCCGCTGCCTCGCCTGCGTTCGTGACAGTAACCTTGATTCGGAAGCCCTGTCTCGGCTTCACGGCGGCCGGCGCCGAGACGCTGAGCCTGAGCTCGGCTGGAGCCAAGATCACTACTCCCACCCCGGTTTGAGCCGATTCCACGTAGTCGGCCTCCTCCGTCCAGATCAGGATCGAGTGAGCACCAGGGCTCGCGGTTGAGGTGTCCCAAGCGACGGTGGCGTAGCCGCTGGAGTCGGTCACGTCGACCCCTATCTCAACCCCGTCCGTCTCGTCCAGGAAGTGAACCGTCACACCGGCTATCGGAGCTCCTTTCTCGTCCGTGAGCCTGACCGTGATGGTCACGAGCTGCCCCCGCACGACCTGGGTCTGAGCTAGCGCTAGAGTCGCCGTGAGCACTAAGAGGGTCAGAATGACCCAAGAGCTTTTTCTCACCATGCGGTCATCCGCCCGAGACCTCTGTGACCTCTATCGTCGGCCTGACCCAGAGCTCCGTGTTCACCTGGCTACCATGGACGTCCACGTAGCTCCCTCCAGGAGAGGTGACCGTGAGCGTGATGGGTCCCTTCTCCCAGTCGTCGGGCACGGTGAAGCTCACGCTGAACTGGCCCCCGCTCACGGAGCCGGTCGCTACGGTGCTTGCTCCACACTGAACCTCCACAGTCCCCGAGTTCATCCCCTCGACAGTCCCCATCACGGTTACAGCATCCCCCCTGTGAATGCGCTGAGGCCCGCTGGCGCTCACCACGACCAAGGCCCAGATCTCTACGGAGACAGAAGTTGAGGACGCCTCGACGTAGAGGCTAGGATGCTCCGGCACGTAGACCGTCAGGGTCTTCGGCCCGAGGGTGTGGTCGGCTGGCACCGTCCAGGTCAGCGTGAATGACCCGTCCGAGCCGGTGGTTGTGGAGTCCAACACCGTGGCCCCGTCCAGGAGCTGAACAGTCGCTCCGGCGACGGGGTTCCCCAGCTCGTCCCTGACCACGCCTGACACCGTCACCGTATCCCCCCTGTAGACCTTTGTCTGGGCCAGGGCCGGGGCCACGGCCAGCGTGAGCAGTAGCAAGGCCAGGAGATCCCTCTTCCTCATCCTTCCCCACACCCCACGTATGTAATTGTGATCCTCGGCCTCGTCCAGACCTCTATCAGCCCTCCCGGGTCGTAGGCCCCGTTGTACTCGCTGTCTCCCTCAAACCTGGCCCCGACGTCTATGGTGCCAGGATACTCCGCCTGGATCGTGAATGAAGCTCCCGACTCTATCTGATGGCTGTCCGCCTCGATGTAGAGCGTCACCACCTTCCCCTTGATCTCCTGATGCGTCTCCGCATCCTTTAACACGACGGTGATGCTGACTATATCGCCGACGTGGACCTTCTCCGGGTAGATGAGCTCGACTATGCAGTCCCTCTTGGACTGTCTCTGGATCCTGACTGTGGCGCTGGCCGAAGTCCGGTCGTACTGGGAGTTGCCCGCGAAGTTGGCCCTGGCCGCGTAGATCCCCTCCTGAGTCGGCGCGGTAAAGACAACGCTCCATCCTCCGTCAGAGCGAGTCGTGGCGGTCTTCGTCTGGCCGTTGAAGGTCACGGTTATCGTGGCCCCGACTATGGGGTAGTTCCACCAGTCGCTCTGGCTGGCGTCGAACAGGCCTCCACCAACGCTGAACGTCTTGCCGGGCTCTACAGTGCTCGGGTTTGCGGCTATTGTTAGCTTGGTGGGCTTCTTGCTCGGCGGAGGGTTGTCTCCACCCCCACCACCGCCCCCTCCCGGATCGCTTACGGTGAACGAGGCACACTTGGTGATCTTCTGATACCCCCCGCCGTCGGGAGCGTCTCCGTCGAAGGTAAGAGAGACGCAAGAAGTCCAGGTTCCCGCCTTGTCAGCCGTGAGAGTCCACGCCGTCCTGTAGTCCACGGGCATGTCCGCGTACGTCCACTGGGGAGATTGCCGGTAGTACCTCTCCCTCCCGTCGGGATCCGTGGTCGTGAAGACCGCATAGGCCGTCCCCGCCTGGAGGCCGTCGACAGTCACCCTGACCGACGTGGTGAACGAGTCGCCCACTGATTCCCCCTCCGGAGTCACGGAGATGGATATCGAGTACGACGGGCTGGTGTTCACAGTCCTCCAGACCGCGGGGGTGAGGAGGAGGAGCATGAGGGCAGCTGAGGCCACCGCCTCTCTGCGCATAGTCTCCCCAGTTGTTCAAGGAGCCTAGGGCTAACGTCGGGACGCGCCGTCAAACTTCCGTAGGCTACTCCCTAACCTCCAGCCTGAAGAGGACCCTCCCCCCGCACGAGATGGGCGGACCCGGGTCGGGGCAAGCCAGCAGGGGAGGATCTCCGAGTGACAGCTCCTCGGGACTGTGCCCGTGGCCAAGAGCCCACAGAAGGGCAGCCATCCCCAAGAGGGCGTGGAGGCAGACGCTTCCACCCAGACTGTCGAGGGCGAAGCCCTCGTGGAGGACGAACCGATCCCCCTCGGAGTGAACAGGGCAGCTCCCGAAGACCCTCTGAACGGTCACCCAGACGTCGGCCATCTCGGCAGCTGATAGGGTGATGGATTTAGTCGGCCACCACGGGCTCAGTTAATTACGACGCCACCTCGAGGAATCTACGTGGGACGAACCGGAGGGTGGACTCTTGCCGTGATGCTCGGCTTCTTGGCGACGCTCGCCCTCGGCTATGCCGGGCTGATCGGCGAGCCTTACGCCGTCTGTCTCGGCTCTCTGCTGCCCGCGCTGGCGTGGGTGTCTTACGTCCGGAGCTGGGACTATCGGGAGCCGGAGCCCTACGCGCTGGTGGCGGTGGCCTTTGTGGTGGGCGCCGCCAGCGCGGCCCCGGCCATCCTAGCGGAACTCCTCCTGGATACCGGGAGGCCGCTGGTCAACTCGGTCCTCGTGGCTCCGCTGGTTGAGGAATTCGTGAAGCCCCTGGGGCTCTACCTACTGTGGAGGAGCACCGAAGTTAACGACGAGCTTGACGTGGTGTTCTACGCGGTCACCAGCGCGATGGGGTTCGCGTGGGTCGAGAACCTGCTAGCGGGGATCAGCGGCCTGGGGGAGATGGGGGTCGGCGGGTGGGCCCTGGTGGCGGCCGGCAGGGGGCTCATGTCGACCGTGGGGCACGCCGCCGATTCGGGCGTCATGGGTTGGGGGTTCAGCAGGCTGAAATTCGGTGGAGGGAGTTCGCTGGAGCTTGTGAAGTGGTATGGCCTGGCGGCGGCCCTCCACGGCGGTTGGAACTGGCTAGTCTCGGCGGCCTCCGCCTCAGCGGCGTTTATCCCTGGCCTTCTCCTCGCGCCGCTGGTCTTGGCGAAGCTCCTCTCCGGGGTTGTCGACGCGGCCAGCAAGAGGTCCCCCTTCAGGGGCTGCGAGCGCCGGACCCTCGTGGCCTGACCCTCGGCGGGGTCTGTGAGGGGGGTGGGGTTAACCCAGCCCCCCCCACCTGGGTCTAACGTGAGTCCTTGCGTACTCGAGGAACTCCTCCGGCGTCGAGAACCTCTTGTTGCAGAACGCGGTGTAGAACGGACTCGGCCTACCCTCCTTTCCCCAGATGAGGTAGACGTCCCTCCCCAGGACCTTGTGGGCGTACATCATCTCGCAGGCCACACCCGGCGAGGGTATGCCGAGTGGGTTGTAGACGATCACCATGTTGGCGGACTCGATCATGGCAAAGTCCCTCTTCACGATCTGACCCTCGACTAGAGGGTCCACGGCCGCCAGCTCCTGGTAGGTGTACCTGTAGACCTGCTCCTCCCCGCCGTAGCTCACCGTGATCTCCAGCTCCTCCTCAGGGTTGGGCTCCCTGCCCTCGGACCTGGCCCTGTTCTCATACTCTTCCAGCTTGGACAGTATGACCCCCTCGGCCATCGTCGCCGGGTCGAAAATCACGATGCCCAGCTCGTCCAAATCGTCAATGAACCTGTTCTTCTTTGACTCAAACTCCCTGTAGACGTCGGGCGGCACGTGCGTCATGGGAAAGCTGATGTAGGCCTTTGGCTTCTCCGGGTGGACGACTAAGTCCGCGAATACTCGGGGCGGGTGAGCCCTCGCGACCACGTAGAACTCCGCCTTGGTCCACCTCGCCAGCTCCTCGACTAGAGTGGTCTCCTGCTCTCTCCAAGAGGCCAGATCTCTCAAGGTGAACCTCTGGGTCTTCCACTCAGGATCGGCCGCGAGTCTCGCCTTCACCGGCATGATGTCGTCTACGACCACGATGAAGGCGTCGGGGCGCAGTTTCATGACGTCGTCGAGGTCGAGCCCCGTGATCAGCGTCCCTCCCCAGAAGAAGGTCGCCGGAGACCTCACCATGTAGAACCCCGGATTGCGTTCGATCTCTTCTCGGATCTGCTCAACGGCCTCCTTCCTGATGGAGATGAGCCTCTCTCTCAGGAGGTTAAGCACGTTCTCCTCGGTTATCTCAAGCCCGTATCTCTCCCTGGCCACCCTCGCCATTCTGTCGAAGAGCCTCTCGACCTTTACCTCGTATCCCCACTCCTCCGCGAGCTTCGCCGCCTCTAACATTCTCTCGTAGGTCCCGCTTCCCGCGGGGCCTGAGAAGACGACCACCCGTCCTTCCGCCTTCACGTGCGCGCCGACCTCCAACAGAAAAAGAAGGTATCGGACCTGAAGCCCACCCCGTTCTCCTTATCACTGTCGGAGGGCCAGGCTGGACACGTGGCAATGATACTTTTGGTCAGGAGAGAGCAGCCCGAGAGTGAAGAGGTCCTCAGGTTGGCCAGGTCTCTGGGCGTGGATGTGAAGGTCGTCTACGCCGACGACCCGCGGGTCGCCCCCTACCTCGTCCAGTCGATCGGCACGGCCGTCACACCAGCCCTCGTTACGGGCAGGACGATATTGCCAGGTTTAGAACTCGTGAAGAGCTACCTCGTGCACGCCTCGAAGGTCTAAGCTAGCCGCTCAGAACAGGAACTCCAAAGCGAGGCCGAGCCCAGCGGCCGCCTCCTCCATCTCGGCCCTCACCCGTTGAAGCCACCCAGCCTGATCGGACGCGTAGGATCCCAGCTCCCGCAGCAGGTCGGGGGAACTGGATAGCGCCGACCTCATTGAATGGAGGACGCCCGGTCTGAACCTCAGCGCGTCCACCAGGACCCTGCTCGGCCTCGCCTCTGCGACGGCCCTCAAGAGAGTTTGGATCTGCCGGTCGGTGACTCCGGGCAGCACAGGAGATATGAACGCGAACGTCCTCAACCCCTCAGAGGACAGCCTCCTGAGCGCCGCCAGCCTCGCCTCGCCGGGGGGCGCCCTCGGCTCGAGGAGCCTCACGGCATCCCCCAGGCCGCTGACCGAGAATCCGACCTCCGCGTCGATCGCCTTCAGGACCTCCAGGTCTCTCAGGACCAGCGGGGACTTGGTCAGCAGGGAGACGTCGAACCCTGAGTGGTGGGAGATTACCTCGAGGCAGCGCCTGGTCAGCCGGAGCCTAGACTCGATCGGCTGGTAGGGGTCAGTGGACGTGCCGATCTCCAAGAGCCCGGGCCTCGCCGACGAGAGTTCTCTGTCCAGGAGCCGATGAACGTTGACCTTAGGGTGGACGTGAAGACCCCACACGTGATCCGGAAATCGCCTCCTCGTCATCCACGCGGCGTAGCAGTACCGGCAGCCGTGGAGGCAGCCGTAATATGGGTTCACGGCGTAGTCTATACCCTCTATCTTGCTGCGGATCAGCGCCGATTTTGCGAAAGTCGGCCTCACGATGGCGCCCGCCAGCTCAGGTCCCAAGCGCCCACGTGCACCTCCTTCGCAAGCCGTCCCAAGCAGCTGACGTCTCGGGGCACGTTAAATATTGGTCGTGAGAGACTCCCCCGATGCGAACCCTGGCCGCAGCGCTCACGGCGCTGATGCTCCTACAGGCGCTCGCCCTGAATGCCCTGCCCAGCGTGGGGCAGAGGGTGACATTCTCCCTCATGACAAAGGACGGAACGATCATATCGTCAGAGAACCTCGGGTGGGACGCCGTCGTCCTCGTGTTCTTCCAGCACAACTGCCCCCACTGCCGCACGGACCTGCCCAAGCTTGCCCAGGCCCTCAGGGCCTGTAGGACCCCCCTGAACTACACCGTGATCGCGGTGGGGGTCAGCAGGAACCTCGAGGCGGACTACGAGTTCTTCCTTTCCATTGGGGCAGAGGGTTGGAAGTACGCTGACGGAACCGGCGAACTCGTTACAGCCTTCCAGCTGAGGGCCACTCCAACCTGGATAGTGCTCGACTCCTCGTCCAAGGTGGTGCTGGCTGAGGAGGGGAGTCCCAGCGGCGAGACCCTCTGCTCCATGCTTGGGGGCGTCCTCGGCGGGAGCGGAAGGTATCCCTACCTACTCGTGGGATCTGATGTGGACGAGCAGCGTGCGCAAGAGTTCTCTTCCATGGTGGGGGGAGCGGTGGTCAGGTCTCTCCCTGAGGAGGCCTCCTACATAGTGGTCGGGGGCCCGTTCGCCCACGAGGGGAAGGGCGTGGTCAACCCAGCCAAGTCCGCGGCTTCACGCATGGGGGTCTACTTCTCCAAGGCGGGCGGCTCCATCGTGATGGAGGTTCGACCGATCGGGACGACCTACTCCGTGTCTGGGGCAGACTGGGCCAAGAGAGACTACGCCGTCGTGTTCACATTCCGCGAGGGCACGAGGTACGTGGCTGGGGCGATGGGGTGCACCCGATACGGGACGTGGGCGGCCCTCGTGTGGCTCAGCAGCAACATGAACAGGCTGAGTCCGGACACGGGCTTCGTCTTGCTCTGGGAGGACGCCAACTCGGACGGGGCCGTTCAGCTCTCGGAAATCTCCATCGTTGAGACGTTTCACGCCCCCTAAATTCTCTCCCTCCCTCTACCGCCCTCATTTCTCCTTCGAGCCAGCATCGAAGAGATCTTCCAGCGTTCTCAGGACGTAAGTGGGCCTCTCTCGCGCCCCCTTCAGGTCCTCTTCGGTAGCTACCCCGGTGAGAACGAGGGCCGAGTCCAGTCCGAGGGCGTTTGCGCCCACCACATCCGTGTCGAGCCTGTCGCCGATCACCAGCACCCTCTCTGGCTCAACGCCCAGGGCTTCGAGGGCCACCTCGAAGATGGGCCTGTGGGGCTTCCCTATGTTGATCTCGGGGCTCCTATCCGAGGAGGCCTCCAGGGCCGCTAGGATGGTCCCCGCGCCGGGCATGAGTCCCCTCTCGGTCGGAAAGGTCTTGTCGGGGTTGGTGGCGACGAACATGGCCCCCCTCCTTATGGCGGCCGCCGCTGCCCCTATCTTCCAGTACGTTACGCCGGGGTCCATCCCCACGACTACTGCGTCCACTCTGCCGGTCCAGCAGTCCGCCTGGGAGACCAGGGCGTGGCCCTGCAGGACCAGCTCCATATGCAGCCCGCTGTCCCCCACGGGGAATACGTGGAGCCTACCGAAACGCTCGACCAGGTACTTCGAGGTGGCGTACCCGCTGTTCACCACTTGCCCCTCCTCCACCCAGTCTACCCCGATCGCCCTAAGCCTCTCCACGTACTGCGACCGGCTCCTCGTAGAGTTGTTCGTGAGGAACACTACGGCCTTCCCCATCGACCTGAGCCTGTTCACTGACTGCACGGCCTCAGGAAACGTCTTAGAACCGGCCCAGAGGACGCCGTCCAAATCGATCAGGTATCCGTCATATCTCTCGACAGGCGCGGCCATCGGGGGGACGATCGGCCATACATTATATTTCGGATCGCCTTCTCCGCCCCCCAGAGGGCCCGAATTGGTCTCACGGAGCGGTGAGGGTAAGGTTGTGGCGGTCATCCCAGCGTACAACGAGGAGAGAAGGATCGGGGATGTCGTCAGGCGGACGAGGAAGTTCGTGGACCAAGTGATAGTGGTCGACGACGGGAGCTCGGACGGGACCGCCAGGAAGGCGCGTGATGCAGGCGCGCTCGTCGTCGCGCATCCCGCCAATATGGGGAAGTGGGCGGCCCTCAAGACGGGAGTGAAGGTGGCCTTGAGCGAGGGCGCCGACATCGTGGTAACCCTCGACGCCGACGGCCAGCACCTGCCAGAGGAGATCCCCAGGCTGATCTCCGCCTTGGGGGAGGCAGACGTGGCAGCCGGCTTCAGGTCCAGGGAGGAAATGCCCACAGTCAGGAGGCTCTCCAACTTCATAACCACGGGCATCCTGCGTGTCCTATTTGGCGTCCGGATCCGCGACTCCCAGTGCGGCTTCCGCGCCTACAGAAGGGAGGCGGCTGAACTCCTGCTAGGGGTCGAGGGGAGCGGCTACGAGGGGGAGACTGAGTCCCTTGTCCTGCTGGCTCGAGCGGGCATGCGCCTCAGGGACGTGCCCGTGAGCACCATATACGCCGGAGAGGAGTCAAAGATCCGAGCCGCCCGGGACATAGCGCGATTTTCGAGGACCGTACTGAGGCTGCTCCTCGGCGGCGGGGCCAAGCGAGAGGGGAAGAGGGGAGTCGGGGCGGCGGGCCCCAACGAGCGGGCGTCAGGTCAACAGTAGGTCGAACGCCAGGGCCTGCAGGGCGACCATGAGGATCGCCTCGCCCAGGTCTATCTTGCCGTCGTCCCTCACGGAGAACTTCAGCATCAGCGCCGAGGCTGTCGTGACCCCCATCTGGGCCACAACGTAGTCGTCGAGGGGTATCGGCCTGACGCTCGCCACGATCCCGACGGCCAGCAGCGCCAGTATCGTGACCCCGCTCAGCGCGTTTCCGAGACCAATCTCAACGTCCCCCTTCGCCGCGGAGACGATGGCGACCCCGTTTTCAGGGACCGTCCCAACCATGGCCAGCGCCGCGGCGGCGTGGACCACATCGAGTCCCCCGGCGGTCGTCAGCTCCTCCACTAGGTAGACTAGCACCTCGGCGGATATGAAGACGGGGATCATCGCGGCCAGCCCCACGAGCAGATGTCTGGCGGCGCCCCCCGCCCCCCTCCTCCGGCCCCCCGCCCTAGATGCCAGCATGACTATGTACGAGAAGTAGGCCAGGAGCAGGATCGGGCCGACGGTTCTGGGGAGCTGGTTGGAGTGACCCGAGAAGAGTCTGGCCATCGAGACCATGGAGAGGGCCAGGTAGGCAGTCAGCGTGAAGGCAATCGCGTTCAGCTCATCGCTCATGGCCTCCTTGGGGACCTCAACGACGCCTCTACCAGACTTAATGGAGGCGACGGCCGCCGTCGCGGAGACTATGACGGTCGCCGCGCCCACGCTCATCATGACGGTGAGCACCGCCACCTCCACGACCTCTGGGTCGCCCGACATCACGGCTATCAGCGTCAGGGCGATCTCCGGGAGGCTGGACGCGAGTGAGCTCAAGACTCCCGTCAGATACGGGGGAGCGCCGGCCGCCTCCGAGAAGCTCTCGAGCGCGCCGACTGCGACCTCAGAGGCCCTGGCGATGAGCCACCCCAGCACCACCAGAGAGAGGACGAACAGAAGCGTTGGGCCGATCTCAATGAGCCCGAGCCGGTAGCCGAACGCGAGGGCCAGGTCGAGGCCTGAGAGGCAGGCCAGAACAACCGCCTCGATTCTCCTCAGCTTCGATCACCCCTGCTCGAGAGCAGACTGGGCTCTTCCTGACTCACAAACTTGGACGACGGTCTCTCATCATACCCCGCCGAGGCAGGCCTTCCCAGCCTCAAGAAGATTATCTGAACGATCCTCATGCCCGGATAAAGCCTCACGGGAACCACGTTCTCGTTGAATATCTCCAGGACGACGGGGACCGGTTTTGCCATCCCGGTTCCGGGATTGACGAGCCCCGCCGCATGAACTATCACGCCCATTCTAGCCACGCTACTCCTCCCCTCCAAGAAGGCCGCGAGTCCCTTCGAGATCGCGATCCTCTCCACCGTCCTGGCGAGTACGAACTGCCCCGGTTGGAGCGCGAATGGCTCTCCGCCCGTGTCGACCAGCCTTGCACCCCTGTCAACGGTCTCCAGCCTCCTGGGATCCACCTCTCCGTCCCCTTCAAACACCCTGAAGAGGGTGTCCAGCCTGAGGTCTACAGAACAAGGTCCCAGGCTGTCAGGATCGAAGGGCTCTATCCTGATGTCCCCCGACTTGAGGGCCTCCCTGATCTCAACGTCTGACAGTATCAGCTCGGACCCTCATGGCCCGACCTGACGGCAATTAAACGGTTTGCCCCGAGAGCCTCCCCGCGAGCTCCCTCACCATATCAAGCTCCTCTTCCGCTATCTCCCTCTGCCAATCCTCCAGATCGGGTACGGTCAGCAGGGTCTCAATGGCGTCTTCTGTGGATCTAAGGTGGCCCAATATGTCCCCACTCGTCCAACCCACCCCGTTGAACAGCGACGACTGCCTCTCCGAGAAGTCCCCGGGCTGGTCTAGTCCTGGAACGTAGATCCGGACCATGTCGGCGAAGGTCTCGAGACCCACCGTGGCCCCAAGCCTGACTAGCTCCCTATTGACTCTCCACGCATGGAGGTCTGGCCCGTAGAGCACCATGTCGTAGTCGTTGGAGGCCAAGGCGGCGAGGTCGACGAGGCCGACGGCCACGACCCTGTCCACCCCTCTGTCCGCCGCAAATCGGGCTATCCTTCTGACCGCGACGTCCGTGATGAACCCGTAAAGGACGAGCGTCCTCACGGTGCAGGATCTCGCCTCCAATTCTCTGAAGGCCGTTTCCAGAGATATCAACCCCGTCCTGCCCGTCGCCTCGGTGTCCGGCTTGATCAGCGTTATCTTCTCTCCCTCTGGGGCCTGGGAGAAGTCGGAGAAGGTGACCCTAACCTCCCTGACGGACTCCCCCGTGTGATCCCTCTCCGAAGAGGCGAGGTACTCCGGCCGAACGTACAACTCCCTGAAGGTTAACTCTCGGCCCCTCAGCGCCTCTGCGACCCTGTAACCCGGTCCGGCCCTGAGCACGTGTAATACAACTAATGGACCGCTCAGAACTCCTATTCGTGCAAGGAACTCCACGCAGGCGACGGCGGTAGAGAGGGCTCTCCTGTCCAGCTCCTCCATGACCACGTGCGGCCACGCGGCGATTTCCCTGGCCTCCCGCGTGTCCAACAGGTACAACTCCGCGTCGACATCCTGATCGAGCCTGTAGATCCTTATGGATCTGTTGGGCTCGAGGGAACGGTCCCTGACTGGGGTATTCAGATCGACGCCGTGCTGCTCGGCCAGAAGATTCAGATCGACTGTCCGCCCCCTGACGCGGATCTCTATCTTTGGCCCTCCCGGCCCGATCTAAAATGAAACAAAAAGGTTTCGGGCCTACGTCCTCAGCTTCGCCGATAGGAGCATCATCGTCAGATCCGCCAAGCCGCCTAGCCCAGCCGACCTGAGTTCCCGGTCTATGGTCTCAATTACGGCGGATCTGTCGATGTCAAAGGCACTCTCAGCTTCCAGAAGCTCTCTGGCGGCGAATATAGCTATCTCCTCTTCCTCCATCGTGATCTCCGCCGACGTGATTGCCCTGGCCAGCACTTCGAAGCTGGCCCTCATTCCCTCCCTGACGTCGGGTGGGGCGCCTGACCAGTAGACCTTGGCCGCGGCCTCTATTGCCCTCCTGAGGACTTCTCTATCGACTCTCTCACCTGCGAGTTCTACCGTCCGGACGGCCTCGAAGAGAGAAAGGATCGCCAGGCTCATTCTAATCCCCCAGGCATCCGCAGCATGACGCGTTCAGCCATACTCCTGATGGGTTCGACTCAGCCAAGCAAAGATCTCACCGAACACTCGGGCGGCCAGGCCAGTGAGGTCACCCGGGGCCTGCTCCACCCCGGTGGACGTGAGGTGGTGGGCGAGCTGCTCGACATCCCTGAGGGTCTCTTCAGGTAGGTTGACCCTCCTGGCGGAGTCTACGAGCTCCTCGGCGGTGTCCGTCAAGAACTCGTCTGCCTCTTCGGCCAGCCCCGTCATGAAGGCGAGGGAGGCCTTGGCGACGCTAGCCCCCAGAGTGTAGAGGGCTCTCTCTTCGGGGTCCATCTCTAGGTAGAGCACCCACCTGGTGGTCCTGATGGCTCTTTCAAGCGCCTCCAGGCGGCCCTCCATCCAGTCTCCCTCGCCGGCGACCAGCCTCTTCCTGAACTCGTCGACGAAGTCTGCCTCCCATCCCCCGAGGATGTCCATCCCAAACGCTCTGAACGATGCCGAGACTACCGAGAGGTGGTCCAAGATGTAGTCGGAGAGTTCCGAGTCAGACGAACTCCAGTTCTCTGCGAGGAGAGGGAGTATCGCAAGCAGGAGCGTCGAGCTGTATCCGAAGTTGAACGCCAGGAACCTGTGCCTCCCGTCCCTGTCGGGCATGGGCGGACCGGGTTGTCGGGCTGGCGCCGTTATAAATTCGGACCGGAAAGTGGGGCGGTGCGCTGCCCGCCCGGGTGCCGCCTCTGCTGTCTAGACACTGAGATGCCGCTGACTCAGACCGACGTACTGAGGCTTGTCGGTCGTGGGTATGCGCTAGAGGAGTTTGCAGAGTTCAGGGGCGGCCTGCTGAGGCTGAAGAACGTGGGCGGCAGGTGCGTGTTCCTCGATGAAGAGGGAAGGTGCCGGGTCTACCCTGTCAGGCCCACAGGCTGCAGGGCTTACCCCGTGGTCGTCGACGCGGGGAGCGGGGAGTGCGTGCTTGACGAGCTCTGCCCCGCGGCCAACACCATGGAACCTGAGGAGTTCGCAGAATGGTGCAGGCTCGCCCGTGAGGTCGTGTCGTCGGCCATCAGAGGGTGAGGTTTTCTCCTTCTCGGTTAGAAGAACTGCTCCAGGCCGCTTGAGGGCGGACTCAGCTCTATCCTGACTATTTCCCACCAGACGGGAAGGGAGACGTTGTAGACCGGAATGCCGGAGACATCGGCCCTCTTGGCCCCGCGGTGGGCGTGTCCGTGGACCACGAGGGCAGGCCGCCTCCTCTTGATGACCCTCTCGAGGGCTGGATTTCCCAGCATGGGCCATATTCTCCTGTTCTCTCCCACCAGCGTCCTGAAGGTGGGGGCGTAGTGCGTGAGGAGTATGGAGGGCCTTCCCCCCGCCCTGGCCAAGAGTTCGTCAATGAGCTCAACCCTCCTCCTGTAGATCTCCTCTATGCCGGGCACGTGCTTCCGCTGCCAGGTCGTGGGGCGTCTCAGGGACCCCCTGCTCCCCACGATCCACACGCGCGTTTCCGCGACCTCAACCTCGATGGCCTGGTCGTCCAGCCACGTGACCCTATCCCCGTACCCCTCAATTAGGGCCGGCTTGGACTCGTCGAACTCCTCGTTTCCAAAGACGGCCACTATGGGAGATCCGAGCCTCTCGACGAACTCTAGCACCCTGGCGAACTCTCCGTGATCCCCCTTAAGCACCATGTCCCCCGCCAAGAGCACGAGGTCCGCCCTCCCGCGGTGCCTGTCGACGGCCTCCACGAACTGACGCAGGTAGCGGGGGGAGTGCACATCTCCCGTGGCCGCTATGGTTATCCTCACCTTCACCACACCCCCCCTTGGACGCCCTCAGTTAGGGCGCCAGAAAGCGTTAATTCGTTACCCCCAGTGACGCGGGGGATGACGGGCCGCAAGGGGCTTGGCAAGGAAGCGAGGGCAGTACAGGCCGTCAGGAAGATCGTAAAGCTCTTCTCGGGGAGGGACCCTTGGTGGAGGAGGGAGGGGCTGAGCCCCTTCTGGGTCGCGGTGACCATCGCCGTGTCGCCCAGGACGACCGCCAAGCTGGAGAGGGAGGCCGTGAAGAGGCTCATGGAGAGATTTCCCGGCGGAGCCAAGGAGATCGCGGAGGCCCCCTTGGAGGACCTGGAGGACGCAATCCGAGTGTCGGGCATGTACAGGTCTAAGGCTAGGGCGGTCAAGGCCCTGGCGGAGTGGGAGCTTGAGGGCCCCGGGGTGGCCTCCCTGGCCAACGCGGACTTGGAAGAGGCTCGGGAGACGCTGAAATCTCTGCCAGGGATCGGGGACAAGGTGGCGGATGTCATACTCATGGCCCTTGGTCACCCGATCCTGCCGGTGGATGTGCACGTCGGGAGGGTGGCCAAGAGGCTCGGGCTGGTCCCGGAAAACGCCGGATACGCCGAGATCAAGGGAGCGCTGGAGGACATCTTTCGGCCCGAGGAGAGGATGACGGCCCACTTCGCCCTGATCGAATTCGGCAGGAGGGTGTGCAAGGCCCGCCCGCTGTGCGACAGGTGCCCCGTCGCCGAGAGCTGTCCATCGAGGAGATCCGATGTCCAGTCGCGATAAGTTTATGAATCGCACGCCCGGGCCCCGCCGCGGCGTGAGCCATGCCTGAGATAGTCTGCCCCTCCTGCGGGGCCCACTTCAAGATCGAGGAGATGGACTACGAGGGGGAGGTCTCCTGTCCTTCGTGCAAGGCCCTCCTGCACGTGATAATCTCCGAGGGAGTCGTTGAGGAGGTCGACCTAATAGAGGAGGGCTTTGAAGAGGAGAGCTGGCTCGAAGACGAGGACCTCTGGGAGACGGAAGAGGAAGAGGAAGAGGATTGGGGCCTGGCGGAGGAGGACTTCTGGGAGGAGGAGTGATCAGAGAGGAGTTGGGTTGGGATCACCAGGCGATGGAGAAGTCCTCGAACTCCCCCTCGGGGTCCTCCCAGCGTTCCGTCACTGAGTCGACCCTAGCGAAGGCAGGCCCCCTCCAGCAGAGGTCAACGAGCTTCCTCAAGGCCTGCTCGTCCCCCTCGGCCACGACCTCCACAGTTCCGTCTGGAAGATTTCTAACGTACCCCTTCAGGCCAAGGGATCGCGCGTTCCTCCACACGAAGGCTCTGAAGCCGACGCCCTGCACGATCCCGCTGATCTTGAGGTGCACCCGCCTCTCGGCCACCCTTGACCCCATGCTTGCAGGGTTATCCACTCAAAAAGGTTTCTCCGCCTTTCTCGGAAAAAATGGGTGGTGGGGTGGGCTGAGCCTTCAGCCCATCAGCCCTTGAGCCCGACTCGCTCCAGTAGGAGTTCCCACTCGTAGTCAACCATCTCCTGGAAGCGCTTGATCATCCACCTGTTCTCGGGCTCAAACATGTGCCTGAACCTGCGCTGGGTCTTCAGGTACTCCTCCACCGGCTTCTTCTTCTCAGGGTTCTTGGCTATGGCGAGGCTGGGCGGTGAGAGCCTCCACTCAACCCCGTTTACGACCTCGTAGAGCGGGAAGACGCAGGTCTCCACGGCTAGCCTGGAGATCGCTATGGACTCCTCCGGGGCGTTGTACCAGCCCCTGTTACACGTTGAGAACGCCCTGATGAACACCGGTCCGTCGGCCTCAAATCCCTTCCTGAACTTCACGAGCGCGTCGTTCCAGTAGTAGGGCGAGACGGTGGCGACGTAAGGGATCCTGTGGGCCGCTATTATGTCCACCAGCGGCTTCTTTCCGACCGGCTTGCCCGGTATGACCTTGCCCGCCGGTGTCGTGGTGGTCCACGCCCCGAAGGGAGTGCTTCCTGACCTCTGGATGCCCGTGTTCATGTACGCCTCGTTGTCGTAGAGCACGTACATGAACTTGTGGCCCCTCTCCAAGGCGCCAGAAAGCGCCTGGAGGCCTATGTCGTAGGTGCCTCCGTCGCCGCCGAAGACGACGATGTCGTAGTCCATCTCTATGTCCGGGTCTCCCTCGAACCTCCTGTCCCTGATGAGCTTGGCTTGAGCCCTCTCAACGCCAGAAGCCACGGCGGCGGCGTTCTCAAAGGCGTTGTGCGCCCACGGGACCTGCCAGGCGGTGTAAGGAAAGATCGTGGTGGCCACCTCAAGGCAGCCAGTCGCGTTGATGACGACGACCGGCTTCCTAGCGGCCATCATAACCTGCCTGACGATGGTTCCGGCCACGCATCCGGCGCAGAGCCTGTGGCCCGGAGTGATCCCGGTGAAGCCCCTCTCGTGCATCTCCTTCGCGATCTGCCTTATGTTGGGGACCCACTTGGTCTCAGCCATACAACCACCTCCCTACTCCCTCACCCCCGGATAGCCCACCCTGGGCCTCTCCGGCTCCTCCCTGGCGCTCAGAACCTCCTCGGCGATCTTCTTCAGGAGCCTCGGCGGCATGTCCCTGCCTCCCAGTCCGTAGATGTAGCCGAGCACCGGCGGCCTGTCCTTGAGGCTGTAGAGGGCCGACCTAACCTCCATGAACAGGGGCCCGCCCTCCGCCCCGAAGCTGGCGCTCCTGTCAAGCACTCCCAGAGAGGAGACGCCTGAGGCAAGCTTCCTTATCTCGTCGGCCGGGAAGGGCCTGAATGTCCTGATCCTGACGGAGCCCACCTTCTTTCCTTCCTCCCGGAGCTCGTCGACCACGGCCTTCATGGTGCCCATCGTGCTCCCTATGCCCATTATCAGGGCGTCCGCATCCTCCGCCCTGTATGGGTCGAGCAGGCCGTCGCCGTAGGATCTTCCGCTTATCTCCGCGAACTCCTTGTGGATCTCCTTGATCACCTCGGGCGCCCTCTTCATGGCCTCGATCTGCTGCATCTTGTGCTCGAAGTAGTAGTCGTAAAGGTCAAGCGGGCCTATAGAGATCGGGTACTTGGGGTTGAGCATGAGGGGGATCTCCTTCTCGCCGTAGAACTCGGGCAGCTTGATCCTCGAGGGCTTCCTGTAGCCCACGAAATCCGACACTACGTCCTCAGGAAGTATCTGTACGTTCTGCATCGTGTGGGAGATCAGGAAGCCGTCCAGCATCACCATGACCGGGAGCTGGACGTTCTCGTGCTCCGCTATCCTGAAGGCCTGGATCGTGTTGTCGTACGCCTCCTGGGCGTCCTCACTGTAGATCTGGATCCAGCCAGAGTCTCTGGCTCCCATGGAGTCGCTGTGGTCACAGTGGATGTTGATCGGGGCGCTCAGGGCCCTGTTGACAACCGCCATCACCACGGGGGCCCTGCTCGACGCGACTATGTAGAGGATCTCCCACATGAGGGCGAGTCCGTTGGCCGCCGTGGCCGTGAACGCCCTCGCCCCGGCGATCGAGGCGCCCCAAGAGGCGCTCAGGGCGCTGTGCTCGCTCTCAACCCTGATGATCTCAGAGTCCATCAGTCCGTCGTGGATGAACTCTGCGATCCTCTCCATGATGATCGTCTGGGGGGTTATCGGGAAGGCGGCCACGACGTCAACGTTGCTCTGCCTGGCCGCCCATGCAACTGCCTCATCCCCGTTGAGGGACATCATCCTCTGCTGAACGGACTTGGCCATTGACTCACACCTCCCAAATCAACAATCATCCCCTGACCATCTCGATGGCCTTCGTGGGGCACTCGTGAGCGCAGATGCCGCACCCCTTGCAGTGCTCGTAGTCGACGGTCGGGAAGTTGTCGCCGTCCCAGATGATGGAGCTGTCGGGGCAGAACATCCAGCACAGCCCACACTTGATGCACTTCTCGTTATCGATCACCGGCCTGAAGACTCTCCAGTCTCCGGTCTTGTACTTCACGGCAGGCTCGAACGGTATACCCGCGATGGGGATCTCCTTCCAGCCCCTCAGCGCGGACATCACGCGGTCACCTCCACCTTAGCCGGAGAGTGCTCAACCTCGTTGAAGGCCCTCCGGACGGCCTTGACGTTCTTTTCTCCGATCTCGCCCTTCCACCTCTCCTTGATGGACTCCTCTATGGCCTCGAGCGGGACTACGCCCGCGGCCCTGATCACGGCTCCCAGCATGGGCGTGTTCGTGACGGCCCTTCCGACCTCCTCGAGGGCTAGGGTCACGGCATCCAGGGTCCAGACATGGATGCTATCGGAGACCCGCAGCCTGGCACGGAGTTCCTCGGGAGATTCATCTGTGTCGGCTATGAGGTGGCCACCAGGTCTCAGGCCACCAAGTATCGCCTCCCTATCCGAGAGCAGAGTCCTGTCGATGACAACCACAATGTCCGGCTCGTAGATCATCGAGTGAACGACGATGGGCCTGTCGTCGATCCTGTTGAAGGCTAGGACGGGTGCGCCGGTCCTCTCGGGTCCAAATTGCGGAAAGGACTGTGCGTACTTTCCCGTGTTTATGGCCGCGGAAGCCAGGACGGCGGATGCGCTCCAGACGCCCTGACCTCCCCGGCCGTGCCACCTGATTTCCAGCATTAGGGGACACCCCCTGCTCCCCGTTCCGTGGATGTAAAAAACGTTGACACAGTGGAGCAGAGGCAGATCTCCTGACCCCTGGAGATTTAGATCGTAGCCTGGGGGATCCAAAATAACCGTTCAAGATCCTCCGAGAGGCTCAAACGGCCCTTTGATCTCTCGGGGGCGGGAGAATAACTTAAATAGCCTTGTGTTGAGAGGGGGCCACGAGGTGATCTATTGGGACACCACGAGCACGTTCACGACAGAATAATTGACGAAAAGACGGCTTCAGAGCTCAAGGCTAGGCTCGAAGCCGAGATGAGGGACCCCGTAGAGGTCGTCACCGTCGTCGGCAGTCACAACGCCGAGTACTCCCGGTGGACAGCCCAGTTAATACGGGAAATCGCGGACCTGAGCGACAAGGTGATCCCGAGGATAGTCGACGTCACGAACAGCCTTGAAGAGGCTGAGGATCTCGGGGTAGACCCGAGGAGGACGCCTACGGTGCTGATAGGCCCAGATAGGGTGGCCATCCGGTACACCGGGGCTCCCTCAGGCTACGAGGCGTGGGCGTTCCTCGAGACCATCATCCTAACTTCCAAGGGTGAGAGCGGGCTCTCGCCGAGCACGGTGGACGCCCTGAAGAAGCTCACCGAGCTGGGCAAGCGGATCAAGCTGCAGGTGTACGTCACGCCCACTTGCCCCTACTGCCCGCACCAGGTCCTCCTGGCGAACAAGTTCGCCATAGCTGTGCCGAAGACGATCGAGGCCGAGACCGTGGAGGCCTGGGAGAACCCAGACCTCGCCGACTCGCTGGGGGTGAGCGCCGTCCCCGACACGGTGGTTTACACCTACGAGGACGGGAAGTGGGTGGCGAAGGGGCGGCTCGTGGGCGTTCAGCCGGAGGAGAAGTTCGCCGTCGATGTGGTCATGTCGGCCCTAGGCGGGGAGTGACGGAATGCCTTCCATCCTCGTAACGAACGACGACGGCGTGAACTCCCCCGCCCTCAGGTCCCTCTGGCGAGCGCTCCTGGACAAGGAGATTGGGGAGGTGACCTGCGTAGTTCCGGAGCGGGAGATGAGCGCCGCCGGCAAGGGCGTGACGCTGCACAAGCCCCTCAGGGTGAGGGAGATCTACGCCAAGCTGGGCAGGGGGAAGTACGGCAAGGCCTACCTAGTGAGCGGAACGCCTGGAGACTGCGTAATGATAGCCCTCGGCGAGATCATGGCGGACAAGCCCGACCTCGTGGTCAGCGGCATAAACATGGGCGACAACATCACGGTGGACAACCTGTTCACCAGTGGAACAATCGCTGGAGCAATTCAGGGCGTCCTCAACGGCATCCCGGCGGTCGCCTTCTCGGCGGAGATACCAGAGACCCATAAGCCGACAACCCCCGAGGCCTTCTCTATTCACGGCAGGGTCGCGGCCGAGATCGCCGCCTGGATCCTCGAGAACGGGCTCCCGGAGGGAGTGGACCTCCTGAACGTCAACTTCCCGTTTCGAATTTCCGACGACACCCCTGTCAGGCTCACCAGGCTCGGCTGGACCAAGTTCGAGAACTACATCCTGGAGAGGCTCGACCCCCGCGGCAAGCCCTACTACTGGATCGGATCAAACCCGCTGAGCGTCGGGGAGAGGGAGAGAGGGACAGACCTCTACGCGCTGATGGTGGAGAGGGCCATCTCCATAACTCCCATCAGGCTCCAAGCCACCTTCCCCCTGAAGTTCGGGGACAGGGACTGTGAGCTTATGAAGAGGAGATCAGCAGAAGCCAACAGGAAGCTTCAGGAACTGGTTAGGCGCCTCAAGGCTCTGCTGGGGGACATCGCCAAGGTCAGGGTGCCCAAGGGCAGGGGGAGAGATTAAGTCGTTAGCCCAGGGGTCCGGATCGGTGACCCCGGAGTTGAAGCCAAAGGTTGGAAACTCTCGGGATGTGCTCGAGGAGCCCGTGGAGATAGCCGAGAACACGACCATTAGGTGGCTCATCTCCAGGAAGGACGGGGCGCCGAACTTCGCCATGAGGCTCTTCAGGATCGGTCCCGGTGGATCCATCCCCTCGCACTCTCACGACTGGGAGCACGAGATCTTCGTTCTGAGGGGAAGCGGCCTGGTGAGGATAGGGGAGGAGGAATATGTGGTGAGCGAGGGGACCTTCCTGTTCATTCCGCCCAACGTGGAGCACTATTACAAGAACGCTGGCGAGGAGGACCTAGAGTTCCTCTGCTTGATCCCCCTCAAGGGGGTTCCTCCGGAGAAGTGACGGCCCTGAGGTTCACACATCCAGCGCGACGAAGCCGTAGGGGGTCTTCAGCGTTCTCTTGATCTCTGAGTCCAGCGAGAACACGAACACCTCTAGCGTCGGCTCCACGATCGCCTCGAGCAGGTGCCCCGCCACGGGGCCGGACTCGCTGGCCAGGGCCACGTGGAGGTGAAGGAACGTGCTCCCGTCCTCCCGGACCGAGACGTTCCCCATCAGGGAGACCACCTCGTGAAAGCCCTCCACCTTCCTCTCCCTGTACTTCCCCACCGAGGGATCGAACACCCCCACCCTCGCCCTGGAGACCCCGCCTATCCCCATTATCGCCGCGCCCTTGACTCCAAGCTCTCTCAGCCTGCTCGAGAGCGTCGAGATCACCTCATCTCCAGTGTCGAGCCTGACTACGTGGACTGCCGTCAGGTTGGCCCTCATAAACCCTCACCCACCCACGGGGTAGAGAATGGGGAGCTGGGCGCCCTCCGGAGAGAGGACTATTATGAACCTAGTGCCGTTGGCCTGCAGCTGGGCCAGATTCTGAAGGAGAACGTATAGCCGGGCGATGGCCTCCCTGTTCCCACCGGCCCGAGCTATCAGGTCTATGGCGTCGGCCACGGCCTTTGCCTGAATTATCCTCGCCTCCGCCTCTCCCTGAGCCTCCAATATCTTGGCCTGCGCGGACGCGTTGGCCAAGATCAGCGTCCTGTTCCTCTCGTACTCTGCTGCAATCATCCTCTGCTGGGCGGCGAGCTTCGCCTGAATCGCGTTCATGAACTCGTCCGGCAGCCTTATGTTCCTCACGTAGACCTCGTCTATGACGAAGGCCCCTCCCACCTTCTCATCAGCGTCGAGGTTCCTCTGCAGGCGATCCATTATCTCTAATCCTATGCTCTGACGCACTTCAGATATCATGGCGGCCTCGTACTGGGCCACCACATCCCTAGCGACCTTCCTGATCTCCGGTATGAGGAACTTGTCCTCGTAGTCAAGGTTGGGGTAGGACTTCACGATCGCGGGAGCGTACTCCGGCCTGATATGCCACCTGACCGTCAGGTCTATCCATGCCTGGAGGCCGTCCTTGGTCAGCGTCTCGATGGCCGGATAGTCGCCGATCAGCTCTCCCCGGCCGACGAGGGCCTGCTGATACTCGGTCCACATGTGGACGGCGTCTGTGGCTACATAGACGTTCTTCACCACCCTCCACGGGGCCTTGAAGCCGATCCTCGGCCCCAACACCGGGGTTGGTGAGATGTAACCCGTGATGGGATCAACTATGACCCCCGCGTAGCCCAAATCGACCCTGAACACGACCCTGTTGGCGGAGACGGCCACCAGAACGAGCAAGACGAGGATCGCGAGGACCTTGGAGAACTTCCCGCCAGACCCCTCTGGGATCTTCACCTCAACCCGGCCAGGCATCTGAGGCGCCCCCGCGCCCACGGGAAATAAACCTGCGGTCAGCCTCTTGAGTTGGAGGCCATCGGCTGCCGACGACACAAAGTGAATTAAGGTCGACTTGACGTCGCCGCAGTATGCGAAGGGCAAGCACGATTGCACTGCTACTGCTCCTGGGCATTCCGGCCCCCGCAGCTTCTTCGGTGGCCGCAGATAGTTACGTTACGATTCCATGCGTCCCCTATCCGAAGTATCTGACCCTGATGGGCACCATAGGGCCGGGAGAGTACCCCGCATCTCTCTCGGTCGGTGGGGTATCCGTGCACTGGATGCACGACGGTCAGAGGCTCTACGTAGGGCTCTCGAGCCCTGGCAAGGGCTACGTGGCGATCTCGTGGAGGAAGGTTGGTGAGGGTGGTTGGGCCAACCTGATAGTCGCCTGGGTTTCGTCCGGAAGGACCTTCGTGGAAGACCGAAAGACCAGGGACGGCGACAGCTCGCTCGACGACCCGAACGTTCTGTCGCCCGCAGGGAAGGAGGGCCCCTCCGGAACCACGGTCGAGTTCGTGTATCCGCTCTCAACCGGCGACCCGTTCGACCCTATCCTCCGCCCGGGGGACGCCATCGAGGTGACTGTCTCCTACAGCGCGGACAGCGACGACCCAGAGTCTGAGCCCACGCAATCTGGGACGATTATGGCGAAGCTGGAGGAGACCCCCTACCCTGGGCCGGAGGCCTTCAGGCCGGTGGCCAGGTCGTCGGTGGACGCCGAGATGAACTCTGACCTGATCGAATCCTACTTCGGGGGATACTCGACCGACAGGTCTGGCGGGCTTGAGGTGGTGCTCGGAGGTCCGTTCGTGAATCCCGACTGGCCTTCGTCCATCGTAGAGTTCGCTCAAGCCGGGGGATATTACGTCGGCATGAGGTACGCTGGCGTCACCCTGCGGGCAGACTTCGGATACAAGGACTACGCGGCAGTGATTCCCGTCAAGGAGGGGGGCGAGATAACGCTCTTCATCGGCGGGGTGACGAGGTACGGCACCAGGGCCGGGCTCATGTGGGCGGCGTCCAACTTCCAGGCCGCGCTGTCGGCCAACGTCACCCTGGTGTACTGGAGGGACAAAAACGGGGACGGAATCGTGGATCCGGAAGAGGTTAGGGTGGAGGCGAGGGCATGACCCGCCCCTCAGTAGGGCGGGATCTCACCCTCGATGAGCCTCTCGACGAATTCCGTTATGTTTTCCAGCTCCCGCTGAACGATGTCCTCGATGGCCGGTCTGATGTCCGCGAGAGACACCCCCGGCTCCACGGACACCTCCGTGGCCGCCAAGGCGGGGTCGCTGATTGGGTGCCCTATCCTGCTGAGCAGCCACACGTATGCCTCCTTGATCCCGGGGACCTCCTCGTGTATCTTCTTGGCTATATGGTGGGTAAGCATGTTGTAGATCTTTCCGACGTGGCTGACCGGGTTCTTGCCCGCCGCCGCCTCGCTGCTCCTGGGCCTCATTAGCGGAATGACGCCGTTGACTCCGTTCCCTCTCCCGACCTGCCCGGAGTCCCCTCCCTCGGCGCTGGTTCCCAAGACCGTCAGGTAGACCCCGTCGACTCCCCTTCCAGGCCGGTCCAGAGTGTTTATGGCTATGTTTATCTCCCTGAAGTCGTAGTTCTCCTTGACGAAAGCTTTGAGCTCCTCGAGAACCTCCTCCTTCATCCGGAAGTACTCCGACTCGCTGGAGACGAACCTGTCCACAAATGCGAGGGCCACGGTTATGTCCAGCCTGTCCCCCACCCTGTACCCCATGACCTTGATGTCCTCGCCGGTCTCGGGGTGGCTCTTCTTGAACTCGGGAGAGTTGAGGAACTTCTCTATCTCCAGCACGGCTCTCTCGGTTCGGGAGAGAGGAGCATACCCCACGGCCGCCGACGTGTCGTTGGCCCCCAGGTCGGACTCACCCCTCCGGAATATGTCCGTGAGCTCCGCGCTTCCCGGCTTGAGTTCCACCTGGTACCTCACGTGCTCGTCAGGATCCACAAACCGGAGGTTCTCCCTTATCCAGCTCTTGGCGGCCCTGATGGCTATCTCCTCTACTGGAATCTCCTCGCCAGCGTACACGTTGGTAGCCCTGTCTCCGAAGACTATTAGCATGGGCTCGACCACCCTGCCCCCTCCAAATGCCGGCTCGGTGACGCCGGCCGCCAGGAGGGACTTGTCGGCGTTGTAGTGCAGGATGCCTCCAAATCTCCTCAGGTACTCCCTGTTGAGCTCAAGGGACACCCTCTCCATTATCGCGTCCGACATGGTGTCTGGGTGGCCTATCCCCTTCCTCTCCACGATCTCAATCGGCTGCTCGTCCATTGGGACACGGGCAGATCTCTCAACCACTATCCTGGCCATCGGGGATCAGGGCAACGGGGCAACGACTCTCCTAAATAAAGCTCAACAAGAGAAGGACCGCCCGCAAGCTCACGGCTCGGAGTACGAAATTGACTTCGCGTAACCCTCTAGAATCCTCTTGACCTCCCCTAGCGTTGCAGCTTCCAAAGCCTCCGCGACGAGTTTCTCTGCGGACTCCTTAGTTATCGACCTGACAAGCCTCTTGGCCCTCGGAATTGAGGTGGGCACCATGCTGATCTCATCCAGCCCCATTCCCACCAGCAGCGGAATCGCCAACTCGTCACCTGCCATCTCCCCGCACATGCCCACATGTATCTTGGCCTCCTTTGCGGCCTCGACCACCCCCTTTACGGCCCTTATGACGGCGGGCTGAAAGTGGCTGTACAGGTCTGAGACCAGTTCGTTCGTCCTGTCAGCGGCCATGACGTACTGCGTTAAGTCGTTGGTGCCTATGCTGAAGAAGTCCACCTCCTTGGCCAGGTCTCGGGCCATGAGTACGGCGGAGGGCGTCTCGATCATTATGCCGATTTTGACATCCTCCCGGAACTCCTTGCCCTCCTTCTTCAACTGGGAGGCCGCGTCGTGAACTACCTCTTTGGCCTTCCTCACCTCCTCAACCGAGGAGATCATGGGAAACATAACCCAGAGGTTGCCTAGGGAGGCCGCCCTAAGGGCGGCCTTGACCTGGGTCAGCAGGATTTCGGGCCTGTCGAGGGTCACCCTTATGCCGCGCCAGCCAAGCATCGGGTTCGGCTCGGGCGGCATGGTGAAGTACGGCAGCGGCTTATCTGCTCCAATGTCGAGTGTCCTCACTACGACGGGCTTGTCACCCATCTTCTCGACGAACCCCTTCAGGTTCGTGTAGAGCTCCTCCTCGGTCGGAAACCTGGGGGAGTTGACGTACATGAACTCGGTCCTCAGGAGGCCAATACCCTCGGCGCCCATGGACAGAGCGTAATTTAGGTCCTCCAACCCTCCCACGTTTGCGAACACGCCTATCCTGAATCCGTCCTTGGTCTCCGCCGGCAGGGGGGCGTACTTCATCAGAAGCATCCTCTCGCGGATCTGCTCGGACATCTTCACCCTGTAGCTCTTCATGGTTTCCCTGTCGGGCCTGACTATCACCAACCCCTGGTCTCCGTCCACCACGATGGAGTCGCCGGCACGAACGTGGACGGAGAGCTCCTTGAGCCCCACCACGGCCGGTATGCCCAGGGTCCTGGCCACGATGGCCACGTGGGAGGTGGGACCTCCCTTGTCTGTTGCGAAGCCGAGGACCTTCGACTTGTCCAAGGTGGCCATGTCGCTCGGCAGGAGCTCATGGGCCACGACTATCGACTCCTCTGGCGGGGCAGAGATCTCGTTTATCTTCCCCTTTAAGGCCGTCAAGACGAGCCTCTTGACGTCCCGGACGTCTGCCGCCCTCTCCCTCATGTACTGACTCTCCATCTCCTCAAACAGCTTGGCGACCCTCTCAAGGACGGTCTCAACCGCGTATTCCGCGTTGACCCTCTGCTCCCGGATCATTACCTCGACCGGCTTGAGGAAGGACGTCTCGTCCTCCAAGATCATGAGGTGCGCCTCGTAGATCTTCGCCTCTTCTTCGCCTATCTCAGACTTCACCCGCTCGTAGAGCTTCTTCAGGTAACCCTTCGCGAGCGTTATGGCGCTCTCAAACCTGAGTATCTCGCCCTCGACCTCTTCTTCGCTCAGCTCCCTCTTCTCGACCTCGACGTAACCCCGGACGTAGAGGTAGGCCCTCCCCACCGCGACGCCTGGTGAGGCGGGGATACCTCTGAACTCCCGGGGGCCAGCCCGCAAGTTACTCCGCCTCCCCGAAGCGGCTCTCAACTAGGGACGCCAGGGCCTGGACCGCCTCCTCAGCATCATCTCCTTCAGCCACTATCGTTATCCAGTGCCCGTACTCGGCGCCCAGAGAGAGCACTCCGAGGATGCTCTTTGCGTCGGCTTCCTTATCATCCTTTCTGACGACGATTTTTGACTTGAACTTCTTTGCCGTCTGCACGAAGAGGGATGCTGGTCTGGCGTGGAGGCCCACCTTGTTCTTCAGCTGAACAGTCGTTTCGGCGCGGGCCATTGAGCACATCCGAAGCCAACCCGAAGGGAAAGGATCCTTAAATACTTGTCTAGGACGTTGAGTCGAATGACCGTCAGTCTCTCTGCTTCCATACTCTCTGCAGACCTCTCGAATCTCAGAGAGGAGGTTGCGCGCGCCCAGGAAGGCGGGGTGGACAGCATCCACGTGGACGTCATGGACGGTCACTTCGTTCCCAACCTCTCCTTCGGGCTCCCCGTCGTCAGGGCTCTCAGGCGGACAACCGACCTCCCGATAGAGGCTCACCTGATGATAGAGCTCCCAGAGAGGTATGCTGAGAGGTTTGCGGAGGCAGGAGCGGACGTGGTCTACTTCCACGTAGAGGCCGCAAGCAGGCCGATCTACCTCTCGACGTCGCTCAGATCTGCTGGCGTGAAGGTCGGGGTGGCCTTGAACCCCGGCACCCCCCTCTCGACGATCGAAGAGTTACTCGACTCGGTCGACCGGGTCCTCGTTATGACCGTTGAGCCCGGGTTTGGGGGTCAGAGGTTCATCGAGGGAACGCTCCGAAAGATACGGAAGCTGAGGCGGCTGATAGAGGACGGGAAACTCAATCTGGAGATAGCCGTGGATGGAGGGATAAACTGCTCAACCGTCAGTAAGGTCGTCGAGGCCGGAGCCACCGTATTGATCGCTGGCTCGGCGATATTTGGTAAAGGAGACCCGGCTGAAGCCGCGAGGTTGCTCAGGAGGTGCGCCGAGGACAGGGCGTGAACCGACGCGCTTCATCAAAAACTATAAGATTGTCCTATACTTTTCAACGGTGCTTCCACGTTGGCCAAGCTCGAGATCCAGATAGAGGAGATTGGGGAGGTCTCAGTTCAAGAGGCTCTTTCACTCGGGCTGACCGAGGGAGACCTCCTTCGGATGTACAGGAAGCTGGTCGAACTTCGCCTCTTCGAAAACAGGGTGGAGCAGCTGTACCTCTATGAGGCCAGGATCCAGGGAACCGCCCACCTCTATACGGGAGAGGAGGCAATTGCCGTAGGCGTGGCCCGGGCAATAGAGGGGTTTGGATACATAGTAAGCCACCACAGGGGCCACGGGCACGCGCTGGCCATGGGCATCCCGCCGAAGGAGGTCATGGCCGAGCTATTCGGCAAGGAGACCGGCGTGGTCAAGGGACTCGGCGGGTCCATGCACGTGGCCATAGACCCCAAGCGGGGCGCCCTCTGGGCCTCGGCGATCGTGGGGAGCGGGATACCCATAGCGGCAGGGGCCGCGCTGGCCCTGAGGTACAGAGGAGAAAGGGGCGTCGTCGTCGGGTTCTTCAGCGACGGCGCCGCGAACACCGGCGCGTTCCACGAAGGGCTCAACCTCGCCTCCTTCTGGAAGCTCCCGGTCATCTTCGCCTGCGAGAACAACCAGTGGGGCATGTCCATGCCGGCGAGAAAGTCGATAACGTGCGGCCGGGTTGCCTACCGGGCCGCTGCCTACGGCATGCCCGGCGTGATTGCCGACGGAAACGACGTCCTCAGCGTCTACAAGGCCACCAAAGAGGCCGCCGATCGGGCGCTCCGCGGAGAGGGTCCAACCCTCATAGAGTTCATCACCTACCGGCTCAAGGGGCACGGCGTCTACGACAAGGCCACGTACAGGCCCAAGGGGGAGGTCGAGGAATGGGAGAAGAAGGATCCGCTCCCCAGGTTCGAGCAGAAATTAATTGAGGCTGGAATTACCACAGAAGGTCGCCTGAAGGAGATCAGAGAAGAGGTGGCCAAAGAGATCGAGGAGGCGGTGAAGTTCGCCGAGGAGAGCGAGGTCCTCGAGTTCGACAAGCTCTGGGAGGTGATCTACGCGTGAGCACAGGTGAGGAGAGGATCCTGACCTACGCCGAGGCCATCAGGGAGGGCCTCAGGCAGGAGATGCAGAGAGACGAGAGCGTCGTCCTGATGGGAGAGGACATAGGCGCTTACGGGGGCGCCTTCAAGGTCACCAAGGGCCTCCTTGAGGAGTTCGGCCCGGAGAGGGTCAGAGACACCCCCATCTCAGAGATCGCGATTGTGGGCGCCGCCATAGGGGCCGCAATAATGGGTCTCAGGCCCGTGGCCGAGATCATGTACATGGACTTCCTGCCCATAGCGACCGAGCAGCTGGTCATCCAGGCCGCGAAGATGAGGTTCTCATCCGGGGGGAAGCTGAGGATCCCCCTCGTGGTGAGGACCCAGTACAGCCTGGGGAGGGCGCACGCCGCCCAGCACTCCAACTTCTTCCCGGCCTGGTACATGAACGTCCCGGGCCTGAAGGTGGTGACTCCCTCAACCCCCTACGACGCGAAGGGGCTGATAATCGGCTCCATAAGGGACGACAATCCAGTGCTGTTCGTTGAGTGCGCCGTCCTCTACTACGGGGTAAAGGGCCCCGTGCCGGAGGAGCCCTACGAGATCCCCCTGGGCGTGGCAGATGTTAAGAGAGAGGGGAGCGACGTCACCATAGTGGCGGTGTCCAGGATGGTTCACGAGGCCCTGAAGGCCGCTGAAGAGCTCGAAAAGAAGGGGATAAGCGCGGAGGTTATTGATCCAAGGACCCTCAACCCCCTGGACAGGCAGACGATAGTGGAGTCCGTGAAGAAGACGGGGAGGGCCGTCGTGGCGGCGGACGACTGCAAGACCGGCGGCGTCACCGCCGAGCTGGCGGCCACGATCGTCGAGGGAGCTTTCGACTATCTAGACGCCCCGATCGTGAGGGTGGCGTCGCCCGACATGCCCATCCCGTTCTCCCCTTCGCTCGAGAACCGGTACATGCGCTGGGCAAAGGACATAGTTGAGGCGGTGGAAGGCATAGTGTAACCAGTCGGGAGGATCGCGATGCCGTGGAAGGTCGTGATGCCCCGCCTCGACCCGGGAATGAAGACGGGAAAGCTGGTCAGGTGGCTGAAGAGGGAGGGTGAGCCCGTCAAGAGGGGCGAGGAGATAGCGACCGCAGAGGGGGAGAAGACCACCTTTCCGATCGAATCGCCCGCCGACGGCGTGCTCGTCAAGATCCTCGTACAGGAGGGAGAGGAAGTTCCAGTGCTCACGGCGCTGGCCATCATCGCGGCTCCTGGGGAACAGATCTCGGAGGAGGAGCTCAGGCGGGAGGCCCCCCGCGAGGTGTTGGAGGTGAGGGCCAGCCCGGCCGCCAGGCGGCTGGCCAGGGAGTACGGGATCGACCTCAGGGAGGTGCGGGGTACAGGCCCCGGCGGGAGGATAACCAGAGAGGACATCCTCAGGTACGTGGAATCCACCGGGCTCAGGGCTGAGCTTGGCGAGGAGGGGCCGAGAGTCCTGAAGGAGATCGAGCTGACTGGCAAGAGGGGAACGATAGCCAGAAGGCTGACGGAGAGTCATAGAGAGATCCCGAGCGTCACGATAGTCATGAGGGCGGACATGTCGAGAGCTCTAGAACTCAGGAGGCGCGAAGCTGCCCGGGGGAGAAAGTTCTCGATAACAGCCCTCGTGGTGAAGGCGGTGGCCAAGGCCCTCGAGGAGAACAGAGAACTTAACTCGAGCGTTGTGGGAGACAAAATTGTCGTTTACGACGATATCAACGTGGGCGTCGCGGTGAGCATTCCAGACGGGCTCGTGGTGCCCGTCGTCCGAGACGCCAACAAGAAGGACTTGATGCAGATAACCAGGGAAATAGAGGAGCTTGCAAGCAGGGCTCGGAGCGAGGAGGGGCTCAGCCCCAGGGACTTCTCCGGGGGCACATTCACGGTCTCGAACCTGGGCTCCGAGGGAGTGGAGATATTCACGCCGATCATCAATCCGCCTCAGTCTGCCATACTCGGCGTGGGCGCGATCACCCAGACGCCGGTCGTAACTGGAGGGGAGATCGAGGTCAGGCCCCAGATGGCCCTCTGTCTGGTCTTCGACCACAGGGTCGTGGACGGCGTGCCCGCCTCCAGGTTCCTCAGGCGGGTGGTCGAACTCTTGGAGAACCCGGAGGAGCTGGTTTAAGCTCCTCCCCGAGTCCCTTTTTTGGCGTTTCTCTCACAGAGATCAGTTCTATCACCCCCTCCACGTCTCGTTCAGCACGGGAGCGACGAGCTCCTTGTGAAGAGGCACGCGAATGCCGGGCAGCCAAAACAGCTTGGCCTCGTAGTAGCTCACCACGTCGACCTCGATCCTCGGGGGGAGGTGCTCGATCGTCTGGGGCGGCAGCGGGAGCAGGAGTACCCTGTAGCCGTCGCTGCGACCCTTGACCAGTCCCAGTGAAGCAGAGAAGTTCTCGATCACGTCCCCCGTCTCCGGGTCTCTCAGGCTCATGCCCGCAGAAACGAAGAGTGGGTAGAATCCGTCGTTCTTTAGTGTGAAGTTCAACGCAAGGCCGGTGAAGTCTCCGCTAACGTAGGGTTGGGCGTACACGAGCCTGAGGTTGGAGTGAACGCTGAAGGCCGAGTGGAGCCACATTACGGTCAGCACCAGAACAACCATAGTCACCGCGATCTCTCTCTTGTACGAGAGAAGGACGGCCTTGCCTCTGTTAGACTCGTCCAATATGGAGTCCCTCCTTCTGACGAACCTTTAGAGGAGGCCAGCCGTAATAAAAAGAGGGGAAGAGGGGTGGGGGTCACTTCTTCCCGAAGAGGAGGTAAAACGGCAAGAAGAGGACGAAGGTCAGCGGATTGGTCCCGTCGCAGATGCTGGAGATCAGGGTCGCCCCCTCAGGGGCCTCAAAGCCGGCCGTGATGGCGGCCTGGGTCACGTACGGCGCCAAGAAGGTGCCGATGTACATGGCCGGGATTAGGACTATGGCCCCGATGATCACGGTGTGAACCACGTTGCCCTTCACGATCGGCACCAGCATGCAGACCATGAAGGGCAACACGGCCAGGTCGGCAAGGGGCAGGAACTTGTTGCCGGGCAGGATGAACGCCAGGCCTATGGTTATGGGCACCAGTATCAAGGCCGCGGCGATGGCGGTCGGGTGACCGATGGCGATAGCAGAGTCCAGACCTATGTACATCTCCCTTCCGCCGTACTTCTCCTCCAGGATCTTCTTGCCAGCTTCAGAGATCGGGACCAGACCCTCCATCAGTATCGCTACGACCTTTGGCATCAGGTACATGACGCCGGCCAGGGTGACGCCCGTGTTCAAGATGCCGGCTACGTCCTGGCCGGCAGCGATGGCCAGCAGAATGCCAATTACGAAGCCTATGACCATGGGCTCTCCCAGTACCCCTAGTCTCTCCCGGATGGCCTCTGGGTCGGCCCTGACGTCTCGCAGAGGTGGTATGGCGTCGATCGCCTTCTTGATGGGAATGCCTATTGGGACGTAGGCGGCGGAGAAGCCGTGAGGCAGCGAGATGCCGGGGATCCCGAGCATCTCTTGGACTCCCTCAGCCGTCCAATCTCCCAGTTTGAACACGATGATCGCGTTTATTGCCGAGGCGATCAGGCCGAGTGGGACGCTGTCGGTGGCCATGGTGACCAGGGAGCCGGTGAAGGCGAAGTGCCAGTAGTTCCAGAAGTCGATGTCCATGGTCTTGGTCAGACCCAGGGCCAGCATGATGATGTTGATGATGAAGTCTATGGGAATCGTCAGGGCTCCCACGATCGTGCCCCAGGCGATGGCGGCCGCTGCTGGCCAGCCCACGTCGATGACGGTTAGCTCTATGCCAGTCCTCTGCACCATCGCCTGGGCGACGTCGCTCATGGTACCCCACAGCAGGCCGATAACCAGGTTGATACCCACGAAGCCGCAGGCGATGGTCAGCGCCGCCCTGAAGGCCTTGCTCGCTGGGATCTTGAAGGCGAGACCCACTATGAAGAGGATTATCGGTATGGCGACGGTGGCCCCCAGCCCCAAGAACCATTGGACTGCTCCGACGATGTCCATCTCACACTCACCAGCCGTCTGCGCTCGACGGCTGACTACCACGACTTCGACTCTTACTAATAAAGTTAGCGATTGTTACAAAAAAGAAAGAGAAGCTCCTCGGCTTGCTGCCCCAAGATGGACCCACGAGAGCGGTTTGGGCTGATTTGGGCAACTCTAAGCCTGTAAATTTTTCATAGATCTGCGGGAGGAGTTATCCCCACCGCCTCGAATATCTTCTTCAGGGCCTCCTTCTCCCCTATGCCCGTAAGGAAAGGAACCCCATTAATCACGGGCTTACCCTTGGCCGCCTTCTCGGAGATTGGGGTGTTGGCGACTATCACGTCTGGATCGAAGACCTCGATCTTCCCCTGGACCTCGGAGGCCTTACACTGAACTATCGTGACGGGAATCTTCAGCTTGTCAAAGGCTTGCTTGATCTTTCCCGCCACGACCGTGGCGGTAGCTATTGCTGTCCCACAAGCGACGAGGATCTTGATGTCCCGGGGCTTCGTGCCCATAGACTCCCCCCGACGGTCCGGTAAGGACTACCATACTTAATAACCTTCCTGAGACTCTCCCTGCCCCTCTCGGGTCGATAGCCTTTCCCTCAGAATCTGCTCGACTTCTTGCTCGGTACGCGCTTTCACTAGAGATTCCATTACCTGGGGATCCTTGAACACGTCAACGAGCTTCATCAGGGTCTGGATGTACGAGCTCGGATCCTTTATGGCGGGCATGAACACCATCCGAACCGGCACCTCAGAGTCCGGATCGTCCATTCTCCTGAAGGTGACGGGCTTCTTGAGCCTGGCTACTGCCAGTGCTGGCTTGTTCACGTGCTCGACGCCAGCATGAGGGAGCGCAGCGTTGACCCCGCCAGCGAGTTCCAGTCCCGTGGGTACGCTCTTTTCTCTCTGGATGGTGGCCTCAACGAACGTATCTTTAACATAACTCCCCTCTTGGAGGAGATTTCCCAGATAGCGGATGACTTCTTCAGCCGATGAGACCTCCACATCTAGGACTACCAGTATATCCATTTCCTGCATCGGAGGGAGACCGAAGAGTTGGGCGTGCACATTCTTTAAGTTTCTGTATCCTGGGCGTGCGGGTGATCCCTTGGCGGTGAAGAAGCCGGACGGGCCGATAGTGTGTGAGGCTGAGGCGCGGTGGAACGGCCGAACAGGAGGCGCTGTCAGGCTACCTCGGGGCGATCAGCTTCAGATAGACATGGCTGTAGAGTTTGGCGGCCTCAACGAGGCCCCCTCCCCGGATGACCTGTTCGCCGCCAGCCTGAGCGGGTGCCTCCTGACGACGGCCGTATGGTTCGCCAAGAAGATGGAACTCAGTGTAGCCAATCTGGCCGTCAAGGTCAAAACGAAAACTGAGTTGAGGGAAGGCGGATTCAGAATAACCAAGATCTGGGCGACGATCAGGATCGACGGTCTTTCGAAAGAAGAGGCGGAGAGGTTGGCCGATCTAGCGGAGAGGTACTGTCACCTCGCAAGGACCTTGAGGGACTGCGTGGACATCGAGTTCAACCTGGAGTGGGGAGGAGCGTGATGCGGCCCAAGGTCGGGCACTGGAGAGAGATCCCGGAGGAGACGGTCTCGTCGGCGAAGGGTCTCTACAGGAGGTGGCTCATAACCCCGAGGGACGGGGCCCCGAACTTCGCCATGAGGCTCTTTAGGATGGTTCCGGGAGGGGAGACTCCACCGCACTCGCACGACTGGGAGCACGAGGTCTTCATTCTCTCCGGTGGGGGGAGGGCCATCTTGGATGGAGAGGAGTATGAGCTGACTCCGGGCACGTTTCTGTTCATTCCTGGAGGAGTCGAACACTCATTCCAAAACAGCGGCGGGGGAGACCTGGTGTTCCTCTGTCTGATTCCGGCGAGCGCGGTCCCGCCAGGCAAGTGAACAGAACACCCCTCATGGTCGGGAGTAGACCAGGATCGAGGCGTCCACGCCGCCGTACCTCACGGCCCTCCTCTCCTCGAGCCTGAGCCCGCTCATGGCCCTCTCGAACTTAGGCAAGGCGGGGCCGCCGAGTATGGCTGAGGCCTTCAGCTCGAGCTTTTCCGCCAGCGCCCTGGCCAGCCCCCTGAACGCTGCGTCGATGTCCCTCCTCCGCCCGGTCCTGAGTTCGTAGGGCGGGTTGGTTGACAGGGCGCCAATTCTATCCACCCGCTCAGGAAGGAACTCCGCGCTGAACACGGAGAACGTTATGGAGTCCTGCACCCCTGCCGAGACCGCGTTTCTCGCGGCGCCCGCGACGTGCTTCGGGCTCACGTCGGATGCGAAGATTGCCGGTCGAAGGTACGGCCTCGCCCCGGCGTCCACTCGGTCTAGTATCTCTTCGACCGGGAGGTCGCGGAACGGCTTTAGGAGTCTGAAGGGCCAGCCCTCTGCCCTCCTCCACGTGCCTGGAGGGATTCTCTTGGCCGCCAGAGCCGCCTCTATCGGGATGGTCCCACCTCCACACATCGGGTCGACGAGGGGCGACGACGGATCCCTCTCCACCCCGGCGAGCCAGCCGGTCAACCTAACCAGGGAGTACGCGACCACCGGGCTGAGGGAGGCGGGGTGCTGGTACACCCTGTACCTGCGCTTGTGAAGACTCTCCCCGACGAGGTCTATACCGAGCAAGAGCACGCTGCCGGAGACGTAGGCCCTGACGGTGACATCTGGGCTCTTCAGGTTGGCCCTTATTCTCTCCCCGCTACGCCGGAGGAAGTGCTCCACCACGGCGGCCCCAACCTCTGCGGCTACCTCCGGGCTACTGTATGCGTGTTTCCCCGCCCGCTCCGCCCTGACCGCGAACGTCACGTTGGGGTCGAAGTAGTCAAACCACTCCACCTCTCTGGCCATCTCGCCGACCGACGCCAGGTCGCTCGGGTCAACCTCCCCCTCCCTAACCAGGAGGAGTATCCTGTTGGCCGATCGTATACCGTACACCAGTTCAACCGCCTTCTCGGGTTCTGCGAGGAACCGCACCTTTCCGGGAACGACCGGCCGCGCCGCCTCGCCTATCAGCTCCTCGATCTCCCCACTCACCACATCCTCGAGGCCCGGAAGGGTGACGGCAAGATACTCGTGCTGGCGTCCCACGCGACAACCCCCGCCGTCCGGCCGCTACATCCTGGCGGCCTCCTCGAGGTCCTTCATGAGGACGGCCCTCTCGTAGGCCTTGACGACATCGGTCCTCGTCAGTATGCCCACGAGCCTCCCGTCCTCGACGACGGGAAGCCTCCCCACGTCGCACCTCAGCATCTTCAGGAGCGCGTCGTGCACGGACGTGCCCGGGGTGACGGTGACCGGCTGCCTGTTCATCACGTCCCTCACCCTGACGCGATCCCACTGGCTCGGGTGAATCCTCCTCAAGTCGGCGAAGGCCACCATGCCCACGAGCTTACCCTCCGGGTCCACGACCGGGAACCCCATGTGGTGGGTCCTGAGCATGATCTCGTGAAGTTCCCCCAGCGTTATGTCCGGTTGTACGGTCACGACCTCCCTGACCATGGCGTCGGAGACCCTCAGCCTGTCCAGCACATCGAGGCCGACTACGGGAACTCGCTTTCCCCTCTCTTCGATGCGTCTAGTGTAGATCGTGCTCTCCATCAGAATGAGGGAGAGGAAGTAAGCAGTCGAGCATGAGGCGAGGAGAGATGGAATCAGCTTGTAGTTCCTCCCCAGCTCGGTTATGATAACCACGGCCGTGAGCGGAGCCCTGGCGGCGGCGGCAAAGGTGGCGGCCATCCCGGCGAGTGCGAACATCTCGGGGGTGCGGAAAACCCCTGGAGAGATCGCGTGGAGTACCTTACCAACCACCGCCCCGGAGGTAGCTCCAATGAAGAGCGTTGGGGTGAATATCCCGCCCGACCCGCCTGATCCCACGGAAAAAGAGGTTGCGAGTATCTTGATGGCCGTGAGCGTGAGCAGGAGGTGGAGGGCCCCCTCTCCGGCGAGGATCCTGTTCAGGCCGTCGAACCCCGGCCCCATGATACCCCATCCCAGACTCCAGAAGGCGAGCAAGCCACTTAGCAGACCACCTAGGGCTGGTTTCAGCCACGCGGGGGCGGTCCACGCCTCAAACCGATCCTCAACCTCATAGAGTGTGTCAACCCATACCCTGGCCACGGCGGCCGAGAGGGCCCCGAGTGCCAGCAGGGCGACTACCTCCACAGGGTGCGGAAACGGGATGTGCGCCGGTATCAGGATCACCGGCATGGACTTTCTCAGCGTCCAGGAGACTGACACCGCAGATATCGACGCTACAAACGCTGGAATGAGTTCAACGGAGTATACTGCCCCCAGGAGTATCTCCAGGCCGAAGAGAACCCCTCCCAGAGGAGCGTCGAAGGCGGCCGCTATCCCGGCGGAGAGCCCGGCGATCAGGAGGAGCTTCCTCGGCCTGGCCGGCACCTTGAGGACCTCGGCCGTAAAGGAACCCAGACCCGCCCCGACCTGGCCTATCGGGCCCTCCCTTCCCGCGCTTCCCCCGAGACCGATCAGGGCCCCGGACGCAAGTATCCTCGCCACCGGAACCCTGGGGGGTATCCTGCCCTCCTTGAACAGGAAGGCCTCGAGGACGTTTGGAATCCCGTGACCCCTGACGTCGGGCGCGATCTTCCACGCGATCACGCCGGAGACCAGCCCGCCCACCGCGGGGGCGAGAATCAACCCCAGGTCGATGAACCCCAGGGTCAACCTCCCCTCAATCACTTCCAAGAATTCTCTGAAGATCTCGATGGACTTGTCCAGCGCCACGGCGGAGAGGCCGGCTATCGCTCCGATCGCAACGGCGGAGAGTTCCAGTTTCCCGTAGCGCCTGGTGAGTCCAGCGATTCGCCGCCAGAACACCTGCCTCCTTATCTCCCTGTGGGGCTCTAACATCGACCGCGTCCCTCTCTCCTCGACAGACCTGTCGGCTTTCGCCTGTCAGGCCCTTAATTATTGCTCCCCCACTCAACGACCTGATGGGCGTCAGAGTCCCGATCTCAAGGCCGCTGCTCGGAGCGGAAGAAGTGGAGGAGGTGGAGCTTGTCCTCAAGAGCGGAATGCTAGCGCAAGGGAAGAGGGTGAAAGAGCTGGAAGATGGGTTTGCCGAGTACGTGGGAGCTAAGCACGGCATCGCAGTGTCCAACGGGACGCTCGCCCTCCTGGTGGCCCTTCAGGCCATGGGGATTGGGCCGGGGGACGAGGTCATCACGACCCCCCTCTCGTTCTTCGCGACGGCCTCTACCATCCTCATGACGGGCGCCGTCCCCGTATTCGTTGACGTTGACCCGGAGACCTATAACCTCGATCCCGGGCGGGTGGAGGAGGTCCTGTCGGATCGCACCCGGGCGATAGTTCCGGTCCACCTCTTCGGTCACCCCGTCGACATGGACCCCCTGCTGAAGATAGCTCGGGAGAGGGATCTGCTGATTCTCGAGGACGCCGCGCAGGCTCACGGAGCTGAGTACAGGGGAAGGAAGGTCGGATCCATCGGCCACGCGGCCGCGTTCAGCTTCTACCCGACGAAGAACATGACGACCGCCGAGGGTGGGATGATAACGACGAGCGACGACCGGCTGGCAGGGAGGTGTAGGCTCCTCAGAGACCACGGGCAGGAGTCAAAGTACGTTCACATAATGCTCGGAATGAACTGCAGGATGACGGATCTCCAGGCGGCCATAGGGGTAGTGCAGCTGAAAAAGCTGGATAGCATGAATGAGAGAAGGCGGGAGATAGCCAGAACGTACGTAGACGAGCTCGGTGGACTCGAAGGGATCGAAATGCCGATTGAACGCCCCTGGGCGAGGCACTCCTGGCACCTCTTTGCGGTCAAGGTCACCGGCCCGTCGAGGGACAGGCTGGTGGGAGCGCTCCGCGATCGGGGAGTGGATGCCAGGCCGAGTTATCCCATGCCGATATACGACCAGCCGGTGATGAAGAAGCTGGGGATCAGGGAGTTCGACCCACTGTGGTTCGCGAGGTCGGGGAAGGGGTTCAAGAGGGCGGAGTGCCCGAACGCGGAGAGGCTCGTCGATCAGCTCCTTCTCCTCCCCATCCATCCCGGAATGAGCGACGAGGACGTCCAATTCGTCACGAGAGCGGTTAAGGAGGCCCTGAGGGAGGTCAGCTGACCCACCTGCTCAGGGCCGCCCTGAGAACTTTGGACAAGGGGACGCCGACCAGAACTCCAGCAGCCGCCTGAAAGAGGTTCCCGGGCAGTTCCGCGACCGCCGCCCCCGGTCCCAGCAGAATGGCCTCCACGGTGAAGTAGCCCAGCACCATCTCGGCTACCGCGACGGTCGCGCCTGCGATCTCCGCCAACCTCCCCCGGCCCGAGACCAAGCCGGCTAGGGCGCCCTCAACTCCCTTGATGGCCAGAGTGTAGGGGGCGTAGTGAGCGTATCCAGACAGCAGGTCGGCGAGGGCCGAGCCGACTCCTCCGCAGAACGCCCCCACCGTGGGACCGAGAGCCAGTCCCAGGGTGATCACCACGATGTCGCCCAAGTTTATGTATCCCTGAGTCGCCGGAACCGGGATCTGCACTACCAAAGTGGTTGCTGCCACGAGGGCGGCGCCCATACCTGCGAAGGCGGCCCAGACGGACCCGTTCCTCGGCCCGGCCATCGCGAGCACCGAAGATGTATAAGTCAGCATTCTTATATTTGAGTCAGAAAGCTTATGTATCGGACTATGACGAAGTGGCTGGCCCGCTGCCCCAAGTGTGGGCTGAGCCGCGAGCTGATTCAGGTGACGCCTACCTGCCCCATATGCGGTACCCCCCTCCTTCTCCTGCCAGACCTCCAGGAGCTGCGGGGCAGGGTGACCCCCGACGTCTTGGCCAGCAGGGTTGCGGGAGTCTGGAGATACAGGGAACTCCTGCCGGTCTCTCGGGATCCCGTCACGCTCGGAGAGGGTGGAACCAGGCTCCACGCGTGCAGGAGACTCGGGAGGGAGGCGGATCTGCGCGGCCTCCTGGTGAAGGATGAGACGAAGAACCCCACAGGCTGCTTCATAGACAGGGGATCCACGGTGCTGGTGTCTCGAATAGTTGAAGAGGGATACCAGGGCGTCTACGGAACTGTCAAGGGAAACCTTGGGGCCTCTCTCGCTGCCTACTCGGCTAGGGCGGGGGTGGGGTGCGCGGTGAGGGTGGACGGGCCGACCGACCCGGCGAAGCTCTATCAGATGATTGCCTACGGGGCTGCAGTCTCCCCACCAGACGGCCGAATGGAGGCTCCAGAGCGATACTACAACGTCTTGAACTCTGATCCCCTCCTCGTGGAGGGCGAGAAGACGATATCGCTGGAGGTGCTGGAGTCTCTGGGGTGGGAGGAGCCTGACGCGATCGTCGTGCCCGTGGGTAGCGGCTCCCTCATGACCGCGGTCTGGAAGGGAATCACGGAGGCCAGGGAGCTGGGACTCGTGCGGTCGGAGGGCGTCCGACTCTACGGGGTGAGACCGGGTGAGGAGAGCGCCGTCGCCCTGGATCTCCACTTTCCTGAGCCAGACCGCTTGGACCAGGCTAGTGAGGCTGTCAGGGAGAGCGGCGGGGACTTGATCACGGTCGGAGACGAGGAGATGCTGGAGGCCTCGAGGAAGCTCGCCCGCGCCGAGGGGATATTCGCCGAACCCGCCGCGGCCTCCACGCTGGCGGCCGCGGAGAGGCTGAGGGTAGAGGGGGAGATCTCTCCCTCAGACACAGTCGTCCTCATAGTGACCGGGTCCGGGCTGAAGGACCCCACCGCCGCCGTCAGGGAACTTGAGAGGCTCCATTTAACCGACGCCTACGTGAAGGGGGAGCGCGTTGGCAGGCCGCTCGGGAGGACGAAGACGGCGATCCTGAGGATACTGACCTCTGGTAAGATGCACGGGTACGAGGTCTGGAGGAGGTTGAAGGGATCCGGCGTGGAGATCTCGCTTCCGGCAGTTTACCAGCACCTCAAGTCGCTGGAGGAGATGGGCGCGATTGCCAGGGTCCAGACGGTGTCAAAGAATGGGAGGTCTCGCGTAGTCTACTCCATAACCCCGAGAGGCAGGCTCCTCCTGTCGACCGTGGAGGGATGAGGTCGCGTTAATTAACGCCCACCCATCGAGAGCGCCCGGTGGGTGATTCCGTGAGCTCGGAGGAGAAGAGGCTGAGGATCCTCACGGCCCTGAGGGGGGTCTATGACCCTGAGATACCCATCAACGTCGTCGATCTCGGTCTGATCAGGGAGGTCACCGTCGAAGAGAAGGAGGGACCCACTACTGTGAGGGTCAGGTACACTCTCACGGCCCCCGGGTGTCCGCTGGCCCAGATGCTCTCTTCCCTCATCAAGAGGACCGTCGAGGCCGCAGTCGGCAGCGACGTCAACGTTGAGCTGATCTACGAGGACTTCCCGCCCTGGACCCCGGCCGACATGACCGAGGAGGGCAGAGAGGAGTTCAAGAGGAGGTACGGCTACGACATAATGGACTCCTTCCTCAAGCAGTGGGGTAGCATCGAGAACTACATCGAGGCGGTCAGGAAGGCCCTCGGGAAGTGAAGGTGGCGGGGACTCACCCCTGCTCCGACCTAGTGACGGCCAGCGTCACCCCAGCCAAGAGAACCGCGCCGCCAATCACGACCCTTAGGGACGGGACCTCGCCCAGCACGACCCAGGCCAGGACCGTCGCTCCTATGGGCTCCATCAAGATCGCCAGCGAGACCACGTGCGCCTTGACGTACTTCAGGGCGTAGTTGTAGAGGGTGTGACCCACGCATGAGGGTCCCAGGGCCAGGGCCAGAAAGATCGCGTACTCCCTGAACGGGTAGCCAGTTAGGGGGCTCCCTATCGAGAGCGCGCCGGCAGCCAGCGCGAGCCCAGAGACCCCGTAAACGGACGCCGCGTAAGACAGGGTGTCGAGGCTCCTCCTCAGCGCCCTGCCCGCCACCAAGTAGAGTGCCAGAGCCACTGCGCCCGCGAGGGCGAGGGTTGCTCCCAAGAGGTCACGCTCGGTGAGGGTCCAGGCCTCACCAACGATCGCGGCGGCGCCCAGCATTCCCAGAGCGATTCCGGCGGCCTCTCGAAGGGTTATCCTGTCTCCAAGGAGGGCCCACCCCAAGACGGCGGCAAACATCGGGGCAGAGTCGACCAGCACAACGCTCACCGCGACGGAGGTGTACTTGAGGGAGGTCACCCAAGTCGCGAAGTGAACGGCCAGAGCGATCCCCGAGGCCGCTAGCTGTGGGAGCAGACCCTCAATGACCTCTACAGATCTCAGTAGAGATGGGAGTGAGACGAGCGACATAATCGCGGCCGCTATCAGAAGTCTGTTGGCCGCTATCACCATGGCCGGCGCGCTGCTCAGCTTGATCAGGACGCTGGCGGAGGACACGGAAGAGACCCCTATCGCCAGCGCCAGCCTCGGGTCGAGCCCGCGTTGACCCCGCGCCACGGCCGAGCGCTCCCCCCTCACGGTATTAAGGAGATCGGGCGCAGGCGACCAGAGTGGGTACCTGGAGGCGGATCATCTGCCAGAGGGACTGTCCAAGACGCGTGCGGCCTCCTTGTCAGGGTCGAGGGAGGCCCCGGAGGAATTCCCGATAAGGCTCCTCACGAGTTCAGTTCCCCTCGATACGAGCACTCAGGACGAACTCGACTCGCTAGATGAGGTTCACGTGAGTCCTGAAGACGCCGGGGAGCTTGGACTCACGGACGGGGCCCTGACAGTCCTCGAGTCCTCGGCGGGTGGGAGGGCCGCGGCTGAGGTTAGGTTGACGGGTCGCTTCCAGCGGCGGTGGCGTGGGTCAGGAGGTCAGGCAGGCTGGCGAAGGGGTTTGTTAACGATCTCGTCAGTCCCGAGAAGCAGGCCGTCGGGGGCGGCAACACGTTCAACTCTACCTGCGTTAGGCTGAGGCCCCTCCGCGTGAGGCGAGGTCGGACGGCACCTTTTTTGAGTGGCGAGCGGGAACTCAAACTGAGAGGCTGTCCATCATGATCCTGCGGGAGGCAGATGAAGGCGACGTGGGCGACATCGTCGCCGTCTACACCTACGGAGAGCGAATAGACGACCGGCTGGAGAGGGTCCGGAGGTTCGGCTGGTGGGGAGACGAGGAGGCGCTCGCCTGGTACCTGAAGTCGCTGAAGAGGAGTGGGGGTATCTCGATAGTCGCGGTGGAAGGGGAGAAGGTCGTTGGAGAGGCCGAGATAGCCCCCGACAGTGGCCCCAGTCTCGTCGGAGAGCACGCATTTCTGCTGAGCCTTTGGACGCACCCCAAGTACCGGGGGAAGGGGGTGGGGAAGGCCCTCCTGGACAGGTGCCTCGAGATAGCCAAGAAGTGGGGCTTCCAAGTGGTCGACACGATCCCGATACCGGGGAGCGAGAGGTTCTTCTCCGCCACGGGGTTCTCCAAGGTGGCCAGGCAGGTCGTCGCCGAGGCCAGCAGCAGGCCGACCCCTGGGTTGGCAGGGTTAGTCAGCTTGGGGCCGGGGGACTTCCCCGAGAACCTCTGTCTCCTTGCAGGACACGTGAGGCCTGGAAGGCTCAGCTGGGAACTCCTCTGGGGTCAGGCGGAAGTAGGTCTTGGGCTACCCTCTCCTAAGGCGTTCAGGCTCAGGGTGGGATCGTGGAACTTCGCGCTTCTCCTCTACGCCATTCCTTCAAAGAATGGGCCAAAGGCGGCTGCCCTGCTGTGGGGAGAACCCCGAGTGGGAGTTGGCCAGGTTTTCGACGCCGTCGAGGTCAGCCTCAGAATTGCGTCTGAGGCGGGGTTTAAGAGGGTAAGGGCCCAGCTCTGGGAGAAGTTCCTGCCCTCCTTCTCGGCCGCGGGATTCGATGAGGTGAAGAAGGTGCCCTGGGTGCGGAAGCAGATCAGGCCCAGATGACCAGTGGGGACCCTGTGAGATTAATTAACCCCCTCGTAGCCGCGCCCGCGGAGGAGTGGGGAAATGGCTGGAGCTTCAGTCGGAGACGGGAAGTACGACGCCATCGTTGTTGGAGGCGGCATAGCGGGCCTCACGGCGGCCCTCTATCTGGCCAGGCAGAATCTGAGGACCTTGGTGGTCACGATGGACGTCGGCGGACAGCTGCTCTTGGCCACTGAGATTCAGAACTACCCGGGGTTCAAGTCGATAGACGGATTCAGCCTCTCCAAGAAGGTCGAAGAGCAGGCCAAGCTATTTGGCGCTGAGTTCAAGTACGATGAGGTCGTGGAGATCGTCAGAGACGGAGACCTCTTCGCAGTCAGGACCGTGACTGGAGGTGAGCATAAGGCAGACACTCTAATCCTCGCGTTTGGGAAGAAGCCGAGGGAGCTGGGGGTTCCAGGGGAGGAGAAATTCAAGGGGAGAGGTGTGAGCTACTGCGCGACGTGCGACGCCCCCCTGTTCAAGGGAAAGAGGGTTGTTCTCGCGGGGGTCGGGCCGCACGGGATCGAGGCCGCCAGCATGCTCTCTGACCTAGTCAGCGAACTGTACTGGGTGTTCCCGGGGGACACTCCCGGGGGAGAGGAGGAGGTGCTCAAATCGGTGACCTCGCGACCCAACGTGCGGGTGCTCGCCAAGTCCAAGATAGTGGAGATCCGGGGGCGTTCCAAGGTGGAGGCGGTCCTTGTGGAGACCCCGGACGGCAGGGTGGAGCTCGAGGTCGACGGGGTGTTCGTAGAGATGGGATACGTGCCCGAGACGGGCATAGTCCGCGGGCTGGTCGAGCTCAATGGGAAGGGTGAGATCGTCGTGGACAAGCTCTGCAGGACGTCCGCCCAGGGGGTCTTCGCGGCCGGAGACGTGACGGACATCCCGTACAAGCAGGCGGTCATCTCCGCAGGGATGGGCGCCACAGCCGCGCTCTCCGCCTACAGCTACCTGATGAGGAAGAGAGGGAAGGAACTCAAGACCCTATCCGACTGGAAGCACGTCGATGTGGGTGGAGAGAAGGAAGGGCCTGGAGGGGGAGGGCTCTTCTTTGCCCCCCCATCCTAAAACACTCACGCCGGCATCGGGTGAGTCCCCGCCACCTTGTCGCCCTGCCTGAGCGCGCTGGGATCCTCCCAAACCGGCTTCGCGCTCACCGGCAGGGGTCGGTTCCATTCAATCATCGACTGGGTTCCAATCCTGAGAGACGCTGTATCATTTGTGCGACGAGTCTGATCTCTCTCTGAGCGTCGGGCGCCGCCCTGAGCCTGATGAAGTGGGTCCACGCAGAGTCCCTACCGCTAATCAGGATCCTAGTGGTGCACGCCTGTGGGAGGATGTACCTGGCGTCCTCCATCTCCACGCCTGCGTCAACAAGTCCGTAGTAGGTTTTGAGGGATCTCTCGACTTCCCTCTCCATCCTCCTCCTCAGCTCGGCGTCAAGGTGGCCGGGTAGGTAGTACCCGGCGACCTGAGACACCCTCTGGCTCTGCTGAGTGAAGCTCAGCGCCCTGTGCCTGACCAGCTGGTGGCTGCAGACCCTGGATATCCCTTCCACCAAGAACGCGTGGAAGCCGTGCCTGGGATCTGGCCAGGGAGAAGACAGGAGCATGTGGACCCAGATGCCCTCCACCTCCCCGCTCGACAGCTCGACCCGGAAACCGCCCTCTGGGCCCCCTCCTTTGGAACTCAGTCCCACGGCCCTGGAGAGAATTGGGAAGTGGAGGAGGATCCTCTTGGCAAACGCTCTGACCTCATGGTCGCCGCGCTCGATCATCTCGACGGCGACGCGGGGGTTCATGGACAGGAGCCCCTCATCCTCGGACAGCTCTACGAACTTCCAGTGAAAGAGCCTCGACTTGACCTCCTCCGGATCGTCCTCGATCCACACCCGGATGAGGCTGTGCTCGAACACGGAGAGGTGTCCCCAACCCAGGAGCTTTCTGAAGAGTAGCTCCATCCTCTTGGGCGTCGCCTCCCCGATCATGCCCTCCACAGGCTTGGAACTCCGGGACACCCTCGCGCCCAGATACAGGAGCCAGTCCCCTCCGGCGACCTCAACCCTTAAGACCCTCAACCTCACCACCCAAGCTCTTGGGGAGGCTCACGCCCCTCTGCCCCTGATAGAAGCCGGAGTACGGCCTCGAGGACCTGCCGTCGAGCCTGAAGAGGACCACGTGAAGGAACCTGACCCCCCTGTAGATCTTCACGGGGGATGGCCTGGTCCAAGCGACCTCTACGGTCAGCTGCCCCTCAAAGCCAGCGTCTACGAGAGTCGGGGCGGACAGGAACCCCCACCGGGCGAAGGTGCTCCTGAGACCGCAGAGCCCTGCCACGTCCTCCGGGAGCCTAACCCTCTCCTGAGTGACCAGGAGGAGGCTCGTGTCTCCGGGGACTATGAGCCCCTCATCTGGGATCTCTCTTATCACGAAGTGCTTCTCCGGATCGGCGCTCCTGAGGTCGATCACTTCGCCCTCGAAGGATGGAAACGCCACCTCCTCACCGATTCTCAGGTCGACACCGTTTTCTCGAATAGTGTCTGGGTAGAGGGGATCTATCTCAAGTCTACCCGACTCTAACAGGCCTCTTATGGCCCTGTCGCTCAGTAGCATGTCTCCGCCCACCCTCGTGGGCCCAGGATTTAATGCCGCGTTGGCCGCCTGTCCAAGCACGTTCCCAGGCAGTCCCCTCAAATTGCGTACTCCAGCGAGCCCGATCCCTGCTGGCCTCTCTGCTGCCTCGATATCACGGGTGCGGGGAGCGGCGGGGGGACGCCGATGGATCGGCTGGCCACCACGGCGTCGGCCATCGCGGATGAGAACACCGCCTGGACCACGGCGTCGGGGGGCTTACCAGAGCTGGACCTCTGAACGGCTTCCTTAACCTCCTTTTCGCTCCCCTGGATCAGGACTATCCCTCTGATCGTTATCTGGGCCACCGCCGGATTGTAAGTTGCCGAGACGACGAACGATCCCTTTGCCTTTCCCTGGCCAGCTGGCTCAAGCTTGTGAACGGTCACGTTAAGCTGTATCTGAACAGGAGCAGGTAAAGGAGTCTCTACGTCCCAGAGACGCTCTGCGGAGATGCTTGTGGTCCTCACGCTCACCATCATGGCGGTACTTGCGCACTCCCTCGGGGCCTATTTTTAATGATCTTGTGGCCCTATGGCCAGACGTGCACACTCTCCTGTCCAGGGAGGTCTAAGATTGGGCGCCCTGATCGGCTTGATAGGGAGATACCCGCCCCCCGTTGTCGTAGAGCCCCAGACGCCTCTAGTAAACGTCCTAAGGGGGTTGAAGAACAGGGCGGTTAGGCACGCGCTCGTGCAGGAGGAGAGGCGGCTTGTCGGGATAATATCTGCCAAGGACATCCTCCGCGATCTCGTCAGGGCCGAGGATAGAACCCTCTCACAACTGAACGAGAGACTCGCAAGGGATGTGATGACCCGGGACGTCGTAACGGTCGGCTTCGAGGAGGGCTTCGCGAGGCTGGTGGAGAAGTTCCTTGAGCACGACTTTGGGACAATCCCCGTTGTCGGCGCCAAAGGCAAGGCTGTGGGCGTTGTATCAGAGCGCCACATCGTGGACGCGCTTTCCGGACACGTGACTTATGTTCGCGTCGGTGAGATAGCCAGCTCCCCGTTGATCACGGCGGACGCCGGATCCACGCTCTACGACGCGATCGCCAAGATGGTCGAGTTCAACATACGGAGGGTTCCGTTCATCGGAGAGACCGGAAGCCTGACGGGGATCATCACGCTGAAGGATGTCGTCTCTCTCTTGGGATCTTGGAGGACGGTGGAGGCAATTGAGGTGGGGAGAGGGGGCGAGATCTCCGATACTCCGCTCGACCCAACGTGGAGGTGCTCTATCGCCTCGATCGACTCCAAGGTCGACGTCAGTGAGGCCCTCAAGAAGATGAGGTCGCTGGGGGTCGGAAGCCTGCTGGTGAGAGACGGTGACCAGATAGTGGGGATAGTGACGGAGAGGGACGTGGTCAGGAAACTACCCAAGGTCATGGGCGCTGACGTCTTCGTCGACGCTGTCAGGCAGGAGATCTTCGTGGGCAGGATATCCAAGTACGGATGAGCTACCCTGAGAGGACCCTCCAGAGTTCCTCAGAAACGGGTCTGTTGAGGTCGAGCTTCGACCCGTCCAACCTCTCCAAGACGCGGACGGAGGGATCAGAGACGAACTCTCCCACCACCGCCGCAGCGATGCCGTTCGCCCTGAGTTCGCGGACGATCTCCTCGGCCGAGTCCACTGGGGCCGCTATGAGCAGGGAGCCCGAACTCACGAGTCGAAGGGGGTCAGCCCCCAGGGCCTCGCACACTACCTGGGTCTCCGGCCTGATCGGGATATCCTCCTCGCGGACAACGACCCCGACGCCGGACGCCATGGCGACCTCCTGAATTCCGGCGGCTATTCCCCCCTCGGTGGGGTCGTGGAGCGCGTGCGCCCCTAAGTCGGCGGCGATCCTCGCGTCCCTGACCACGCTTATCTCTCGGATGAACTCCGCAGCCCTGTCTAAAACGCCCTCGTCGACCTTTTCGGCGAGTCTCCCCCTCAGGTCGGTCGCCAAGATGGCCGTCCCCTCGAGGGCAGCCGCCTTGGTCACTATGGCCAGGTCACCGGGCTTCGCTCCGGAACTCCTGATGAGCCTGTCGGGGCTCGTGAATCCTATGGCCGTCGTGACAATTATGTCTCGGTCGAGCCAGGGTGTAACCTCCGTGTGGCCGCCGACCACGCTCGCCCCGACCTCGTCGGCGGCGGACCGTATCTGATCGGCCAGCTCCTCGAGCCTCTCGAACGTGGTGCCGCCGCTGGCCAGGAGGGTCACGACGAGCCACCTCGGGTCTGCCCCCGAAGTGGCGACGTCGTTGCACGCCACATGGACAGACAGCCATCCCGCGTTCCTACCGGCCCCGGTGATGGGGTCCGAGTGAACCACCACCGCGACCCCGTCGGCCAAGAGGGCCGCGTAGTCCTCGCCCAACCCTGGACCCAAGAGGACATCGTCCCTTGGCTCGTAGATTCTGCTCAGGAATTCCCTCAGCTGATCGGGTGGGAGCTTCCCAGCCAGCACGGGCCGATCACTCGGACGCAGTGAAAAAAGTTGACTGAATGGGGGACCCGACCCGGACTCGGGCCGGGACCCCTTGGAGGGTGGCCCACGTATCCTAAAGCCCCGAGGCTTTATGGATTTCGATTAGAACCGTCGGCGGACCATTGACAACGTTTTGAAACGGTCATCCACGCGTCAAAGCTTGTAGCCGAACCTCCTCAGAAGCTCCTTGCGCTCTCTTACGTCCTCGTCGCCCTCGACGCCAAGCGGCGTGAGGCCGTCAACGACCCCAAGCAGCCCCCTCCCCTGGCTGGTCTCCGCCACTATGGCCTGAAGCGGGTTTGCCGTGGCGGCGAAGATGTTGGCGATCTCGCTCACGGTCTTCAGTCTGTTCAGGACGTTGATCGGCCACGCGTCGCGAATCAGGATGACGAGAGTGTGGCCCGCGGCGAGCCTCTTCGCCCTCTCGATGGCCTCCTTCTCGAGCTCGGGGTCGTTTCCAACGTGCCTGATCAGCCTCTTCCCCGACGACTCGCAGAAGGCTATCCCGAACTTTATCGAAGGGCACGATTCGATCAGGGCCTCGTAGACATCCTCTACTGTCTTGATGAAGTGGGACTGAGCCACGATTATGTTGGTCCCCTCTGGAGGGGAGATGTCCACCACATGGATCTTCACGCCCTCACACATTCCATCCACCCCGCGCCGCTATCGTAACATCTGGGGAAAAATACGTAAAGTTGACGGCCCCTCGGGCACTACGAGCTAATGGCTTCTGTCGTCAGGCGAGCTGCCAGGCGGATGAGCCCCGCATGTGTCGAAATACCTATCTATACCCGTCGGGGAGGGTGGTCCGGAGGGTGGCTTGAGGAAAAGCGGCCTCGTGTTGCTGATCCTGCTCTCGGCCCTCATGGCGGCGCCAAGCGGGGCGGGTACTTCTAGTGAGGGATTGGCCAGGCTCCCGACAGGTGCGTGCACGCTATTCTGCCCAATATCCAGCTACGTCAAGGTGTGGTACGTCGACCTGAACTCGTCCCTTGCCGGGAGTCAGAGGATCGCGAGGGTGGGGGTTGGCGAAGAGTTTGAAGTTTACGTGGAGGTCTGGCTGAAGAAGACATCTTCCGATGCTCCAATGGCGCTCATACTTGTTGGGTCGTGGTCCAATAAGTGGCCTCCTGTGAGGGGGGCCTTCGTTAAGATATATGAGGGAATCCCCAGCTCCACGGGGTCGAAGTACAGGCTCAGGGCGACCATGAGGGCGCCACAGACCCCTGGAAACTACAGCCTGTGGGTGATGTACGTCCCGCCGCCGCGAGAGCCCGGCGTCGATCCGGTCGAGAACCTCTTCAAGATCTGGAGTGAGACCGAGAACCTCACGGGCAAGGCCCCCTGGGAGCTGCCGAACTGCGGTCCCCCCCACGCTCGAGTGGAGGTTGTTGCCAAGCCCAAGATCACCCTCACGAACTTCTGGGTGAGCAAGCGTCAAGTATCGCCGGGAGAGACTGTAGAGTTTGGCGTCAGGGTAAACAATGTGGGTACCGCGGAGGGAACCTACGAGGTGGAGGCAAAGCTGGACGGCTCACACCTAGAGACGAAAACGGGCGTGCTGGCCCCCGGACAGAGCCGAGACCTGACATGGAAGGTCAAGCTAAACCAGCCAGGGGACCACTGGATAGATGTCGGCGGCTCCTTCTCCGCCCAGATTCACGTGCTCGAGCCTGGGGAACTTAAGGTAAAGAACCTGAGGGCCAGCTCCTCCGAGCTGATGCCCGGGGATACGCTCAAAGTGTACGTTACCGTTGAGAACGATGGGGAAATGGAGAGAGACATCCAGCTCGCGCTGATCGTCGACGGAAGGGTTGTCGACAGCAAGACGGTCATGATCGAACCGATGTCTTCAAAGGACGTGCAATTCGAAGTCACCCTGGAGAAGCCGGGAGTACACGAGGTGAAGGTCAGCAAGCTGGGTCCCCTGGAGGTTCGCGTCCTGTCTCCCGGCGAGTGCAGGCTGCTCGAAGTAACCGTGGTCAACGGCACGGTCGTTTCCGGCGAGGTCGTTAACTTGACGGCCACGCTAAGCAACGTAGGTGATCTAGAGACGACCTGCGTCGTGGAGGTTAATGTGAACGGGACGGTAAAGACGTCAGAAGTCGTCCGCATCCCCGGCAAGGGCACGAAAAACGTCACCCTCTCCTTCCCCACATGGGCCGCCGGGCTTTACTTCGTCGACGTCAACGGCACGGAATTAACGGTGGAGGCCATAAGTCCTCCTAGTCCAGAGGGCGAAGCTAAAAGCGGAAGTGGGAGGTTGAGGGTCGCAGCGGGGGTCGCATCGCTCGCGGCCGGTGGGGCGGTGGCTGCTTACGTTATGGTAGGGAGACTGAGGTCCTCTAAGTCAAGGCACGGCTTGGGCGCCAGGAAGATGCGGAGACACAAGAAGAGAAGGCCCGTGGGAGCCAAGAGGAGGAGCGGTCTGCGATGAGGGTAGTCGCCAAATATGCCACCCTTTGTGTCCACTAGCGGGGCTTGCGTCGCATCTTTTTATCTATAGACCCCAGACAGGGCGTGAAGGTCCCACTGGTTCGAGGGGATCTCTCTTGGGCGCCAGCAATCGGGGTAAGACTGAGGGCGATAAGTTACGAAAGCTCGTCAGAACCCTCAGAAGAAAGAGTTCTAAGATCTCTCTAACGGTTGCTGAGGCAGGAATGATACAGAGGGCGATCAGGAGGGCTTCAAACAGGCTGCGCGGTAGAAAGGGCACGGTCGTCGTTGGGAGAAAGACCATAGCGTTTGACGGGGAGATGGCGTTCGTCTTTCCGGGCCATCCCAAGGTGAGCGCCTTCGTCGAGAGGCTGTGGAAGAGGGGGTTCGTAGAACTCGTCAGCAGCAAGCCGAAGGTCTACGTTGGTCCAGGCGTCGTCGTCGCGGCCATTGTGCTGTTCAGAAACGAGATAGTGGCAAAAAGACGGTGGGCGGAGGGAGTAGATGACCTAGTCCTGTCTCTGCTCATTAAGGAGCTGGGGGAGTGATGTCTTGGAGGGTGTTCACGGGAGTGAATCGCGAATATGGGTTGGAAGACCTCCGACCGTCTACATAGGCGCCGATGACTTGGGAGACGACGACGGAACTGGCGAGATATGTGTGGAGGGGGTCGAACACTTGGAATCCTACTCCCCGACTGGAGTCAGGTTGTTTAGAGTGAAGCTGGCAGATCCCTCCCTAATCGGCAGGGGCCGTGAGAACATGGCGTGGGCCATTGAAGCCCGTGGAGATCCTTGGCTGCTCTTGGAGGAGTTTGGATCCATCGTGGCGGATAGAAGTGGGATGGACAGCAACCCGGGGCTGGCCCTCCTACTGGACTCCCCTCCCACCGACGCCCTTGTAGAGTTGGCGGAGAGGATCTGCAGAGAACGGGTTGCCCTAGAGGAAGTTCACAGGGTAGCTGAAGCTCACGGCGTAGAGCTGTGGGAACTGGGGGGCAGCGGCTTAGGGGTTATCGGGGCCTTTGCAGCCGCCGTCCTGAGTTCCGCGGGGGTAGCAGAGGAGGTCTCTGTTGAGGGTTTAAATCCGCGGAGAGGACGTCGATACAGGCGCCAATGAGGTTAATTCCTTCACCTGAGCGGTGAGGACTGATGGGCGGACCGAGGCGCCCAACCAATACCCTCTCCAGCGAGGCGCCAGCTAAGAACTCACTGCGTTGACGAACTCGCCGGTCAGCCTCACCTCTCATCCTGCGAGACCCTCCTACGGTGCTACGAGGACGAGATGCGCCCTCCGAAAGCAGAACCACCCGAGTCGCCGGCGGCCTATCCGGCCGACTCACACGCGGGGTACCTAAACCCTTTAATCGCTCTCTAATTCCGTCGTGTTGATACAAAGTGTGGAGCTTGTTAGAAATCCTCAGAACCAACCCGAGTTACCTCAAGGAAGACCTAGAACGGAGAGGGATGGATCCCACGGTGGTCGATGAAATCGTCGACTTAGACAGGAGATGGAGGGAGGCCAAGTTCAAGCTCGACGAGATGAGGAGGTATAGAAACGAGATCACCGCAAGGGTAGCGAGGGCCCCGGGAGACGAGAAAGAAGGCCTCCTGAAGGAAGCCAAGCGGGCTGCCCAAGAGGTCAAGTTACTGGAAGCCGAGTACTCCAGGCTCACAAAGCTGAGGATGGAGGCCCTGTGGAGACTTCCGGCGGCCCCCCTCCACCCGGAGGTCCCTACGTGCCCCGAAGGAGAGGAGGGGGTTCCCATAAGGTTCTGGGGCAAGCCGATGGTCTGGGAGGGCCACCTCGAGCAATTCCGCAAGGAGACAGAGAGGTGGGGTTTCAGGGTGGACTACGAGGTCATTGACTGGAAGCCGAAGGGCCACGCGGACGAGGCGGAGATGGTGCTGGGGCTGGGAGACACCAGGAGGGCGGCCAAGGTCTCGGGCGCCAGGTTCTACTACCTATACGAGGACCTGGTCTGGCTCGACATAGCCCTGATGCTCTTTGCGGTGGACAGGCTGACGGCCAAGGGCTTCCGCCTCGTCATCCCACCCTACATGATGAGGGGAGAGCTCTACAGGGGGGTTACACCCCTCGAGGACTTCATCGACGCGATATACAAGGTCGAGGGGGAGGACCTCTTCCTGATATCCACGTCCGAGCACCCGCTCGTCGCGCAGCACGCGAGGGAGGAGATACAGGACGCGAGCCTACCCCTCCTGTACGTCGGGGTGAGCCCCTGCTTCCGCAAGGAGGCGGGCGCCCACGGGAGAGACACGAAGGGAATATTCAGGGTGCATCAGTTCCACAAGGTGGAGCAGGTCGTCTTCAGCATGCCTGAGGAGAGCTGGGAGTGGCACGAGAGGCTCATTCAAAATGCGGAGGAACTCTGGCAGGCCCTCGAAATTCCGTATAGGATAGTCGACATATGCGCCACGGAGCTCGGCCCGCAGGCGGCCAGGAAGTTCGACTTGGAGGCCTGGATGCCGGCGCAGGGCAGGTACCGCGAGATGGTTAGCTGCAGCAACTGTCTGGACTGGCAGGCCTTCAGGCTGGGGATCAGGTACATAAGGGGTGACGGGACGAGAGGTTACGTCCACACCCTCAACAGCACGGCCATTGCCACGACCAGGGCAATCACCGCGATCTTGGAGAACTACCAGCGGCCTGACGGAGCCGTGGAGGTCCCAAGGGTCCTGAGACCGTATCTAGAACCGTTCAGTCGCGCTCCAAAGGAGTTGATCCTTCCAGCCCCCAAGAGGTAGGACGGGTCCGCCCATCTCGATAACGCTCAATAAGATGCGGATATCGTTCCTAGTGGGGAGGGTTCGAGCTGACCGAGATAACGCGCACCGGCGTATCCATCCCGAGCGGACTCCTCAAGGAGCTCGACAGAATCGTCGAAGCGCTGGATGTGCCGAGCAGGTCAAAGGCCATAAGCGAGGCCATAGCCGAATACATAGGCGACCGCGCCTGGTTGCTGGAGAGCGGCGAGGACTACGAGGTTGTGGGGTCGGTGACCGTCCTGTACAGACACGAGGAGACCTCGGAGAGGATCACCGAGATCCAGCACAGGTTCATCGAGATAATCAGGTCGACCTCCCACGTACACCTGGACGTAGGCAGGTGTCTAGAGGTCACGATAGTAGCCGGGCCTGTGTCGAAGGCGAGGGAGCTGGTGAAGACGCTCCACTCCATCAGGGGCGTAGAGGCTATAAGGGCGTCGGTCTTTCCCGTGGGGAGGGCAGGGGAGCATGGCCACCCCCTCGGCTGAGAGAGAGAGGGCCAACGTGTGGTTCACGGACCACCACACGGAGAACCTCACTCTCTCCTTCAGAGTCAAGGGCTTCCTCTGGTCGGAGAAGAGCAAGTACCAGAGGATAGACGTGCTGGACACGTACGAGTACGGCCGAATACTGGTGTTGGACGGCCTGATCCAGTTAACGGAGCGGGACGAGTTCATCTACCACGAGATGTTGGTCCATCCGGCGATGATGACCCACCCCAGACCCCGGAGCGTGTTGATCGTGGGGGGAGGAGACGGCGGGGCGGCGAGAGAGATTCTGAAGCACCCCACCGTCCGGAGGGTGGTTCAGGCAGAGCTGGACGAGAGGGTGGTGGAGGTCTCGAAGAGGTTCTTCCCCCAGCTCGCGGCGTCCTACTCGGACCCTAGGCACGAACTCGTGATAGCGGACGGGTACGAGTTCATGGGCCAGACAGAGGAGCGGTTCGATGTGGTCATCGTCGACAGCACCGATCCGGTCGGCGAGGCGAGAAAGCTCTTCACGAGGGACTTCTACTCCAAGGTCAAGGGCGTCTTGGCTCGGGGCGGCATAGCCGTCGCCCAGGCTGAGACCCCCTTCCTCTACCCGCAGGTCACCAAGGGACTCTACGACGTCTTCAAGTCCGTGTTCGGGCACGTTAAGCTCTACCTGGCCTTCACGCCCACCTACCAGAGCGGGATGTGGGGGTTCGTGATGGGCTCCGACTCCCCCCTCGAGGTCGACAGGGACCTCCTCGAGGAGCGGTATGCGGAGAGGGGATTGAGGGGATCCCTGAAGTTCTACAACCCCGGAGTCCACCTGGGCCTCGCCGAGCTGCCGAACTTCCTGAAGGACCTCGTCTCTCGCTAGCCCCCCTCTAGGTTCTTGGAAGTCCACTGCCGGAGGTAGTGAGGCAGGTCTTCGTGGTACACGACCGTGGCCGTCTCCCTAACGAAGTCTGGGAGGAGGGAGAAGTAGGCTGGCCTGGCGTACCGACTGTCCCCGAGCACGAACACGCCTGGCTCGTCGTGAGACCTTATGACCCTGCCCAGAGCCTGGGAGGCCCTTCGGAGAGCGGGAACCACGTAGGCAAGGTACCTTCCCCTCTCCCTTCCGTGCTCCTTCTCTCTGAACTCGAGCAGGAGCCTGGTCCTGGTGTTCATTCGATCGAAGGGTATCCCAACCAAGTAGACTCCGACCAGCTCCCTACCCGGGAAGTCAGCACCCTCGCTGAACCTCCCGCCCATTGGGGCGACCAGGACCGCGGGGCTCTCGGTCTCGGCGGCGCCCTTGAACTCCTCAAGCACCCTCCGGGCCTCGTCCCCGCTCATGTCCTCTCTCTCCACGAAGAGAGGTCTGCCGAGCCTCGCGCAGGCCTCCGAGACGCCGTCAATTATCTCGCCCTGAATCCTGTAGCTGGCGGTGAACACCGCGACGTTCCCCGGAACGTTCTCCAAGAAGTCTGAGATGGAATCCACGTAGGCTTCGGCCATGCCGGGCGGTAGCGACTCGCCCCTAGTGGTGAGGTCTCTGGTGATGAAGGACTCCACCCTCTCTGGATCTACCTCAGAGGGCACGTTGGCGGGGGCGCACGAGTCTAGGCCGACGGCCTCTGCGAAGGCGTCTACCGGGGCGAGGGTGCCGGACATGAATATCCTGGCGTAGAACCTGGGCCAGATTTTGGAGAGAAACTCCCTGGCCCGCATGTCCCAGACCTCGAACTCCAGGCGATCCCGCGCCCTCGAGACTATGAAGGCCACCCCTTCCTCTCCCGCAAGCCTGAGGCACTTCTCGAGGAACTCTCCCAAGTGGTGCAGAGACGACCTGGGCGCCTTCCCTTCGGCGGCCCTCAACCTCTGGACCTGGTTACCAAGCTTGATGATGCTAGCGACGTCCTCCTCCTCGAGCCCGCCCGCCGCCAGGAGGTCTAGGGGGTAGAAGACCCCGTCCTCATCTATTTTCTGGCCCACTCTCCTCATCTCGAGCAGGATCGATCCGAGACTCTCGAGCAGGCCCTCCTCCTCGGGGAAGTACTCTCTAACCTCGTCGATCGCCCTCTCCACCGTGGTGGTAGTCACTTTCTCCGAGTTTATCGACATGGCGGCTCCCTCGATGTTGTGGGCCTCGTCCACCACGAGGATAGACTTGCTGAAGGGTATGATCCTCCTTATTGCCCAGCCAGCCGGTCCCAAGATGTAGTTGTAGCTTAAGGCCACCAGCGTGGCATCTCTCAGGGCCAAGAACTGCAGGTAGTATGGGCACATCCTCCTCTCCGCCGACACCCTCATCAGCTCCGAGAACGTCAGCGGCCTGTCGGTCAGGCCCTCCAGTGGGCGAACCCTCCTGTAGTACACGCACGTCTCCTTCTTCAGGCGACAGAGGTTTTCGACGGCCCTGTAGTCCCTGACCCCCCTCTCCCTCGCAAGCAGGCACATGTCCCTCTTGCCCCGGAGCGAGAGTCCGAAGGGCCCCTTACCCCAGCTCTTCCACACGGCCGTCAGCTCCTCTATTGGCCTGTCCGTCTCGTTTCCCGTCCTGACCGCCCAGATGATCCTCAGGTCGGAGCCCTCCACCTGGTCGAGAAGGGCCGCAAGGACCACCGGGGTCTTGCCGAACCCCGTCGGCGCCTGGATGCATATGTTGGCCCCCCTCCTCAGGTTGGCCGCTATGAACTCGATCAGTTCGACTTGGCGCTTTCTCGGCCTGTATGGAAAGTATTTGAAGCGGCTCATTGACCTCTGCGTTCTCCCACGTGGGTTACGTGATAAATGGTGGGCGACCCAGAAAGGGAGACCAACCTTTTTCCCATAACTCTCCGGGTCTCAACCAGCCCAAGCTCCTCTAATATGTCGACGTTCCTCTTGACGGTCTCGGTCGAGACGCCAAGCCTGTCCGCTAAGAGCCTTATGGGTTGGGGGCCCTCCCTCTCAAGGAGAACTAAGATGTTCCTCCGAGTTGAATTGCGCAAGGCCACGCGCACCGCGGCGTCCCTCCTCCTGCCCGGCAGAAAGTAGATCCGCTCCCCCAAGATCTCTTCCGACGTGATCAAACCGGCCCTTTCCATTACCCCCAAGTGATGCTTGAGCGTGCTGCGTGGGATCTGAAGCTGATCGCTGAGCTCGGACACGCTGGCGGCCCCCACATCGTCCAGGAGGGAGAGGAGTACTGCCCTGATGGGGTGGGATAAAACACCGGATTTGGGAACCCTCTTGACTCTCTGCGGCTGGTGAACCTGCCTCCGCCTGCTGAACGTTGCTCTCAGGGAGCCCAAGACTACAAGCCCAGCCAGCGAGACCGCGATGAATTCAGGTGGGATTGCGGCGCCTGGAGAAAGATGGTCGGTCAGGACCGCGATCAACGTCAAGAGAGTGCCGGGCTCTTCTAGAGCCCACTCACTGAGGTTAGCCGACACCAGTACGATCGGTGGCTCTTTCTCGATCAGCATGACCGCGGGAACTCCATCGTCATATGTGTACACTACCTCCACGCCTGCGGCAGAAACCATCCCCCTCTCAACACCAGGGGGAATTGTCAGCGTCGGAAGTCCCTCGTCTTGCCTAAATGGTATGAGTTTCGCGCCCCCGTTGGAATCGTAGGTGCCCCTCAGCTGGGCAGGGAGATTTGGAATCTCACCCATCATTTCGATGCCAACGAATATTGGGCAGTTTAGGGAGGAAGGAGGGGTCCCGCCGACCAAAATCAGCGCGGCGTCTTGCCTCCCATGTAGAGGAGACCCGGCGTCCAAGACCACTACTCCAGAAGTCCCGTTTGCAGAGGCGAGACTCTCCAGTACCTCGTCAGCCGCATATACCCAGACGAGCAATTTGCCCTCAGCGCCGGACGAGGCGGCGGTTTCTGGGATATACGCCAACAGGAAGAGAGTGAGGCTTGTTAGTACAAGCAGCTGGACCCTCCATCGCTGAATTCTGGGAGGAGGCTTCATTCGCTTTTCAGATTTGCCCATGGAGGATCTTTGTTATACCTTTTTTGGTGCCGCAGGCCGCTAGGATTGCGCTGAGGAGATCTGGTTCTATGCAAAAGGTTAGCCCTCCGATTATTCCCAAGTCAGCCCCCGGATTCTCACGTATCCCGACCTCTCCAGCCTCAGCAAAGCTGAGGTTATAGCAAAGGGAGTAACCCCCCACTCCTCCGCCAGTTCAGCTGGTCTGAGGGCTCCTCGTTCGGCCAAGTAGGCGAGGAGCCTTTTTTCTAGATCTGACAAGCCAGCGGAGTCGACTGCCTCCGGCAGAACCTCGGCCATGAGGCGGTATCTCGACGGCATGGGGGGGAGTACCTCCGAGTGGTAGTACGAGAGAGAGGTGAGCACACCGGCCAGCACGGCCAAAGAAGCCGCCAGCGCTTCCTGCTTGGGAGTTAGAATGGGAGACAGGACCGTTATTACGAGGAGCGACACTACCGTTATTGCCAGACCGAGCTCGACGGCGGCCATCGTCCTCCTTCTCCTTCTCCTATCCAGGGCCTCTTCTAGCCCGATAACGGCGCTCACTTCAGCTCACCCTCCCCTTCGAAGATCGTGGGCGAGAGCAGCAGAACCTCCAGCCCGAGTTCGCGGGCCACGGAGGCTGCCAGCAAATCAGAGAGGACCACGGCCGTCGCCCCTCGGGTGACCGCCGCTATCAGGTTTGTGGCAGACTCTAGGCTCATTCCCGTGGTCCTCGCGAGCATGAGGGCCTGAACGAGGGCACCCTCCTCCAAATCGTGCACTTCTACCGTGCCCCTTCTTATGAGGTCGGCCAGCGTCGGGCCGACCGTTGAGTCGGCCAATAGGTCGTTGGCGGCTGGGCTAGTCACGAGAGCCAGTTCTCTCACGCCTGAGAGGCTCCCGGGGCCCCCCGTAAGTATCGCAAAGCGAATGGAACGCGAGTCGTAGAGCACGAGCCTCCGCCTCCTAAGTCCCAAAGATATCAAAAGAAAAGCCAGCATGGGGAGGGCGGAGGCGCCTCCCACGGCGGCCGTGAGGAAGGTGGGAGGCACCCTCACCACGCTTGAGGCCATCAATCCGAACTCTGGTAGCTCTGCCACGTTGATAACGTCCCCAGCCAAGCCCGGTGGGAGCTTGACCAAGTAGGTGACGGTTGCCGGCGTGCCTGCCCGCGCAGGCCTCAGGGCGATCTTCAGGACATTCTTAGCTGGCTCCCTCGACGCGTACTCCACCCCGTGTGTTGAGACGCTCTCAGGCAGGAGCGACGCGGCCTCGGGGAGTCTATCGACAACCACGACATCCACCGGCCCACCGCGCACGTAGACCGAGACCGTGTACCTGATCGTCTGGTTTCCAAGGTACGTGCCCACCTTGCTGATCACGGGGCCCAGCGTCGGCGGGGGTCGCACGCCTATCCTGTACGTCGCCGTATAGTTCTGGGTGTACGCCACGTTAATGAGGGACCCTCCCGCCCCCGCCGTCACCACCGCGTGGAAGACCGCGGCGAAAGCCCTTCCAGGTGGAAGTTCGGACACCTTCCAGACAAGTCGGCCCGGCGCGGTTTGGTGGGGGGGTGGACTGGCCGAACCCTCGACGAAGGTCAGCCCCGCCGGGAGGACATCTACCAGGGTAAGGTTGGCGGCAGAGCCGTTGCCCACATTTGTCAATACGATCCTGCAGCTGACAACATCTCCTATCGTCACCTCTGCCGGCGAGCACTCCTTGGATATCGAGAGCCTGGCCAATTCAAGCGGCCTCGCAGGAGACGCCGCGGGCGCCGGTCCCGGAGGCCTGACGATGACTACCGGAGCCCTGGCAACCACCTCTCCGCCGTAGAGAACGACGTTGTACACGGTGGCGGATCCGACCGGGAGGGAGGAGACTGTTGCGCTGAAAGACAGGGTCCACTCGCCTCCCGGGGGGAGGGGGGGGAGGGTCCACCTGAGGATCGAACCTAAGATCTCTGGCTCAACGGAGACTCCGCTCACGCTTGAGGAGCCGGGCACATATGTCAGCTCCTCCGGAAGCTCGTCCTCTAGGATTATGATCCCGCTCTCAGACCCTCCAACGTTCCTCACGGTGATCGTGAAGGTCACCGCGTCTCCCATGGACGCGACGCCCGGTTCAGCATACTTGGAGAACGTCAGTTCGGGCGGGGAGGGAGGTCTCGCTCCCTCGCACGAGAGGTTGGGCTCCAGCAGCGTGGCCTTGACGAGGTACGTCCCATTCACGGCCTCGATCAGGGGAACCTGGACTCCACCCACCACAGGCACGACTGTGAAGTTAGCCGTGGCGTAGTACTCCGGTACCCCTTTGGCGAGCGCATCTGGCCTCCATGGGCCGACCCAGATCTCACCGGGTGAGATCGCCTCGCCGGGTGTGTAGCAGAAGACCGGCTCGCCAGCGGGCGGGGGGGACCCCCTCCACACGCACACCTCCGTCAGGTTGTAGACGAGATCCCTAGCTAGGTTCGTGAAGCTGGCCCTCACAGAGTAGCCCTCCTCGGACAGGTTTTTCTCCACATTCAGCGCCGCCGCCCCAACGGCGTGGACGCCCCTTATCCGATGGAGAAGCATCGCATCATCTCTCCTGAAGGTGAGGGACCCCTGTGGAAACTGCTCGGCACCGGTCAGCCTAGCTGATCCGGTTATGACGAGTTCTAGGGTCTCTCCTGAGTTGACATCCCCTATGTCCCACTCGATCGAGTCTGCTGAGAGGCTCACCGATCCTCCGGTCGAGGTGACCGATCCGGGGGTGAACCAGGCCGGGATAGGCTTCAGCAGGCTCACGTTTCTGAGCCGGTCGGTGAACCGGAGGGTTATCCGGAGCGTGAGGTTCGTTGACTCGCCGCAGGCTGGGGTGGAGGGCGTGACCGCCTCGAGCGCCGACACCGGCGGAGTTAGAAGACCCGGATCCACCTCGTACCTCCATCTCCGATAGTCTCCCGGCCTGAGTTCCGGTACGTGGAGGGGCGGGGAGACTGGCGAGTCGCTTGGGGTAGGGTAGTCGGGGTAGAACTCCATCCCGACAGAGTCCAGTCGAATCCATATGTCTGAGACGACGTCGCCGGTCGGATTGGAGACCGTCAGAAATCCCCAGACCCTCCTGACCTCGTAGGTCGAGTCCGGGTAGAGCACGACGTCGACGAACTCAGAGGCCGATATGTTCAGGTAGCTCTCCGTCGGGTCAACTCCCAGGGTAAAGGCCTCGGACAGGTTGTAGTCCACCAACCCACAGGCAGACGACCTGAGGGTGTAGGTGATGAGCTGGCTGGAGTCGGGGGACCCAGACGGGCCGAGGTCGACCGACCACCAGTACACGCCGCCGGAATTTCCCTGGTATGGGGGCGTGGGAGACTCGATCAGCATGTTCGCCGGAACGACGTCGTACACCCTCACCCCAGGCGCAGGCGTCGGATTCCGGTTGGTGACGTTCAGCGTGACCTCGTAGTAGCAGGGGGCCGTCGGGGTGAGGGACTTCCTAACGGAGACATTCAGCCTCACCCCTCCTATCCTTGCGCTCGGGCCGAACTCCGAGGTTCCGGCGGCCGAGAGGGTGGTGGTGCCAGTTAGCAGGCTGCCGGCCTCGGGTCTCAGCCTTGCGGGGAGTGAAGACACAGGGATCCAGCCTGAGAACTCCCCGTTGGCGTCGGTGCTGAGGCTCCCGAGGTAGGCGAACCCCTCCCCGTAGTATCTGGAACCATAGAGGTTGCCGTCGAAGTTGTCTCCCGCCTGAGAGTTGTTGACCATAAAGATCTCCACGGTCGCGCCGGCGAACTCCGGAGACCCAGACCCGGCCGACTCGGAGTTCACGAACCCCTCCACGTACACATGGGTTCCGTTGTAGGCCGCGAAGGTGATCACCGGGTAGTCCACCTTCAGGTTCGGGGCCCCGGGGTTGAGTGCCCCGTCGTTGACGGTCACATGATCCCCGTTCGGGTTCCCCGCGCCCGCAAGGGTGGTGTTATCGATGTCCACACCCAGCCCGGTGTTGTTGAACATCGAGTTCTGGGTCAGGTCGTTGTCTAGGGCGTTGCCCGGCGACCCCCAACTGGGTGGAGGTACGGTCCTCGCTACGACGACCCCGCCCCCGTAGTTGGAGTAGATCACGTTGCGGCTGACTACACTGTGGTTTCCAAACAGCCTCACCCCGCCAGCCTCGCCCTGGTAAGGCTCCCAGCCGTTGAGCGTGATGTTGTTTTCTTCTATTCTCATGCCGCCAAGCGCGAACCAGCTGTCAATTCCGTAGCACGTGTTGTTGGCTATGAGGTTTACCCTCACTTCGACCCCGCTGGCCGCGGCCTCCATCGACATTCCATCGGGACCTCCCGACGAGGCCGGGTCGAACACCTGCTTCAAGCCGTTGGAGGTTATCAGGCATCCTTGAACCAAGCCGGAGGACACCGTCGATCCCGTGAAGTGGATTCCGGTTCCCCAGTTGTAGGAGACGACGGAGTAGAGGACCTGGGACGAGTCGCCCTCTACTAAGATCCCCATTCTGGAGTTTCTCCACTCTCCCTCCGATCCGGGATCGCGTCCGTCCGGCCTCGCGCCAACGAAGCACCCGTAGATCACCGTCCCCGTCGCCGAAGACTTCACCCTCACGGCTCCGCCCGATCCATAGCTCGAATAGAATCCGTAGATTGACAGGTTTGCTATCTTCACCGAGCTTGCTCCTTCTACCACCAGTCCCTCGAGGTTCATGCCTTTGCCGTAGATGGCGACCTCGGGCAGGCTGTAGCGTGGGAGCGAAGGTTCATCCCCGGTCCCCGGAACTCCGTCGGGACCGGTTCCTACCGCACCTGCGGGTCCGAGCGCCCCCGGGTTGGCGTCGTTGATCGAGAGGGAGGGGGTGAATACGGTTCCGTTAACCTCGGTGCCGCCGTCGGTGATTGTGGGGAGCTGGCCGAGCGAGGAGTTGACGTCAATCCTCCACCAAGAGTGCGATGGATCGGGCTGGACGTTCGGAGGGGTCATGAACACAAACCAGCTCCTATCACCTCCGGAGATCGCGTTTGCATTCTGGAGAAACTGTCTCAGGGTTCCCTGCGCCACCCTGGGGTTCAGGGGGTCGTGATCGGCGTCCAACGTGTTGACGATTACGTCGAAGCTGAAGCCAAAGTCGAGGCTCTCCCCTATGTAGTCGCCAGCGGAGACCAGTGAGACATGCTCACACCTTGTTCCAGGCCTCCAAAGCGTCAGCTCGTCGACGTAGTACTCATATCCGCCGTGAATGACTATTCTGTCGAAGGATGTGTATGTTGTATCGGTAGCCCTCACTTGCGCCAGAAGGTCGCCGCTCAGATCGTACACTTGGAATGCGATTGTACCGTTAGCGAAGAAGATCATCTTCCAAAAGTACCACTCGTCCTCGGGCGGATCCCAAGAGACGCGGGGGGATATCCTGGTCGGCGCCCCCCCGTCCCTCCTGTCTATCCAGATCCTTCCTCTGCGGTGATCCACCGTGAACGTGTAGCCGTTGAACGAGGAGTCCTCCAGACCAATCCTGTCCCTGCTCCCCCCAGCCCAGAGGCTCGGCCTGTAGGCGTAGCCTTGGAGGATCACCCCGCGGCCGACAGTTCCGCCGAGGAGCTTGTACCCTCCGTTGGGGTCGTTCCTCAAGTCCTTCTTCAGGCTGAACGATCCCTCGTAAGCCTGCTCATCGGACTGGTAGACGGTCCCGGCACCGTAGTCCGACCAGCCGGCCCACGTCTCGAACCCGTCGGAAAAGATGACCTCCAGGCTGCAGGCGTCGCTAACCTCTGGAGCCCTCCCACCGAAGTCTGGGGAGCCAGTGTGGGCGGCGCCGTCCCAGCTAACGACGTACGTTCCCTCCGCCCAGGTCTCGGTCCAGTCTCTGCCAGCGTTGAGGCCCCTCGGCGAGGTGACGGTCCTGGAGTCGACGGCTATCCAGTAGGTGTCGTTTCTGGCTAGGAAGCTGTAGCCTCCAGCTGAGCTCGTCTCCGTCACTCGGACGAGTGAGTCGGTCAGGGGATCAAAGCTTCCGTCCCCGTTGTCCAAGAACAGCCCTAATCTGGCGCCAGAAACCGGTAGATCTACTCCCGGAGAGAACCCGCTGGCCAGAGGCCATTCATCTTCAAAGACTATTCCGGACAGGTTCGCCCTGACCTCAAAGGTCAGCTCGTCCACGTTGAAGAAGTCGGTGTAGTTCACCTCGTCCGGCCTCCCGGGTATGTGAATCAGGCCGTCGTACGAGGGGGAGAGGATCGACGCGGAGGAGTCGTTCGCGAGGACGACTATTCTCCAGTCTCCGAGGCGATCTCCGGGAGATATCGAATAGACGTTGTCGTTCGTAAAGATCCCGTCTCCAGCGACGGCGTCACCGTGAGTTCCGTCGTCGTACAGCGCCGCAGACGAGACGAGAGCGCCTGAAGGGTCATACACGCGCGCCAATATGCCGCCGGTGGGCGCCGCGTCAACGCGTGCGACGACCTTGAGCGGCCCAAAAGTCTGCAGCTCCCGGGGCTCGGTCAGGTTGACCCCGAAGCCCTCCACCATGTCCGCCTGAACCGTCGCAGAGAGGTTGCACCAGATCAGGTTGTCGATGTAGGCCCAAGTCTTGTACCAGTCGTCCGAGTAGGTGTGCACGGTAAAGTTGACGCGGATCGTCTGCCCCGCGTAGGGCGTGAGATCGTAGTCCGTCGCTATCCACCAGCCAGAGTCTGCGAAGGTCCCGTAGGAATAACCCACATTGGGGTTGTATACCAATATCGTGTCCAGCGTGTTACCGGCTAGGTCTCTGATAGTCACGACGAGGTAGTCGAAATACGACGAGTCCCAAGACTCAACCCTGAACCAGAAGGTAAGGTTTCCTCCCCCGCTCGGGACGGTTATCTCATATGCAGCCCACGTGTCCTCGCCGCTGGATGTGTAGTCCTCAGGCACGTCGACCCTGTACCCGAGGACAAGAGAGTAGTCCCCCACGGCGGGCAGGCCGTCGTCCACGATGAAGCGAGGGTTCGGAGGGGGGGATCCGAGGGTTCCGCCGTCGATCGTGTAGGGTCCCCTGGGGCTAGCCTGTATGATCGACGAGATCCCGGCTGGGGATTGCCCGTAGAGCCAGTAAGACAGATCCCCTAGGTCCACCCCAGTGTTCAGCGTGTTGTAGACGGGCTTGGCGCCGTTCTCCAAGATGTCGAAGTAGACGTAGAAGGTCTCCTGCGCGGTCAGGTCGTTTGGGAGCAGGAACTTGATTGTCCCGGTTCCCCGGCCGGTCGGGATGTACTCCTGCTTTGGAACCAGGCTCCCGCTCGGGTCGACCACCCTCACCGAGTTGTTGTCGAAGGTCCCCGAGACGTTAAGGTCGGTCAGGAGGTCCGTGAAGTTGACCTCCACGACGACCATCTGATACTGGTAGCCCGCGGGCACCGTGATGGGAACCCTGTAGTGCCAGTCGTCGCCGGAGTTGGGACCGTCGGGGTCCCACCACTCGGGGACGCCGTAGAGAACGTAGTAGTACCTGTTAGGGTCGTCGTAGAATACGAGAGTGGAGCCCCTCTGGTACCAGATCTCTACCTTGCGAGTCTCGTTTCCCAGGGCCAGAACCTCCTTCACTACAGCCCCAGGCGGCAGATCGACCGTGATCCGCCTCCACTCTCCGTCACTCTTGTTGGCCAGCTCCACAAGGATCTTGCCCGGGGAGAGGAGGATCTGCCTGGAGGGCGGCGCGGCCGGGGCACCGTTCAGGAGGGCCTCCACTATCGCCATGCCCGCGGAGTCAAACCAGAACTCCCCGCCGGAGACCTCGAAGTCGGCGCCCCTCCAGTGAACCGTGACGTGCCTGGCCTTGAGGCCAATCCTATGAGACCCCGGCCGCCTAACCTCCAGCCAGCGGACCAGCCACGTGCCGTCCTCCCCCTTGGCCTCGAACTCGGACAGGACCCTCACCAGGGCAGGCTTCTTTGGCTGCTTAGGCGCCTTCTCGGGGGCGGGAATCCCGGAGACGCCAACGCCCCCCCTCCCGGGGGGACCGCGCTCCTGGGAGGGTGGAAGCTCCACAACGATGATCAGTGAGACCTTCCCGTCGCTCCGGCCGTCGGGGTCCCCTGGGCCTCCGTCGTTCAGGGAGATCGTCCTTCCCTCCACCCCGTACCGCGCTCTGAGGGGCGCCCCGTTCGGCCCCACTACAACGAGGACCCCCTCCACGCCGGAAAGTCTGAGTTCGGCGGAGAAGCCGGGCTCTCCCTCGAGATTGAGCAGCAGACCGACCACGTTGTCGCGCCCTCCCCAGAGACCCTCCGGCGGTTCGACGACCCGCGCGTCAGAGATGCAGGCTCCCTCAGCCGCCAGCGTGACCCCTCCAACCGACGCCACCGGCGCGCACGGCCCAGGCGGCTGCCTCACCGCGATGGCGCATGATTCGAAAGCGCGAAGGCCACCCAGGGTGGCGCTTACCTCCAGCGTGTAGTTCCCGGGCTCCAGCGGGCCGAGGGATAGGGTGAAGTTGCCCGGCGCGGGCGCCGAGAGGGCCCCACGGAGAGCCTCCTCACCGCCACGACCGCTGAGCGCGTACTCAACAGACGCGTTGCCGGGCGGGGCGCCGGAAAGGAGCAGACCGACCTCGACCGAGACCTCCTCGCCGGATAGGAACTCGAGCACCTCAGGGAGTCGGATCTCGAGGGTGGCGTTCAGAGAGGGCGCGCCGGGCGGGAGGACTACGAACCCCTCGACTCTGGCCGAGAGGCCGCGCCAGGTGGCCAGCACCGAGAAGGAGTAGTTCCCGGGCGGGAGATCCGGCAGCGTCAGCGCGGCCAGCCCGTCCTCTGTCGTCCCTGAGGCGGAGAAGTTCGCGGGGCCCGTGAGGGTGAGATTCACGCCCGCTCCAGACAGAGGTCCAGCAGCGACGGCCTTGACGCTCACCACGGCCAGCCCGACCGACGCGTTCAACCCCACGTTCAGAACGTCAACCCACAGCGGGACTTCCGCAATCCCGACGGACCCCGCCCTCCACCCACGGGCGAGGAGGTCGTACCTCCCGAGCTCGACGACGCTCGTCAGGGGGTACTCCGCCAGCCAGGTTGACTCGTTCACCTGGACTGGGTCCAGCCGGATGACCCTCCCTCCGGGCGTGACCAGGGACACGTTGACACCCTCGAGGGACATGTTCGCGGTTATCCAAGCTGAGATGGACTCACCGGGAGCGTATGCGTCCCTCTGGAGGTGTATCCTGAGCTCAACCTTGGGTGAGGGGACCGTCGCCAGCAGCTCTGTGCTCCCGACTATGCCCCTGGAGTCGACGGCCCGAAGATCCAAGCTGTACGTCCCAGGCATCCAGGGCTCGAAGCTGACGTTGGCGGATCCAGAGACCGGAACATCCGTCAGCGCCATAGACGCGTTGTCTGGGCCGACGACGACGAGCGAAACGTTGGCCTCTACGGGCCTCCCGGTCCGGGCGCTCTCGACACTCACGGCGACCGTGCAGACGTCCCACCCGCACGACCAGTCCGCTGAGAGGAGGATCGAGTCGACCGTGAAGTTGGCGACGGCCTCCAGCTCTCCGACCTCGGCCCTCAGGTAGTAGACCCCAAGGGGGATTGGCGAGATCAGGGGGAGTGGAAAGCTGAGGGTCCAGGTCCCGTCTACCTCGCGCAGGTAGGCCGAGAGGTTGATCGTACGGTTGTCGGGTGTTATCAGCAGCACGGTGGGGCTGGGGGCCCCCTGGAGAGAGAGGTTGGCCGTCACGTTCTCCCAGGGGTTGAGGTAGTCCCTAGCCAGCACAATCGAGATGCCCCCGCCTCGGGCCGCGGTCGGGGTCGGAGGGCTGAACTCCTGGGCTCTCGCGGCCTCGGCCGAGCGCAGGCTCGGATGAGCCGCGGCTATTACGAGAGCCGCCAGCAGCAGACCTGCGAACTCGGCCGACGGCCTCACGGGCTCTTCCCCCCTCAGGGTGGCCTCTCCCTTGGGGCGAGACGAGGCCTTCTACCCTCGGACCTCCTGAGGGCCCGAGAGGCGATTAAGACGAGCATGACCACTATCAAGGCCCCCCAAAAGGCCAGGTATCCCTTGATGGGGAGCATGGGTAGTGGGAGGGGGCTGAACTCCACCCATACCCTCACCCTCCCGCCCTCGGGCAGCCCCGACAAGTCCCACTCCACCGACTCGCCCCCGGACCTAGGGCCGGGTGAGGCGTAGGTCACCCTGGAACCGGACGGAGGGAAGATGACCACCCTCCCCCTCTCGACCCTGTTGGAGATCGGCCCTATCCCAAAGGCGAACTCGTCAAACAGCACACCGCGCGCCACCCCGTTCTCTATCCTGAAGGAGAGCTCGAAGGACTCCCTCTGACCCGGTCTGAGGGGCTGCCACAGGGAGTAGCGGAGGACCAGGGAACCGTTCTCCCAGAGCGGAACGACCTCCATGTCAACGTTCCTGGTCAGGTCCCTCGCCGAGAGGACGGTCACCGAGAGGTTGACCCTCCTCTGGCCGGGCAGCGGGAGGCCGCCAGCGCTCCTCTGCCTGATCCCCGAGACGGGCAGCTTCCCGTACCCGGGCACCACCGGGACCCGGCCGTCGTTCCGCAGGGTGGCCCTCACCGTGACGGTCACCGTGCCGTCCTCCGAGACCCGCGCCGTCACCTCGAGCCTCTCGTACACGAGCGGATTGTACTCCCCCTGCGCGGCGAGGGCGTGCAGGGTGGGGAGGCACAGGGCTATCACGAGCGCTGACGCGAAAAAAGCGTGGAGGGGACGGGAGGGCATAGCCCGACGCCCCGCTAGTCGGGAAAAAAGTTCACTGGGAGGGGGACTTTCTCCTCCTCTCGAGGAGGACCCCCACGACCACCAGGACGGCGACGGCGATGACCAGCCACTGCTCGAAGGTGGCCGCGCCGAACTCGACGCCCGCCGAGGGCATGAACACGGCGGTGGCATCCAGCGTGTTCCTGGGATCGACGCCCACCACGAAGATGTCGGTGAGGTTGTAATCGCCCTTGCCGATCACGCAGTAGTGGACAACCACAGGATTGTACACATCCATGTTGAGGTTCTCATAGGTCCCCTTGGCGGACACGACCACCTTCCCGGCGCCGGTGTCGAGGGTGTTCTGCACCCACGAGACAAGGAAGTCGGTTCCGCCGGCGGCTATGGTGCTGCCCTCGGCGTAGTCGGTGCCGTTGACGTTAATCGTGCTGCCGTCGACCGGATAGACGGTCCACTGCCTAGTAGACCCGTCGGCCAGCGTGACCGTGACCGTCTTAACGTTGGCCGCCCCGGGCCCGTCGAACCACTCCGCGAAACCCATCTGCGGTGCCGGAAGCGGGTAGGTCTTCCACAGGTATCCCTTCTGGTAGCCAGTGAGGCCGGTCACCACTTGGCTGTAGTCCGGCGGAGAGTTCGAGTCGGCGTCTTGGGCCAGCATCTGGATCGGGAAGAACATCATGCTCTCGTTGCTCGCGTCACTCTCTTTGGCCATGAAGTTGAGTGGGATTAGGTCATAGAACTCGACGTAGGGCGTCATCCACTCCCCGGCGTTGTAGAGCTCGATCGTTATGCAGGTCATGTTGTTCACGGGCCCGGGCCTGACCTCCTTCTTCGCCTTGACCAAGTAGCCCCTGACCACCCAGATCATTTCCCTCACGATGAACTTGGACCTCCCGTCGGGCCCTACACCGACGGTCGTGTTGGTGTAGTTCATCCAGCCGTAGGTCTCGTCCCTCTCTATCCTGGCCTTGAACTCGGCCCAGACCTTCGGAACCGATCCGGAGGAGAAGCTGAACGGTCCGTACTGATAGGAGGTGCTGGCCTCTCCCGGGCCTATGACGGCTATCGGAGAGCCGACCTGCTCGTTCTCGGAGCCCGCTATTGGAGTGCCCTCGGGGTTCGCCGTGGTGGTGGCCCACAGCTTGGTGTAGACGATCTCGTAGTCGAAGGTCCCGCTCGTGTCGTACACCACCAAGGTCTCGTACCAGTTAGACGGGGTTGAGGTGTCCTGCTCCTTCTTAGCCTCGAAGTCGGCGTCACCCACCGCGTACAGATAGCCCACGCGGCTCCCGCTTATCGCCCTCGCAAGCTTGAACCTGAGGTAGATCGTTCCCATGTGGACCTTCTGGGTGCTTCCACCGACCTCAGAGAGGTCGGGAGTTCCCCTAACGACGACTCCCGTGAGGTTCTCGTTGGAGTTCGCCGCCACGGTGAACCAGCCGTCCGGCCAGCTGCCGTCGCCCGTCCAGTTGAGCTGCTTTCCGTCGGTGGAGAGTCCAGACCCACCACTCGTGGGAGTGCCCGCTGAGGTGAACACCGGGTTGCCGGCGGCATCCCGCCAGCCGTCACTCGGCCCGTTGTCCGGGGGCAGGATCTTCCGGAGCTTGACGCTGACGTCCCACGGGAGATCGTTCACTACGGTGATGTTGATCTCGATGTCCTGAGTCTGCCCGTCCACTATCTTCTCGGGGTCTATCGTCTCACTCACCCTTATCGGGGGGCAGGTCGAGATGGACGCTCCGTCGATGGAGTATGTTAGAACAACCCTGTCACCCGGCTGAAGTTCGGTTATGTGGACCCAGTACATGCTGTTCGCATCGCCGAATCCGCTGGAGGGGTAGGAGTTAAGGACCCATGAGGGTATCGAAGCCCCCGGGGCCGACACCTCAACGTAGGCGTAGGACGGCTTCTCTGACACGGACAGGGGGGTGAGATAGGTCAGGGTCGTGTCGAGCCAGATGGGGAGCCACACGTCGAACACCCTCTCCGTCGCCCCGTTGTATATCGTGACGTTGCCCGTGACGTTCCACGCCCCGCAGTCGTAGAAGAGGCCGTCGGTCTCCAGGGTGGCGTTCACGATCTCAGTCAGGTACACGCTCAGCGGCGCGTCGGGAGTCGCCTGCGAGACTTGAGAGGAGCCTGGGGCCACTAGGAGGGCAACCAAGAGGGCGACTCCGAGTACCCCTCTGCGATTCATGGTAACCACCTGACCACCACACAATATCAAGCTAAATGCTTGATATTGCACATCTTCCTTGTTATTTTCAGCGATCCGCCACATTAAAACGGTTGTAGCCGCCGCTCCAAACGACTCAACTAGGAAGCGATGAAACGTTTCCTCGAGGCCCACCTACCCCTCAGGTAAGCGCGTAGCTTAAGTGAAGCCGCCTAGTGAGTTTAAAAACCGTGGATGGGGGTGAGCGCCGCCCTCATCCCACGAGGGACAGGAGCAGAGATATCCCCAGCACGAGGCCCACAATCGCAGACAGCACTAAGCCCAGTACGAAGCCCACGACCGCGATCAGCAGGGCGTGACCCCACCCTATGTCAAACCAGACCTTTATCAACCATATCCAGACCACTATGGCCACCAGGAACCCTATGACCGGGATGAGCTTCACGAGGACCACTTCTAGGACCGCCCCTACCAAGGCCAGCAGAGCCACGGAGAGCAGGCCCTTTTCTTTCTCCTTAGGGAGGACGAATCTCTGAGACAGCCACAGCGCAATCACATTAGCGACAAACGTAGCCAGCGCGACGGCAGGCGCCCAGGCCACCCCTCCAACCCCGAAAGCTGGCATTGTAAGACTCCGCCTCCTCTCATGAGATATAAGCCTACCTGACCTCCCGCTCACATGCCGGGCCTCCTCAGCCTCGGGTCGGAAGCGGAGTATGGAAATGGACGTTCGAGTGTGTCGAGGGTGACGATCTCCTCGACGGGCCTCCTGCCTGTGGTTCTCGGCGAGGCCCGCGGCCTCCCGACAGTAAGCACAGCAACGGGACGCAGGCCCGCGCCGACAGCCCCGACGGCTCTGAGCACGGCCTCGTCGTTGAAGGCGCCCACCCAGCAGGTCCCGTATCCGAGGGCGTGGGCGGCGAGCATGGCGAACGTGCACGCTATCGTGGCGTCCTGAAGCGAGTAGAGCTCAGCCCCCCTGGTCCCATACCTCCTCGCCGACACCGCAGGTTCAGCGAGAAACACCAGGGACACTGGAGCCTCAGCTACGAATCTCTGCCCCCAGCAGGCGTCGGCGAGTCTCCTCCTAGTCTCCGGATCCTTCGCGACTACGATTCTGTACGCTTGTAGGTTGCCGGCCGACGGCGCGCTGCAGGCCGCCTCTATTATCCTGTTCAGGTCTTCCTCGCCCACCGGATCCGGGAGGTAAGACCTCACCGACCTCCTGCGGCCCATCACCTCGAACAGGTCGGTGCAGTCCTTCCTCCCCATGTCACCCCAGCTCCTTCCTCAGCTCCTTCTCCATGAGCTCGACGTCCTTCATCGTCAGCTTGCCGTAGCTGATCCTCATCCACTCCGGGGCCGACCCGAAGGCCGCGCCCGGAACCATCCCCACCACGACATCCCTGGACGGGTCGAGGAGCCTCGAGACCAGTTCAGAGGAGTCCGGGAATTTAGGGTGCCTAGCGAAGACGTAGAACGCCCCCTTAGGCTCGACGAACTCGAATCCGAGCCTCATAAGAGCTCCTACCAAGGCGTCTCTCCTGAGCCTGTAGAACTCCCTCACCCCCTCGAAGTAGACCTCGTCGGCGGCCCGCACCTCCTCCGCGAACACCATCTGGGAGATGTCGCTAGACCCGGCCGTCGTGTGGTAGACGATTCTCCCTATCTTCTGAGCGACCTCCCTGTCCGACGAGTAGATGTAGCCTATCCTTATCCCCGGGAGGGAGAGGCTCTTCGAGGCAGTGTCCAGTATTAGATCCCCGGGGAATGGTGGCCTGCCCTGGAAGTATATCTCATGGTACACGGCGTCGTTTATCAGGGCAACTCCCCGCCTGCTCAGCTCCTCCCAGAGCTCCTCGATCTGCCTCGAGGGTGGTACGTGCCCCGTCGGGTTGTTGGGAAAGTTGATCAGCACGCCCCTGACATCGTCCGAGAGCTTGGACAGGATCTCCTCAACGAGGTCCCCGGACAGGGGGTCGTACGTGTCGTACTTGACGCCAGCAGTCTCTGCCTGTGGATAGTAGAGCGGAAAGCCGGGCTTCGGTAGAAGTAACTTCCCCCCTCGGAACAGGGCCATGGACACGAAGCAGGCATGTGCCCCGCTGGCGGTTATGACAATCCTCTCAGGATCTTCGGGCAGGCCGAGCGTCCTCGCCGCGAACTCCGCGGCCGCCTTCCGCGTGGATTTCGTCCCCACAAAGGGTGTGTAGGACCTCCCCACCCCCTTGGCTCTCCGTAGAACGTCCTCCACGGGTAAGGGGGGATCGTGAGAGGGGGCTCCTATGTGAGCGTCGACCACGACTTTCCCCTGGCCTCTCAGGCTATCGCACCGAGCGAAAACGTCTCTAATGGACAGTACCTGAGTCCGCGAACCCGACAACTAGTCTCCCCTTGCCCCCAGTCAGGTATTGGAAAAACCTTTTTCTCCCGGTGGGGCGGCCCCTTCGAGCGGAGTTCTGCTAAACTCTCCCTAGCCCGGACGTCTTGCTGAATTTCTCGCCCAACACCGACTCCATTGCGGCCCTCTTCCTAGCGTACTCGGCCATGGACTCGGCGCCCAGCTCCTCGAACAGGCTTGCAGCCTTCAGGTACCACCCGGCTGCCTCCGCATGGGATACCTCCGAGACGAACTCGGCAATCCACAGCGTGGCGCGGGCCTCGACTTCGGCCACACCCGGTAGGTCGATGCCGGCCTCCCTGACACCCGCGGTCGAGAGCTTGAGCTCAGCCCACGCCCTAAACGCCCGATGCTTCAGCCCAGACTCGGTGAAGGCGAGGGCGGCCCTCTCAAGCGCCTCGTGATACTGAGCGAGGACCGGGGCCCCGGAATCGGCGTGGGGTCGTAGGGTCTCGGCGGCCTCTTGAAAAAGAACGCCTGCTAAAGCGCTCTTTCCGGACTTAACGGCCAGGCGTCCAGCTTTCATCAGCAACCTCCACCTCCTAATGGGATCACGGCCTCTAGAGGACAGGGTTGACAGGATCGCCGCGGCAGCAAGCGGGAACTCGGCCGCCTGAGCCTCCTCCGCGACCTCCTCCGAGTTCAGCTCCGGGGCGACCCGGATGACGGCAACCGCCTCAGCCCAGAAGCCGGCGTCTATCATGGCGTCCAAGGTCGCCAGCCGAGCGCGTCGACTAAGCTCGGCCGCCGTTAGGCGGCCGATTAGACTCCACACGAAGGATGGCCAGTTCCCCAGGATGGATACCAGTACATCTCTCAAAGATCGGGCGGAGATTCTTCCATCCTCAGCCCTCTCATACGACTCCTTCATGACGGATAGCACGACACCGGCGGGCCATCCAACCCTGCTCAGGGCGTCAACTCCTCTAAGATCTCTCCCAGACCGCTCAAATTCCCTGGCCAGGGACTGCTCGAGCCTCCGAAGTATTGCCGGATGAACATTCGTCAGGGACCCCGTCGCCAGCCTCACGGCACTTGCAACGGGGCCGTCCACCCGCTTGATCGAGTCGCGTTCAGCCCTATTGTGGTGAAGGGTCGCGGCGGCGAGCGCGCCCATGAAGAGGGCCTCCGGGTTAACATCCAAGCGATCCAGCGCCTTAAGGATCCGTGGGACTGCGGACGGATCCCGCAGGGTTAGGGCGTAGCCGAACCGGTACCACCAGTCGTAGTCGGCGGGAAGGTCTCCTCGGGGGCTAATGCCAAAGAAAGCCGCCCTGCGAAGCAGGGGAAGCCAGAGCACTAGTGACCTGAGCTTTGAGGCGCTCGCCGCCTTGGCTAAGCTCGAGAGGATCTCATCCGACGAGGAACTCTCGGTCCGACGGTGCGACCGCAAGGCCGCAGAGAACAGCCTGGCCGCCAATTCGGGCTGAGGGAGCACGACGCCGCCGCAGCTCGGTACGTTAAGACTTGGACATTCCGAACGTAATACGCCTGTCAGCCGAGGGGTGTTCCTAGCTCCTCTAGGGGAGCCCCGGCCAGGAACCTCTTGACGGCCTCGACAAGGACGGCCCTGTCTGCCCTCACCTGGGCCATGGTGTCCCTGTCCCTGAGGGTGACGGTCCCGTCATCGAGCGTCTGATAGTCGACCGTGATGCACAGCGGCGTTCCGACCTCGTCCATGCGCCTGTACCTCCTGCCTATGGAGTCCTTCTCGTCATAGTAGACGAAGAACTCGCCCGAGAGCTCCCGAGCTAGCTCCCTCGCGACCTCCGGGAGCCCGTCCTTCGAGACGAGTGGAAACACGGCCACGTCGATCGGGGCGAGGTGCCTCGGTATCTTGAGCCACTTTCTCTTCTCATCCTCCACGTAGGACATCATGAGCACGTGGAGAACCGTCCGGTCCAGGCCGATGGACGGCTCGTAGAGGTGCGGCGCCACCTTCCCCCTCGGGGTCTGGACCGAGAGCTCGATACCAGACGCCTTGGAGTGACCCTTCAGGTCGTAGTCGGTTCGGTAGGCATTGTTGACCAGCTCCACCCAGCCGAGATCCTCGGTGTACACCTCGAGGTCCCAGTGGGCGGAGGCGTAGTGGGCCCTCTCGTCAGGGCCCAGCTCCCGATACCTGAGCCTCTCCAGCGGGAGGCCGATTACCTCGTTGAAGAACTTCTGATAGATCACCAGCCAGTAAGTGATGAGCGAGTTTATGGTGTAGCCGCTCTCCAGGGCCTCGCGGGCCGTAATCTCCGTGATCTCGCCCGTGTCTCTGTCATCCAACCGGAGGAACCTGAGCCTGTAGTCCAGCAGGGGCCTCAGCTTCTCGTCGTACTGAGATGTGTCCTCCGGATCGAAGAATACGTGGATCTCGAGCTGCTGGAACTCCCTCATCCTCACCAGGGCACGCCTGGGCGCTATCTCGTTCCTGAACACCCTCCCCCTCTGGGCCATTATGAAGGGGAGCTTCCCCCTCATGGTCAGGAAGGTCCTCCTGAACTCGACCACGCTGCCCTGAGTCGTCTCAGGCCTCAGAGCGGCGTTAGGCTCCTCTGCCTCGGCCCCGACCGCGATGGTGAACATCAGGTTGAACCTCTTCACCTCGGTCCAGTCGAAGGCCCCGCACTTGGGGCACCTGACCTCCCCCTCCAGCAGCATGCGGTGCAGCTCCTCGTCTGGGTATCCCTCGAGGTTCTCCTTCACCCCCAGCTTCTCCTCCAAGAGCTTGTCGATCCTGAACCTCGAGTGGCACCTCTTACACTCCACCAGCCTGTCGAAGAAGTGCTTGAGGTGTCCAGAGGCATCGAAGACCTGTATGGGAAGCATCAGCGGGGTCTCGAGCTCGAACGCCCCTTCTGGCCTGACGATGTGCCTCCTCCACAGGTCGGCAATCTTTTCCTTAAGCCTGTAGCCCAGGGGCCCGTAGACCCAGAAGCCCGCGGGGGCCTGGGGGTACAGGTCCCTGGCGGAGGGCCAGAAGAATCCCCTCCGATTCGCCAGCTCGACGACCTTCTCAAACGTCCCCTTCACAGCAGGCCCAGCCATCGGACCACCTTCTCCGGAATCTTAGCCTCCTCTAGGATCACCCGAAGGGCGTCCTCCTTGCTCGAGCCCTCCTTGGTCAGCATCTCCATTAGAAACTTGGCGGTCTCCGCGTACTCCCAGGGGTATATCACCCAGCTCTCGGTCTGCTCCACGTAGTAATCCGGAGTTACCTTGCTCCAAGGCTTGTAGTGGAGCGTCGCGACGCGGACCTCCGAGGCCCCCATTTCCCTCACGTGCCTGACGGCCTCGGCTAGGCTGTCTCCCGTGTCGGCCACGTCGTCCACCACCAGCACCCTCTTTCCGTCCACCCTTTCCCTGAGGGGCTCCACGATCCTAGCACCCTCCCTCTTCTCGAGGGCGGAGTAGTGCTCTATCCTCACGCTCCTTATCTCCCTAACGTCCAGGAAGTCGCTGAGATAGCGGGCTATGACCATGCCACCCCGGAAGATGGACACGAGGACCTCGGGCCGGTATCCGTCCCTGGTGATCTTGTCTGCCAGCTTCATGGTCATCTCGAGGATGTCGTTCGGCCTAACGGTCAGAAACTCCACCAGACCACCTCCCGACCTGAAGAGGGGGGCAGTGACACGGCTTGAAGCCGCACCGGGGACACCCCGAACCGTACCTCTCGACGAACGCCGACTCCAAGTCGACGCCCAGGAGGTCGAGGGTGCTTAGCAGCCAGGCGAAGACGTCCGCCGCCTCGGCCCTAATGTCCTCCTCAGATCCCCGCCTGATAGCCTCCAACAGCTCACCCAGCTCCTCAACGAGGTGCAGGGCCGTGAGCGGGGCGCCCCTCTCCGAGTCCCTCTCGTGATAGGTCTCCCGAATGAGCGCCTGGGCCTCGGAGATCCTCAACTGACAGGCACCTCACGCGGCCGCCCTAAGCACTAGAAGGATCACGGAAGACGCTATGGAGACCGCCACGGGGAACCACTTTGGAACCCTCAGGCCGCCGGACTCCTCCTGGGAGAAGGACAGCAAGCCGGCGGTCGACATCGGCATGAAGCTCCGCTCCTTCTTTTTCTTGGGCATACTTCCTCCCCTTCGCCCACCGAGGGGACGAGGGATATAACTTTGACTCCAACCGCTGTAACTGGGTCATGGGCCGACCAGTGGAAAAATCTTAAGGTCGAGCGGACGGGGTGAGCGCCTCGTTGGAGATAAGACTCTCAAACGGCGTAGAGGTTCGTGAGGGGGACACCAGAATCCTCCTCGACCCGAGGAGGACGGAGCCAGGCGTGCCCACCCTGGTGTCCCACGCACACGCCGATCACGTGCCGAGGGACCTCAAGACCTCCTCCTCACCGCTCGCCTGCACCCGAGCAACGGCGGACGTGATATGGGCCAGGTACGGGGGTATCAGGAGGCCGGTGATAGTCGAGTTTGGGGAGCCCATAGAGGTTGGCAGCCTGACGATCACGGCCTATCCAGCCGGGCACATCCTCGGCTCGGCCATGTTCCTCATCGAGGGCAGGGGACCTTCCCTCCTGTACACGGGCGACGTTAACCCCCTGGGGGGCCTCACGGTCGAGTCGCCGGCGATCGTCCCGAGGGCGGACGTGATAGTCATGGAGTCCACCTACGGCTCCCCGAGGTTCGGGTTTCCCCACCCCCAGAGGGTCAGGGCTGAGCTCGCCCTCTGGGCGGCCAGGGTCATGAGGGAAGGGTCTACGCCCGCCGTGCTGGCCTACGCCGTTGGAAAGGCCCAAGAGGTCATCGCAGCTCTGAACAGGCTGCTCGACGTCCCGGTTCAGGCCGATCCTGAGATCATGAGGGTGACCGAGGCTTACAAAAACCACACTAAGGCAGATCTCTCCGCCTCCCCGCTGGGAGGCCACGAAGGTGGAGTCGCCGTCGTGAGCGCCCGAAGCAGGGCGGTCGCCAGAAGGCTCTCCTTGGCGACTGGGTGGGTGGTACTGAGGGTTCCCAGGTGGGCTGACGCCGGATTCCCACTGAGCTCTCACGCGGATTACGCGGGGCTGGTGGAGGTCGCTAGGAGATCAGAAGCAGGTAGGGCATACACGGTTTGGGGACGGACGAGAGAGCTTGCGAGAGGGCTAACCCTAGAGCTGGGCATGGAGGCCAAGCCACTCAGCTCGAGGTGGGAGTCCCTCTAACCGGCCTCCCTGCCCAGCCCTCCTCTACAACCCCCCGAGCCTCAGGCCTTAGCGAGGGACCGGAGGACCTCAGGCGGGATCTCGTCGGGCACTATGGATGCCTGCTCCCTGACGGTCTCCAGCACGAGCGAGGTGTTGGTCTCCCTCACGCCGGGGATGCTAAGTATCCTCTTCAGGAGCTCGTTGAGCTCGTGCTGATCGCCAGCGATGAGCTTCACGACAATGTCGTACGGGCCCGTTATCTCGTGGACCTCGAGCACGTTCTGTGGGGCGATCTCGACAACCTTCTTGGCCACCTCTGCGTGCTTCCCGGGCTCTGTCCTCATGAGGATTATGTACTTGTACCCCTTGCCCAGCTTGGCGTGGTCCACTAGGGCCGTGTACCCCTTGATGATCCCCAGCTCCTCCAGCTTCCTGACCTTCTTCATGACGCCGGCTGGACTCATGCCAAGCTCCCTGGCGATCTGGGTGTATGTCACCCTCCCGTCCTCCACGAGCTTCTTCAGTATATTTAACTCCCGGTTGGTTATACCCTTCCTTCTGGGCATTACAAACTCACCCCTACATCCTCGACTCCGAAGGGCGCATTATCGCGCCCTACCAACCTTAAACATCAGAAACCTAAATAAAAAGTTTCAAGTTAAGGCCGTGTCTCCCAATGGCCTTCCCAGTATTTTACAGGGGAATAATCAAAGCCGCTAGAAGGGTCTTCAGATTAGGCAGTTTTCGACTGGCGGTCGGCATAGGAGCCCTTGAGAGCGCAGCACTATTCTTGGCGTGTTTTTGGGTGTGCGACATCAACGCAACGATTTGGTTAACACTAACATATTCCGCATCTCTCGTAATTGCGTTCACACTGTTGAGCGGCGTCGGCGGGCCACTCGACTCGAGGAGGGCCGCCTGGCTGGTAACACTCACACAGGCACCTCTTGCCATCGCACCCCTGGCGCTCGCCCCCCTCGGGGCCAGGGGGATCTACTCGGGGCTGCTGGCTGGCCTCCACGCCTCCATCTATCTGAGGGCCCTCTCGGTCCTGTCAATGACCATGGAGGTTGGGAGGGCGCTTCCATCCTTTCTTGCGCCTCTTCTCGTGGCTTGGTGGCCGGTTAAGTCCGGTGAGATGGGACTTCCACTGCTCGGCCTCCCACTGCTGACCGCGGCACTCACACTCTGGCTGACGCTGGAGACGGAAGACAGGATTTCGAGGAGGCTCGTCGGAGAGAACGCCCTTCAGACGGTGAGGGCAATTGCCAGGCTCCTGCTTGTGGGCGACCCGGACCCCCTGGAGAGCATCCTCGCCGCGAGGGCCAAGCCGGGGAGGGTGGGGATCCTGGGGGTGAAGTTGGGGAGCGTGGCGGTTGTGGCCCCCGACTTCCACCCCGGACCGCTTGGAGATGCCGGCAGCTCCAACGGGCCCTACAGGGTCTTATCAAGCTTAGAGGGGGCTGGACTCAAGGCGATATTCCTCAGGAGGGTGAGCACTCACGGGAGGAACCTCCCCAGCAGGTGGTGGGTTGACAAGGTGGCCGAGCGCACCCTGGAGATCTTGAATTCTGCCCCCCCGGTTGAAGTGGGTCCCCCGGTGATCGTCAGATCGGAGACGGAGAGCATCGAGGTGTCCGCCCAGCGATTTGGCGACTACGTGCTGCTAGCAATATCCGGCTGGCCCAGAGACGCCGAGGACTTCCCTGAGACGGTCGAGCTGAGGCTGAAGGAGCGGGTTTCCGCCTCGGGCGGCGGGCCTATCCCGCTGATCGTTGACAGGCACGACTCCCTCGGGGCCGGCGAGCCGTGGAGCGTTGAGCCCTTCAGCGTGGAGGAGGAGCTCATCTTGGAAGCCGCCTGGAGGGCGTATCGGGGGGCGGTCGGCTCCCCCACCTCCAAGCGAGTGCTCGTGGGATTCGGCTCGGCCCACGGTCTCAAGGATGAACTCTCAAGCGTGGGGCCCGGTGGAGTGAGGGTCGTAACCTTGAGGGCGGCCGACGGATCCTGGGCCGTCGCCTACGTGTCTGTGGACGGAAACAACATGGTGCCGGAGCTCAGGGCCAGGATATGCGCGAGGCTCAGGTCGGCCAAATACGAGCCCATAGTCGCCACCACTGACACGCACTACACGCTCTCGCCCGAGACCCCGATCAACCCGGCGGGGTGGGAGGGTGAGGAGGAGGCCGTCCTTAGGCTGGTAGAGACGGCCCTGGAGGAGGCCGAGTCATCGGAGGCACCAGCGCCCGTGAGCGCAGGCTACGGTGAGTTGGAGGTCATGCTGGTCGGTCGAGAAGCCGTCGACTCCATCGCCCTCGCGGCCGTGACGGCAGACCACGCGGCCCCCCTCGTGGCGATGGGGGCCGCGGTGCCGATGCTGCCTACGGCGCTGGTGGGCCTCCTGTTCTGAGGTGGGTTGGCCTAAGCTGAGGCGCGACAGATTTAATTCAGGAGAGGGGAGATGAAAGAGGGGCCCGTAGCTCAGCATGGCAGAGCACCCGGCTTTTAACCGGGGGGTCGCGGGTTCGAATCCCGCCGGGCCCGCCACTACTCGTACCTCAGAGCCTCAGAGGGCTCCAGGGAGGCCGCCCTGAGGGCCGGGGGCACGGCGCCCACCACGGTTATGGCCATTGTAACCAAGAAGATGCCGATCGCGTACTCCGCCGGGAGGCTGACCGAGAACTCGAGGGCGGCGCCTCGGGGTCCTGTGGCCCCGCCACCTGCAATGGCAGCCATGAGGGCGCCCCCGGTCAGGTAGCCGAGGGCTATCCCCAGCGAGCCAGCGATCAGCGCCATGACCACCCCCTCGGCGAGGAAGGACAGGGCGACGTCGGATCTGGAGGCGCCCATGGCGCGCATGACCCCAATTATCCTGGTCCTCTCTGTGACGGCCGTGAACATCGCGTTCATGATGCCTATGGCCGCCACCACGAGGGTCATAGACGCGACCCCTCCCAGGACCAGCACCGCCATTCGGACGGCCTGGTCTAGGGCCCCCTGGATGTCTCGCATGACCACGTAGTCGACCTGATCTCCCAGCTCGAGCCTGATGAACTGTAGCACGGTGTCGACGGCTGACTCGTCCTCAGCTATCACCGCGGCCGCCCCGTATCCCCGGAGGCCACTGACGTCTTCGAAGAGCCTCTTGGCGGCCTCTATCGGCATAAGGACGGACGAGTCCACGTCGGCCAAGATGCTCGTCCCGTAGGGCGCGGCGACGCCGGCGACCCTAGCTGAGAACCTCCTCCCGAAGGCCTCTCCCCTGAGGGTCACGCCCTCTATCCCCTCAGTCGTTCCGAAGTAGGAGCTGGCTATCGAGTTACCGAGTATGGCGGCCCGCTCTCCCGGCGCCGGCCACGCACCAGAGCTGAGTTCGAGCCCCGGAAATATGTCCTGCGCGTAGGCGGGATCGACCCCAACTACCGTGACGGTCCTGGTGTCCGGGCCAACCCGCACTCGGACGGGAAACGTGATTAGAGGGACAGCCCTCTCGACCCCGGGGACGCTCTCAAGCCTCAGGAGATCAGAGTCATCCAGCGGGCTCTCCCTAGAGAGAATGAGGATCAGGCGGGGGCTCGATATGTTGATGACGCTCACCACGGCCTTGCTGTACCCGTGGGCCACGCTGACGACGGCCGTGAGGGTGAGGACCCCGACCAGTATGCCGAGCACTGTCAGGGCCGTCCTCCTCTTGCGGGAGGCCAGCGCCTTCACCGCGAACCGGAGTATGTCGGGTAACCTCAATCCTCACCCCTCGGGGCCCGCGTCGAGAGCCTGCCGATCACCAGCCCTATGCCCGCGGCCGCGACGGCCACCACCGCGGTAAAGGTGCTCGAGGCTCCCCCCAGCGGGGCTGACCGGGAGGGCGCGGCCGGGGTTCGCTCAGGCGAAGCCGACGGAACGCTCACCTCAAAGTCGGAGAACTCCGGCTGTCCGGGCGCGGCCGCGTAGTAGACGCGCAGAGTCGAGGAGGTCTCGTTTCTGGACGGCTCGCACGATATGGAGAACGTCAGGGTCTCCTCGGGATCCAGCTCGCCGAGGAAAACGCCCTGCCCCTCGCAAGCGCCCTCCACGACCGTGACGTTTACGCCCTTCGCTTGCCCGTCGCCGACGTTCGCCAGCAGACCGCGGACGTAGAGCTTGCCGGCCACCCACTCGGCCGAGGCTGAGGTGAGCGTCACCCGAGCCCTCTGGCTCCTGTAGAACCCGAGGGTCACGGTCCTCTGGGCTGGCCTGCCCCCGCTCGAGTACGCCAACTCGACCGTCAGGGAGTACGTCTCCGGGGTCTCGGACGGGAGCACGCGGAGCCTGACCAGCGCAGACTCCCCCGGGGCTATGTCTCCGAGCCTAAGGGAGGAGGGTCCGAGAACCGTGGCCCCCTGCGAATGCACCGACAGGTGGACGTCCTCGGCCCCCAGCTCCCCCTCATTCGCGACCCTCAGGTCGATCACGTTCTCGACGCCAGGGGTCAGGCCCTCCTGGGCGACCGAGACCACGAGGTCGGCCTCGCCCTCCGATGACACCAGAACCGGCAGGGAGAACTCGGCCGTCCTCTCACCGGCCTCGAAGGCGTACCTCACCTTCAGGGCGATCACTGCCTCGCCCTCAAAGTCCGCCGGGGCGGAGACCGGTATGTCGAGCTCGGCCCACCCTCCGGGGCCTATCACGATCCCCTCGGCCAGGCTCGTCAGGAGGGGGGTGAGCTCCCTGGAGACCACCTGCACGGAGACTATGCGGGCGTCGACCCCTCCTCTGTTGATGAGGGTCACGCGAAGGGTGCCGGTGGACCCCTGCCTCAAGGAGAGTGATTGATGGGTTAGAACTAGCTCTGGGGGACCAGCCACCCTCAGGCCGTAGGTTAGGGCGCAAGCCTGGGCTTCCGCCGAGCGCATCCCCGCCTCCGAGAAGTTCAGCTCGAGCGTGATGAGCGCCGTCCCAGGGCCGGCGGCGGCCGTGACGTACGCGTCGAACTCTAGTGCCGCGCTCTGGGAGGGGCCTATCACGATGGGAGTCGGGAGTTCGATAGAGGAGGCTCCCGACGCCGACCTGACCCCAGGCGGGAGCCTGACCCTCGCGTCCAGCACGGTCACCGACCTGGTCCCGTTGTTGCGGACGGCGAGCGAGACATGGACCAGACCCGTGCCCGGGAAGACGGGTCCCTGGTAAGTCGCGGGAGTCCACGAGGCCCCGTCCGCCTGGAGGACGCCACCACAGGACTGATCGGCCCCGGCCCGCGCGGGGGCCAAGGGGGCCGAGAGTAGGAGCACTAAGAGGGCCGCCTCACGGTATCGCATCCGGGCTCACCTCCCTGAGGACCCTGCCGTCCTTCAGCAGAATCACCCTGTCGGCCCGAGAGGCCATCTCGCGGTCGTGCGTGACCATGACGACGGTCCTTCCCTGGCGGGCGAGGTCTGCCAGCATCCGAACGACCTGCTCTCCCGACCTGGAGTCCAGGTTGCCGGTAGGCTCGTCGGCCAGCACGATCCTGGGGTCGTTGGCCAAGGCCCTCGCTATGGCCACCCTCTGCTGCTCGCCGCCGCTGAGCTCCCCCGGCCTGTGGTGGGCGCGCTCCCTGAGCCCCACCTGGTCCAGCAGCTCCATGGCCCTGCGCCTCCTGTCCCCCCTGTGGTCTCCAATGGCGAGCGCCAGCTCCACGTTCTCGACGGCCGTCAGCCAGGGCACCAAGTTGAAGGTCTGGAAGACGAACCCTATGGTCCCCCTCCTGAGCCTGGTCGCCTCGGCGTCCCGTACCCTGGTGACGTCGGACCCGAGCAGGCTGACCGCCCCCCTGGTGGGCCTCGTCATGAGGCCGAGCATCATGAGGAGGGTCGTCTTCCCAGACCCGGACGGCCCCATCACCGCGACGAACTCTCCGGCGTAGATCCTGAGGCTGACTCCCCTCAGCGCCGCCACCGCAGAGCTCCCCGCCCCGTAGATCTTCCAGACGTCGCTGAGCTCGTAGACTTCCTTGGGCATCTGCGGGATTATGGCGGCCCCGATATATTAACCTCCGGCCCCCTGCCGCCCCCAGCGACGCCCCAGATCGCCCGGAGAATAAGCCTTTTTATCGAGGGGAGGGAGGCCCGCCCCAGGTGATCTACTTCGCTGGCGAGGGGAGAGATGAGTTCAAGGATTGGCTCCGCTCGATAGAGGCCAAGTGGCAGAAGAGGTGGAGAGAGGCCAGGATCTTCGAGGCGGACCCTGACCCCTCGCGACCAAAGTACTTCCTCACGGTACCGTACCCGTACACCTCGGGGCCGCTTCACATAGGCCACGGCAGGACCTACACCATCGGGGACGTGCACGCCCGCTACCTGAGGCACAAGGGCTACAACGTGCTCTGGCCGATGGCGTTCCACATCACCGGCACCCCCATAGAGGCCATCTCGGCCAGGATCAGGATGGGGGACGAGGAGTACATCAGACTCTACCGCTCCTACCTCAAGCTCTACGTGAAGGGCGAGGACGAGATCGACAGGCTCATTGAGAGGTTCAAGGACCCGTGGGAGGTCATGAAGTTCTTCTCCAGCGTTATCAGCTCAGACTTCGACGCCCTCGGCTACTCCATCGACTGGAGGCGGAGGTTCACCACCGGAGACCCCGAGTACAACTCCTTCGTGTCCTGGCAGTTCATCAGGCTGAGGGAGAAGGGGTACATAGTCCAAGGGGGCCACCCAGTGCTCTACGACGTGATGGAGGAGCAGGCGGTCGGCGAGGACGACATACTCGGCGGCGACGAGATCAAGCCCGGGATTGTGGAGTTCACCGCCGTGAAGTTCGACGCCGGGGAGGGCAGGTACCTAGTGGCGGCCACGCTGAGGCCGGAGACCCTGCCCGGCGTCACCAACGTCTGGGTGAACCCGGACGCAAGGTACGTGGAGCTCGAGGCCAAGGGAGAGCGGTGGATAGTCTCGGAGGAGGCAGAGGTCAAGCTCAGGCTCCAGCAGCACCCAGTGAAGAGGGTCGGGGAGCTCAGGGGAAGGGAGCTCGTCGGGCTCAGGGTCAGGGACCCGCTGGTGGGCAGGTCCGTCCCCGTGCTGCCCGGAACGTTCGTCGACCCGGACGAGGCCACCGGAGTGGTCTACAGCGTCCCGGCCCACGCCCCCTACGACTACGCCGCCCTCATGGATGTCAAGGCGGACCCTGAGAGGTTCGGCGTCCCGAGGGAACTCGTGGAGGGCCTGCAGCCCATCCCCATAATCAGGCTTCCGGGGTACGGCGAGCTGCCCGCCAAGGAGGCCTGCGAGCGACACGGGGTCCGGAGCCAGGAGGACAGGGAGGCCCTGGAGGCGGCCACGGAGGAGATCTACAAGAAGGAGTTCTACGAGGGCGTCATGACCGCCGGTCCCTTCGCCGGGCTCAAGGTGACGGAAGCCAAGGAGAGGACGAGGGAGTTCCTGTTCGGGCGGGGCCTGGGCTTCACCTTCTACGAGGTGACTGCCCTCAAGAAGCCCGTCGTGAGCAGGTCGGGAGGGAAGGTCGTCGTCGCCGTGCTGCCAGACCAGTGGTTCCTAGACTTCAACGCGCCCGGCTGGAAGGAGCGCGGCAGGGAGGCCCTCAAGGCAATGGCCATAGTCCCCGAGAAGTACAGGAAGCTGTTCGAGGACACGATAGAGTGGCTCGACAAGAGGCCCTGCGCCAGGAAGAGGGGCATAGGCACCAGGCTACCGTTCGACCCCCAGTGGATCATCGAGTCGCTCAGCGATTCCACGATCTACATGGCATTCTACACGGTCATCCACAGGATCAGGGCCCTCGGGATAGGTCCCTCCAAGATGGGCGTCGAGTTCTGGGACTATGTGTTCTGGGGGAAGGGCGACCCGGACGAGCTGGCCCAGAGGGTGGAGGTCAGTCCTGAGGACCTCAAGGGCCTCAGGGAGGAGTTCGAGTACTGGTACCCGGTCGACCACAGGCACACCATGATCGCCCACATCACCAACCACCTGACGTTCTTCATCATGCACCACGCGGCCCTGTTCGACGAGAGGTACTGGCCCAAGAAGATCACCCTGAACGAGCCCGTCATCAGGGAGGGGACCAAGATGAGCAAGAGCAAGGGGAACGTGATACCGCTGGTGGAGATCCCGAAGGTGTACTCGGCCGACTGGTTCAGGCTCTACTCCGTCAGCGCCGCGGACCTGGCGACCGTGCTGGACTGGAGGGACAGGGACGTCCAGACCGTCGGCGGGAGGCTCAGGAGGTTCGTCGAGATATTCCGGATGGTGGCAGAGTCAGAGCCCAGCGGGGAGAGGGACGCCGGGGTGCTGGCGAGGTGGCTGGAGTCCAGGACGGCCTCCATGCTCCGGCAGGTCGACGAGATGCTGGCCAACCACAGGTACAGGGACGCCGCGATCCGGGCCTTCTTCGACCATCTCAGAGACGTGGAGATCTACCTGAGGTACGGCGGGCGGGACTTTGGCCTGCTGAGGAAGATCTTCCGGAGCTGGGCCGTTGCCCTGGAGCCGTTCATCCCTCACCTCGCCGAGGAGGTCTGGGAGCGGCTGGGAGGGGAGGGGTTCGTCTCCCTCGCGCCGTGGCCGGAGCCCGAGGAGGGGGCCGTGAGGCCGGAGCTCGAGGAGGCCTTCAGGGTGGTCGAGAGGACCATAGAGGACGTCAACAAGATACTGCGGACGGTGAGGGAGAGGAAGGAGAGGCTGTTCATCTACCTAGCCCCGGACTGGAAGTACGAGATTATCTCGAGGCTGGAGGCGGAACTCAAGCCCCCCATCAGCCAGAAAGATGCCTTCAGAGTCGCGTCTGAGTTCCTCAGAGCCCACGGGAAGGAGGCCCAGCACCTGATCAGGGAGTTCGTGGGCGAGCAGGGCGCCATAAGGCACTCCACCCCCGAGGCCGAGAGGGAGATGTTCTCGGCCCTTGTGGACATGATCAAGGACAGGACCGGCGTAAGGGAGGTCGTCATAGCCCTGCCGGGAGAGGGAGTCCCAGACCCGATGGGCAAGGCCAAGCTGGCGATTCCGGGCAGGCCGGCGCTCTACCTAGAGTAGTTCGCCTCCACCGCACACTTTTTATTTCACCCTTTGTTATACGTTATACCGATATACCGCGGCGTGGGGAGGGCCTTGTCGTCGCGCCAGCCTGATGACGCAGAGGACCCCAGGGAGCAGAGCGGACTGCTCGAGAGGCTGATGAAGATCGAGCGTGAGATCAGGGCCGTTGAGAAGAGGTTGGCGACGATAGAGAAGCTGTTGGAGGGGGATCCCGAGGCGAGGGCCATAGTCCTCCTGTACATGAAGATCGTGGGTCTCCACAGGGCGAGCGTGGACAGGATCGCCACGGCCCTTCAGGCTCAGAGGGCCCTGACTCAGGCCGGCGTGATAGACGACATAGCGAGGGATGTGATAGAGGCCCTGGCCGTGAGGGGGCCTATGAACATTTCGGAACTCACGAGAGAACTCAGAAAGGTGAGAGGATCGGCCTCGAGGAGGATAATCGCCCAGAGGCTCAGAATGCTGGAGAACTTGGGCGTAGTGAGGAGGGTTCCAGGCGGCAAGGGCAGGAGGTACGAGCTGTCGGGCGCGCTCACGGGTGGGCAGGAAGGATATAGTAATGATCCAAACGGTGATAGCGCAGGTGATTGGGAGTGATAGATGTGGACTGGGAGGAGGACGGGGGGAGCGACGTTGAGGAGCTGAGGGAGGTCCTCTCTGCCGTTTCCGAGTTCCTCGACAAGCTGCCCGAGCTCGTGAAGAAGGTGCTCGACGCCCTATACTCCAAGGATCTCGGGGAGAGGGTGGGGGACAGCGTGGCCACCTTCTACAGGAAGCTCAGGGAGTCTGGGATGCCCGAGGACATGGTGAACAAGATGACGATGGAGTTCTTCGACAGGAGCATGATCGTCGACCGCCTGGTGAGGGAGATTGTAGGGTCCATCAGAAAGGAGCTCGCCGAGGAGAAAGAGAGCGAGGATGAGGAAGAGGAGATATGAGTAGGGGCTCCGGCCTGAGGGCGGCGTCGAGGGTTCTGCTGTTCCTGGCTGGAGCACTGGCCCTGATCGCAGTCTACGCCCCCCTGCTCGCCCTCGGCACAGCGTGGCGATACAGGAGAATGAGGTCTGGGTTCAGCCGCAGACTCAAGCGAGCCGGACTTCCGGCCGAGTTGAGGAGCCAGCTGTCCTCTCGCTTTGGGGAGGCCACCTCCCCCACTGGCCTGATGGACGCCCTGTCCGAGGGGCTCTCACGGGGGGCGCGCTTTTACAAGTGGCCCGGAGTTGGACCTCGGGGTAGGGAATGACCGCGGTCGTGAAGGAATGGGGACCGCGCCAGAGCAACCCCGTGGTGCTGCTCGGAATTCCGGGCCCTGGGCTCGTCGGGATCATAGCCGCTGACTACCTGATTGAGAAGCTGGGACTCCAGGAGAGCGGGGTGGTGGAAGTGCCCGCGCTCCCCTCGGTGGCCGCCGTGAGAGACGGCGTCCTCGTCCCCCCGGTCCGGGTGTACTCCGGGGGCGGCGTCTACGTTGTGAAGTCCGACGTGCCCCTCCTGCCAGACGCCTTCGTGGCGGTCGTGGAGGGAGTGATGAACTGGGCCATGGAGAAGAGGCCAAGGATGGCCGTGTTCATCGGGGGCGTTCCGGAGCAGTCCAGGATGGACATACAGAAGCCGGAGGTGTTCGTGGTGTTCAACGACCAGGACGCCAGCCATGCGGCGGGGGACGTCAAGGCCACGAGGCTGGGGGACGGGCTCCTGTCGGGTTACCCGGTGGTCTTCCTCTGGGCAGCCAAGAGAAGGGGAATACCGGCGATGGCCCTGATGGTGCAGTCCTTCATGAAGTACCCAGACCCGGGGGCCGCTGCCGAGGCGATCAGGTCCATGGAGCCCTTCGTTGGTGAGATCGACCTTGGAGAGCTTGAGGCCAAGTCAGAGGCCATCAGGCTCAAGCTCAAGGACCTTATGGAGCAGACCAGCCAGGTGATGGCTCAGGGGGAGGAAGCGAAGGCCGTCCCGTACATCGCGTGAGGGGGGGTGGTGGGAGTGGGGTGGTACTACAGGGAGGTTAGGTGGGCCGTCTACTCCGTTAGGGGTCCAGTCGAGCCCATATCGGACGTGTTCGTTGAGAGAGACAGGGTGAAGGTTATCGTGGACCTGCCGGGGACGAGGAAGGAGGATGTCAACCTGCTGGTCAGGGAAGACGCCGTCTTCCTGGAGGCCAGGGCCAACGTCGGGGGGAATCCGGTGACGTACAGGAAGCTCATCAGGCTGCCCGTCGAGGTCGACCCCGAGGGGGCCAGGGCGACCATGAGGTCCGGCATGCTCGTCGTCGAGGCCCCCATCAAGAGGCCCCAGTTCAGGAGGATAGGTGTAGAGTGATATGCCCGACGAGCGGGACCTGCCCTTCGGCGTCCTCGCCGAGTGCTACTACAGGCTGGAGTCGACGTCCGGCCGACTGGACATGATATCCCTCCTGAGGGATCTCCTGAGCAGGACCCCCCCTGACGTCATAGACAAGGTCGTCTACCTGACGCTGGGTCGGGTTGCCCCGGAGTTCGTCGACCTTGAGCTGGGGATAGGGGAGAAGCTGGCCCTCAGGGCCATCGCCATGGCCAGCGGCATGGCGGAGAGCAAGGTGGAGGCCAAGTACAAGGAGCTGGGCGACATCGGCCTAGTCGCGGAGTGGGCGATCCAGAACAGGAGCGTCTTGGCGTTTCTCAAGGAGGAGCTCACCGTCAACAGGGTCTTCAACGCCCTCGTCAAGATAGCCAAGACGTCCGGCCCGAGCTCCCAAGACATCAAGCTGAAGACCCTCGCAGGCCTTCTGGCGGATGCGGAGTCCCTGGAGGCAAGGTACATCATGAGGATCGTAACGGAGAAGCTCAGGCTGGGCGTCAGGGACATGACGATCCTGGACGCACTGGCAGAGGCCTTCCTAGGAGGCAGGCAGAGGAGGGAGATACTCGAGAGGAAGTACAACACCTACCCCGACATCGGGAGGATAGCGAGGGTGCTCGCTGAGAAGGGCGAGGCTGGCCTGGATGAGATAAAGGTCACCCTAGGGGTCCCGATAAGGCCCATGCTCGCCCAGAGGCTCAGAGAGGCGTCGGAAATCCTCGAGAAGATGGGCAGCAGGTTCCTCGCGGAGATGAAGTACGACGGGGAGAGGATGCAGGTACACGTGTGGCCAGACGGGCGAGTGGAGATATTCTCCAGGAGGCTGGAGAACATCACCCACCCGTATCCGGACGTGAGGGAGGGCGTTCGAGAGGCCTTCAAGGGAGAGAGCGCGATACTAGATGGAGAGGGGGTGGCCTTCAACCCCGATACCGGCGAGCTGTACCCGTTCCAGGAGCTGATGCACCGCAGGCGGAAGTACGGCGTGGAGGAGATGATGGAGAGGTACCCGGTCGTGCTCTTCCTGTTCGATCTGCTCTACCTCAATGGCGAGGAGCTGATCGACAGGCCGCTGGAGGAAAGGCGGAGGCTTCTAGAGCACGTGATCGAGGAGAGCGACCGGATAAAGCTGGCCGAGGGCTGGCTCCAGGAGTGGACCACCGAGGAGCTGGAGAAGAGGCTGGAGCTGGCCGTGGAGAGGGGCACAGAGGGGCTGATGATTAAGGACCCGGCCTCCAGGTACCAGGCGGGCGTTCGGGGCTGGAGCTGGGTGAAGTACAAGAGGAGCTACGTCAGCAAGATGGTCGAGCCCGTCGACCTGGTGGCGGTGGGCGCGTTCTGGGGCAGGGGCAAGAGGGCGGGAACCTACGGGGCTCTGCTACTGGCGGTATATGACCCAGAGACCGACACGTTCAAGACGGTCTGCAAGATGGGCACCGGCTTCACCGACGAGCAGCTCGCCCAGCTCCCGGAGATCTTCAAGGAGTATGTGATAGAGCACAGGCACCCCAGCGTTGTCAGCAACATAGAGGCTGACGTTTGGTTCGTCCCGGCCAAGGTCCTGGAGGTCATAGGAGACGAGATCACGCTGAGCCCGGTGCACACCTGCGCCTGGGGGAAGGTGAAACCCGACGC
>JAOZGN010000021.1 GCA_027491555.1 Thermoproteota archaeon
CGGGCTGATACCGCACTTCTACGCCGGCGAGATGAGGGGGAGCGTCGTCGTTGACGGGGTGGATACCAGGGAGGCTCCGGTGTCCGAGCTGGCCAAGAGGGTGGGCCTGGTCTTCCAGAACCCCGAGCGGATGTTCTTCTCGGAGACCGTGCTGGAGGAATTGATGTTCGGGCCTCTGAACTTGGGGATGAGCGTTGAGGACGCCAGAAGAAGGGCGCTGGAGGTCGCGGAGGAGATGAGGCTGACCGATCTGTTGGAAAGATCTCCCTGGTCACTCAGCGGAGGGGAGATGAAGAGAGTGTCGATAGCGTCCGTACTCACGATGGATCCGCCGTACATCGCGCTGGACGAGCCGACAGTTGGTCAAGACTCGAAAAACAAGGAGGACATTGCTGCCCTCATCAGGAGGGTGAAGGAAGAGTCGAGGGCGGTCATCGTGGTGACCCACGACCTCGAGTGGGTTGTCGACGTGGAGCCGGACAGGGTGATCGTCATGGTCGACGGGGTCATCGTCGCGGAGGGCGGGGGCAGGGACGTCTTAGTCGATGTGGAAAAGTTGAGGAGGTCTGGGTTCTCCCCGCCGATCTGCGTCAGGGTGTCGAAGGGCCTCGGTGTCGGACCCAGGCTAACGCCGAGAGAGGTCGTAGATGCAATCCTCGTTAGGGGGGGCTCCGAGTGATCCCGGTGGGCGGCGCCTTCAGACCCGACGGGGGGCCTCTCCGCTGCGCGCTCTGTCAAGCACATCCGGCCTCCAAACTCGTCTGGATGATATCCTTCTCGTCTCTCCCCCTCATCGTATCAAGCCCCGTGGGGCAGGCCGCTCTGCTCTTGCTAGTGACGCTCACGTCTGCCTTGGGCGGTGTGGGGATCCGGCCACTATCCGCAATCAGGCATTTAGCCATCCCCATAGGGGTCATAGTGGCGCTGAACTTCGTGTTCACGAGGGATCTTCTGTTCTCCGTGGCTATGGGGCTGAGAATGAGCTCCATGGCCGCGACCGCCTACCTATTCTTCGCGATAACGGATCCTATGGAGGTGGCCGACCTACTCACGATGGTAGGGGCGCCTCCTCCCGTGGCCCTCGCGGGAATGGTGGCCTTCAGGTTCGTGCCCGTGATGATTGACGATCTCAGGGGGATCGCTGCCGCCCAGAGAAGCAGGGGGTACAGGTCTGACGTCGGCGGACCCATCGAGAGAATCCGAAGGCTGGCCCCGATACTAGTCCCCGCGCTGGTAGTGGTGGTGAGGAGAAGCCAGGCTGTCGCTGAGTCCGTTGAATCCAGGGGTTTCGGCCACGGAAGAAGGTCACTTTACTCCGACTACAGGTTCAGGAGGATCGACCTGGCTCTCCTATCTTGGGCCCTGATACCCTGGGTCGCGCTTTTGATCTTGTGAGGGGGAGACCCCCCTTCCTTTCCACTCCGACATGTGTAATACCGTCAGCAATGCGGCGTTCTGGACTTGAAGGGGGTATGTTTCCACTCCGCCTCCATACTCGTTTGGAGGTGTCAGAGTGGAAGCCGCGGTCTCCCTCTCCCCTTGTGAAAGCGCTGATATGTTGTGGTTTTCCGCGCAGAAAAAACATGAGGATCATTCTAAGGGCATCCCTCGCCAAATATGAACTTGCTTAATTAGACCGGGTTTTCCAGTCGAGGCGGAGTGGGAAAAGTCGAGCTCGGATGCTGGGGGTGGGGAATCGGTTGGCAGCAAGGTACTCACACCTGAATTCGGTTCCTAGTGGCAGGAACATGAGGATAATCCTCGATAGAAGGGTTTTGTCCGATGCCTACGTCCCTGAAACCCTGCCGGGCAGGGACGAGCAGATCCTCATGTTTGAGGAGCACCTCGAGCCCCTTCTGTTCAATGAGCCCCCGTCCCACCTGGCTTTCACCGGCATGGCCGGGACAGGTAAGACAGCGGTGGCCAAGCACGTCCTGAGGCACAAGACCGAGGAACTCCGAGGCGCTCCGGTTCGCTTCATCTACATCAACTGCTCTCAGGCCAACACCTCCTACCGAGTCATGTATCAGCTAAACAGGGCTTTTGGTATTCTGATTCCTCCAAGCGGATACCCATACGACGTCCTCGAGGACAACTTCAGGAAGGCGTTCTTGGAGGCCGATGTGAGGCTATTCCTGGTCCTGGACGAGGTTGACCTGTTGGTTAAGAGAGACGGCGGGAGGCTCCTCTACTCCCTCACCAGGATGAACTACGATCTAGACCTCAGGAGGAACTCCGTCACGGTACTCGGGATATCTAACACCCTTAACTTCCTCGACAGGCTCGACAGGAGGGTCCTCAGCTCTTACAACCCGGACAGGATATTCTTCCAGCCGTACGCCGCTGACGAGCTCTACAACATCCTCCTCCAGAGGGCGAGGCTCGGCCTGAGACCGGGCTCCTGGGAAGACGCGGCCCTCAGGAGGATAGCCGCTAAGGTGGCGAGGGAAGGCGGTGACGCCAGGAGGGCAATAGACCTCCTCCGCGTGGCGGCTACTCTCGCAGAGAAGGATAGGTCCGGAAAGCTGACTGAGGAGCACGTGGAACAGGCGGAAATCCGCGTGGACGAGAGCGAAGTCCAGGTGGCCATAAGGACCCTACCGTTCCATCACCTCCTGGTCCTCAAGGCAGCCGTAGACCTCCTGCTGGCGGGAGATCCGAGGCCCGGCACGGGGAAGATCTACGAGAGATACGAGAGGTACGCTAGAAGGTTCCTCGTGAGTCCGCTCACGATGAGGAGGGTGAGCGCGATCCTGAGGGAGCTCGAATCCCAGGGGATCCTTGAGATAGAGATGAGCTACGGTGGGGCAAGGGGGAACACAAAAGTCGTCAGGGGGACGGCTCTACCACCTCTCCGCCTCAAGGAGATCCTGAACGAGGTCACGCGGGTGTAGCCGCTCTGAGGTCCAGTGGCCTCGCGCTGAGGTCGTAGAGGGAGAGGACTGGGAAGATCCCTGGGGTCGCCGTTATCCCCATTTTCTTTATGTATGGCGTCTCGGCCTGAAACGTCCCCGAGTTTATCAGTCTGACGTTCTTGTACGCCCCAACTCCGAACACGTGGACGTGCCCCATGTGGACAACCTCTGGCACCTCCTCGATCACCAGCCAGTCCCTGGATTCCGGCGCAATGGGGTGTTCTCCATACATCGGCGCCAGATGCCTCGCCTTGAGGAGCTGCATCATCGCCACGACGACGCTCCTTCCGGTGGGGGGCTGCAGGCCCGGGACGTACTTGAATACCGTGTTGAGGCTCCTCCCGTGGTACATTAGAATCCTAACCCCCTCTACGTTGACAACGGCCGGATTCCCGATCGCCAAGAACTCGTCGATCGAATCCTCTAAGGGCCTCAAGAACTTCTCGGGCACCCTAGGCTGGGGCTCGGCCTGCCTAACCGGCTCGTGGTTGCCGGGAATGTACACGACCCGCATGTGACTCGGGAGCATCGAGAGGAGACTGGCCGCCTCCTCGTACTGCCCGTAGATATCATTGATCTCGAGCTCGTCCTCCTGGCCCGGGTAGATACCTACCCCGTCCACGAGATCCCCGCATATCAGGAGATACTCGACGTCCCTGGCGTCATCACTCTTGAGCCAGTCGACGAACCTCTTCCAGAGATCTTCGAGGAAGTATCTGCTCCCGATGTGAACGTCCGAGATGAGCACGGCTCTCTTGCGGACTCTAGACCTGTTGGGCGTGAACCCCCTGGGAATGTCTGGGTGGTGGATGGCGTCCGGTCGAATGGTCCCCCTTCTGGGGTCCACCTCCCCGCTCACTACTATCATCTGATCCATTATCACCGACTCTGCCGCTCGGTAGAGGTCCGCTTCCTCCTTGGGGATGAAGACCCTGATCTGATCGCTCTCGTCCTCTAAAACAAGGACAAAGCCCCCCTTCGTTGATCGCTTCTCTGACACCAGTCCCGCGACGTGCGCCCTTGAGAGCCTTCCCATCCTGAGGCGGACCTGGGAGGGCGTGTAGAGGTCACTTTGGAACCTTTTTCTGACGATCCCGAGGAGTCTCCTGAATCTGTCTTGGAAGTACTCAACGAACTCTTCGGGAACCCCTCTCCTGACGGAGAGGACAGGGTCGAGCTCGACTCTGACCCACTTGCCGCCTTGTGCCGAACGTATGGCGACGGCACTCCTTGGTTCATTGAGCTTCTCCCTCTCTCTATAGGCGGTCTCTCTTGCTTCGACAACTTCCGCGGACGCACCACCCGATCTTACCTGAGGTTCACCTCTCTTCGTTGCTTTTATGCTGATTAGAATCCTCTTGATGACGTCTTCGTCCAGCACAGGGGGGAGCTGGTCCTCTTCACCCTCTAGTGCTGTGAGGAGGTCGCGAACGCTGGAAACCTCATTCGTGATTAGCCTCAGCGCCCCAGGCGTGAGGTGATATCCCATCCCGGCGAGGGCCAAAATCAGGCTCCTAACTCCCTCCTCTTCCCCCTTCCCTTCATTAGGAACGCCGCTCTCCCTCACGTCATGTCTCCGCAAGCGCACCACACCTCCACTAGCATGTCAAAAAGTTCATCGAGCCCTCTTTCCTCTCTGGCCGAGATTAACGCAACTCGCTGCGCGGTTCTGAACTCCTTGATAGCCTCAATAAGCTCAGAAAGGGCTTCTGACGCAACCCCACCTCCCTCAAAGGCGGGGCCTTGGATCTCACTTCGCAGCACCGATGTCCAAACCTCCTTGAGCCGTTCGCCCCCGCCCAGGTCTGCCTTGTTCAGCGCCGGGATAACCCCCACGTCAAGCTTCAGCTCGACGATCTTCGCGAGAAGGGCTGCCGTGAGAAAATCCTCAATTAGAACGTCTGGGCTGACCTCGCCCAGAAAGACGGCCGTCGTCCTGGAGAAGTGGGCCGAGATGGCACTCACTATTCTCCGGCCGGACGCCCTAAGGGCGAAGGCCTCTGCCTGCCCCGGGGTGTCGACGACTATGAAGTCCGCGTCCACAGATCTGAGGCCATTCACCAGCCTCTCGAGGTTCTCCCTTTCCGCGAGGATATCGATCGCCCTCAGTATGGCGCCGTTTGGACCTAAGCCTTCCCTCTCCATCACGTCGTCGACCGTCACTATTTCCCTGACGTCGTAGGCCGGTTCGTAGGGGAGCCTCCTAACCCCTGGATCTAGGTTGACAGCGGTGGCCCTGAGCCCCCTCCTCCTCATCCACCTGACTAGGGCGCCGGTCAAGGTGGTCTTTCCGGTGCCCGCGAGCCCTATCACTAGGGCTACGTCCGTCGTCATCCCACCCCCATGTCCCTGAGGGCGGAGATCGCGATCCCCTTCAGCTCGGCCAGTCCTTCCTCCTTCTCCGACTCCGCGTAGATCCGAATCTTGGGCTCGGTCCCGCTTACCCGTAGGAGAATCCACCCGTCCTCGAGGATGAACTTGACGCCGTCGAGCCTGCTGACTTCGACGATCTTCCCTCTAAGAGCCTCTTCCACCCTCGAGACCAGGGCTCTGAAGACCTCCTGCCTGTCACCCTCGAAGAGGAAGCTCGTCCTCACTTGGTGGTACTTGGGCACCGCCTCCAGCGCTTCCTTAAGGGAGCCGAACTCCTCGACAGCTCTGAGGACGAGCGTCGAGGCCATGATCCCGTCGAAGAATGGCCCCCATTCCGGCACCATGATCTTCCAGGGTTCAGTCACCAGATCTGCCTTCCAACCACCCGATGCCCTCCTGAAGTACTCGCTGTGCAGGTCCCCCAGCTTCCACTCCACGACCTCTCCGCCCTGGGACTCCACGAGGTCTCGGATCCCCCACCCCATGTCCACGGAGACTATCACCCTCCTGGCCCGCAGCACCAGCGCGGCCAGTGAGGAGACGGCGTACTGCGGGACGAACTGCCCGAAGCCGTCGACGACCGCCACTCGGTCTGCGTCTCCGTCCCAGGCTATCCCCATCTCGGCCTCCAATCGTCTCACGAGGTCCCCGAGTCCTGCCAGGTTCTCACGAGTCGGTTCTGAGGGCCTGCCGGGAAACCTCCCGTCGACCCAGTCGTTCACAGTCGTGACCTCTGCGCCCATCCTCGATATGACCTCTGGGGCGAGGTCTGAGGCGCACCCGTTTCCTGGGTCCAATACGACCCTCGTGGCGACCTTGGAACCGGAGATCTTCAGCAGGTCTCGAATGTAGTCGGTTAGCGTGTAGCCTGAGGGCGTGACCTCAGGTCGCCTCTCCGGGAGCCGGGGGCGCGGGAGCCCGTCGATCTCGGCCTCAATTTTCCTCTCCTCCTCCCGGGTGGCCTCTGCCCCCCTCGGAGATATGGCCTTGAAGCCGTTGAATTCAGGAGGGTTGTGGCTGGCGGTGACGTATATTCCCGCGATCCTCTGCACCTTGGCCGACCTGCAGGTCACGGGCAGGGGCGCGAGCCCCAGGAGCTTGACGTCCCTCCCCTCGGACAGCACCCCGCTGACGACAGCCGCAGCCAGGGACGGGCTGCTGAGCCTCCCATCCCAGCCGACGAGGAAGGACTCGCTTTCCATCACTCTTGCGACTGCCCTACCAAACCTCAACGCGGAGACTTCGTCGATCTGGACTCCGTATACTCCCCTGACGCCCGCAGTGCCGAACAGTCTCCCCATGCCTCCACCGAGCGGTTATATACCCGGGGCGTGATAAACGGTTGGGTGCCGGGGTACCCTAGCCAGAGGGCCTCCGGCCCGGCGAAGCCAAGGGGCCGGACTCGAGATCCGGTGGCCTCTCGGAGGCCACGTGGGTTCAAATCCCACCCCCGGCGCCACTACTCTACTTTATGTTGTGGAGCCTCCTGAGGTCGTCCTCAAAGGGCTTCAGCTCCTCGGGGATCTCTACGCTGATCTCATCGCTCAGCTTGAGGCCAGACTCCTTCTTCATCTTCCAGACCATGCTGTTGAACTCCATGAGCTTCTTGCCCAGCGCCTTGTACTCAGTCTCCCACCTCTCGTCGGGCTCTGGCATGCTCTCCCTGTGGACTGATCCGCCGTAGAGCTCCCTCCAGAGGTAGTCGGTGATGTGCGGCGTCACGGGGGCCAACCACCTGAGGACGGCCCTGAGGACCGTGTGGAGGGTCCACCTGGCGGCGTCTATATCCTCCTGCGGAATGCCCTCGTCTCCGTAGGCTCGAGCCTTCACCAGCTCGATGTAGTGCGGGGCGAAGACTTGCCAGACAAACGTCCTGGCCGAGTTGGCCGGGTCGAAGAAGTCGAACTTCTCGTACCCTTCCAGCGCCCTCTTGAGGTAGTCGTTCATCTCCCCCAAGATCCAGAGGTCCGTGGGCTTGAGTTTGGGCTCCTCTTCGGGCATTGGGAACGCGGAGATGAACCTAGCCACGTTCCACAGCTTCTGCAGGAACTTGAAGGCTCCGGCTATCTTGGCCTCGGATATCCTGAAGTCGGAGCCGTGGTGGGCCTCTGCGGCGCCGAAGAACCTCACGGCGTCGGCGCCGTACTTCTCGAACATGGGCCACGGGTAGATTATGTTTCCCAGCGATTTGTGCATGGCCCTCCCGCGCGCGTCGAGACCCATCCCGCCGATCCAGACGTGCTTGAACGCATGCCTCCCAGTGGCGAGGTAGACCCTGACCAGCGTGTAGAAGAGCCAGGTCCTCACTATGTCCTTGCCCTGGGGCCTCAGGTCGCAGGGGCCGCCCAGCTTCCTGTAAAGGTCCTCGTTCCACCCGTACCCGTTGTAGACCAGAGGGGATATCCCGGAGTCCATCCAGGTGTCGAACACCCTGTCCTCTCCCACGAATCCCTCGGTCGACCCGCAGTGCGGGCACCTGTCGAACGGCGGGTCCTCCTTCCAGGGCTGGTAGTACTTCCCGGGGGGCGGGACCACCGGCTTCCCACAGGACTTGCAGTACCACACCGGAATCTCGGTGGCGTAGTACCTCCTCCTGGAGACCGGCCAGTCGGTGTCGACCGAGTCTATCCAGTCCAGCAGGTACTGGACGGCCCAGTCGGGGTAGAACCTCATCTCCTCAAGCGCCGCCCGCCTGATCTCATCGAGGAAGTCCACCTGCTTCAGGTAGTACTCCTTCATGGGCACTATCTCGATGGGGGTCTTGCATCTCCAGCACACGGGCGTTCTGTGCTCTATAGTCTCGACCTTCTCCACGTACCCCGCGGCCTTGAGGTCCTCGATGATGGCCCCCCTCGCCTCCTGAATGGTCATACCGGCGTACTTCCCAGCGCGCTCGTTGAGCCTGCCGTGCTCGTCCACGATTATGGTGGGCTCGAGGTGCAGCTCCCTGAACAGCTGAACGTCAGCCTTGTCGCCGTAGGAGCAGACCATGACCAGCCCGGTCCCGAACTCAGGGTCGGCCGCAGGGTGCTCTAGGACCGGGACCTCCCTGCCGAGCGGGGTCTTCAACTTCTTCCCGCTCAGCCACCAGTATCTCTCGTCGTTCGGATTGTAGATGACGGCCGCGCAGGCGGGGAGGAGTTCGGGCCTCGTGGTGGCTATCGTGACGGTCTTCCCATCCTCGGTCTCAAATTTGAGGTAGACGAGGACGGACTTCAGGTCCTTGTACTCGACCTCCGCGTCGGCGAGAGTGGTCTGGCACCTAGGGCAGTAGTTGTTGGGCCTGTAGTCCTCGTACACGTATCCCTTGTTCCAGGCGTCTATGAACGTGGCCTGAGTGACCGCTCTCCACATCTCGCTGTCCGTCCTGAACACGTTGTCAAAGTCGGCGCTGATGCCGAGCCTCTTGCTGATCTTGACAATGTCCATCTCGCTCTCGTCGAGGAACTGAGCGCAGAGCTTCAGGAACTCCTCCCTGGGGTATTCCCTCATGCGTATTCCGTACCGCTTCTCGGTCTCCACCTCGACGGGCAGGCCGTTCCTGTCGATCCCCATGGGGAAGTAGACCTCGTAACCCCGCATCCTCATGGATCTGGCGATCATATCGATCTGGGAGTAGTGGATCGCCGCGGCTATGTGCCACTTCCCGCTCGCATAAGGCGGGGGAGTGTCTATCGAGAACTTAGGCTTCTCTGAGTCGGGGTTGAATGTGTAGAGCTTCTCCCTCTCCCAAATCTCCTGAATTTCCAGCTCCATCTCGGGGAGCCAACGCTTCTTCTCTATCTTGGGGGAGAACTTCGACATGGGCTCACCCCTGCGGCCTCATCCCTCCTCCAGGCGCGTCCTGTACTCGCGGTATAGGTCCCGGTGGGACCTCATTAAAAAGACGCGGAGCCTGTCGATCGCCATCCGCCGGGTAGGAGCGCCCTCGGCCCCAAACGCCTCGTATATGAAACTGGCCACGCTAGAGGCAAATATGGCCGACCAGATGGGATCTCCCGTCCTCAGGAACTCGGAGACAAAGGCTGCAGCCGACACGTCCCCGGCTCCGCCTGGGTCCACGACCCTCTCGGGGGGGACGACCGGGATCCTGAAGACCCTCCCGTCGAACGCGAGCAGGGCCGCCTCCGCCCCACCCTCCCGTGTCATGAAGGCTATCTCAGCGCCAGAGTCCAGGAGGGACTTCAACTTACCTTCATCCCCCCTCCCACTGGCGAGGTAGGGGAGCTCCGGCTTGCTCGTGACTATTATGTCTGCGGCCCCCTCAAGGCCCCTGGACGGGTTCCACCGCGTGAAGCGGATCCACCCACCCCTTATCCTCCTCCGGATGTACCCCTGAGGGTCCACTGCCAGGAGCCTGCACCTCCTCCTTATCTCGAGGAGCGTCTCCTTCGGGATCTCACGGTATATGGGAGAGACGAGGGCTGCCTCGCAAGACACGCCCAGCCTCTCAACTTCCTCCCGCGTTATGGCCTCCCCAACGCGCCTCAGCCGGAGGGTCCTATCCTCTCCCCTGTAGAAGAGCTCATACGAAGAGGTCGATCCCGACCTGATGAGGCCAGACAGATCAACTTTCGCTTCTAGGAGGGGCCTCAGGTCTCTCTCCGGCTCAACCTCAGGGCCACACTTCGCCAATATGCCTGACCTCACGCCCAGTCTGGACGCGGCAAGGGCTGCGTAGAACGAGCTCCCCGCAACCCTCTCCGCGAACCCCGCCTCGGTGTGTATCAGGTCTATGGATATGTTCCCCACGGCTAGGAAGGTCACCCTCATGCCCCGACGCCAGGGTTTCAGATCCGGTTGCTATAAGGTTCGCCGCGCGAGCCCGACCACGGATTTCCCTATGAGGTCCGCCAGCCTCAGAGGCTCGGGGACCTTAGACTCAATCTGCCACCTAGTGACGACCTCCCAGAGCTCACTCCGATCTAGCCCGACGCTGGCGCAGAATATCTCCCCGCGGGGAGTGACGAGCGGCGCGTAGGGGGGGTTTTCCTCGAGCACCCGAAGGTTCTCGCCCAGACCGTGAGATATCATGGCCCTCCTGACGAGGTTCCATCGAGGCGGCCTCTCCAGCACGGCCACGACGGGCACGCCGGTTCTCTCCCAGATCTCCCTAAGGTTGAGCGGGTTGAAACCGGCGACCACAGTGCCGTGGGTGAATATCACCCGTGCCTCCATCCCTGTCTCGTCGTGCATCGAGATGACTGCCTGAGTTGCGTCAAAGCCGTCCACCCTGACATCCGTCGCGAGCACCTTCTCAACGACGCCTCCACGCATGAGGACCCCGAGGAGCCACGTCCTCGCGTCCTCGCCCCTTACGAAGGGGCAGTCGTCCACTCCCAGGGCCCGCGCTCCCGTCTTCAACGTGCCTATCCCGAGCATGATTTATCTAAACCTCGGCCTCCTCCCGCCTGACATGAGGGCACCCAAACTCGGCCCGGTGGAATCAAGGCTGGCCGAGGCCGCCGAGGAGAGGGCTCAGCTTGCCGTCCTCATCGACCCCTTCAACGTCGAGCCGAACGAGGCGGGTCGCGTGGCTGCGGAGGCCGAGGCCGCCGGCGCCGACCTGATACTGATCGGTGGGTCCGTCGGCGCTGGTCTCAAGCTTCACTCCGTCGTCCGAGCAGTCAAGGAGTCCGTCTCCGTTCCGGTCATACTCTTCCCAGGGAACGTGGACGGCGTGTCCCCAGAGGCTGACGCCCTCCTCTTCATGTCGCTCCTGAACTCCGACAGCACCTACTGGATAGTCGAGGCCCAGGCCCTCGCGGCCCCCGGGATCAGGGCCATGGGGCTCGAGGCCATCCCCACGGCCTACCTGATAGTGGAGCCCGGCGGGTCGAGCGCGGCGGGCTGGGTCGGGAGGGCCAGGCAGATACCCAGGGCGAAGCCGGAGCTCGCGGTGGCCTACTCCCTGGCCGCGGAATTGATGGGGATGAGGTGGGTCTACCTCGAGGCGGGGAGCGGGGCCGCCCAGCCGGTCCCCGTCGAGATGGTCGCCGCCGTGAGGAAGCACACCAGCCTGGGGGTCATAGTAGGAGGCGGGATCAGATCGCCCGACCTCGCCCGGGAGAGGGCCGCGGCGGGGGCCGACGTTATAGTGGTGGGCACATACATCGAGTCCGGAGAGACCGCGGAGAAGGTATCTCGCCTCTCAGAGGCCGTCAAGGAGGGCTCTAGGCTTAGAAACAGTTTTTAAACCTAGATGCCCCCTGCGGGGCGGAGCCCCGTGGTGTAGCCAGGTCAAGCACGCCGGGCTTTGGACCCGGAGACCCCGGTTCGAATCCGGGCGGGGCTACCAGTCCAATCCGGCTGGGCCGGTGGCCAAAAAACCGGCCACCGGGTTCAATCCACGCGCGGGCGATACGCGTGCACCCCAAGTTCGTCGCAGACGCGATGGTTGCCCACCTCGCCCGGTGGCTCAGGGTCATGGGGTACGACGTGCTGGACCACACCCAGTGCGGCGAGGACGACGCCGAGATACTCGAGTGCGCCCGCTCCACGGGGAGGGTTATCATCACGAGGGACGAGGATCTCCATGCCAGGGCGGTCAGGGCGGGCCTGAGATCATTGCTCCTGCGATCGGGGGAGGTCGAGCAGGCACTAGCCTGGATCGCCCACGAGACAGGGATAGACCTTTCCATCGACCTGCGGCGGACCAGGTGCCCCCTCTGCAACTTCCCCCTTATCAGGATTCCCTCGGTCGAGGTGGACGAGGCCCCCGCCCACGTTCGAGAGAGGTACAGTCACGTGTACGTCTGCGAGAGCTGCGGGAAGATCTACTGGCCAGGGTCGCACTTCACCCGCATGCAGGCGACCCTGGCCAGGGCCAGGGAGGTCCTCAAGAAACTTAAGAGCGGTGAAAGCGGAGAAGGTATGGGCCGATGATGACTGGTGACGGCCGGGATAGGTGACCTCACTGACCTACCCTGAGGCCCGGGAGTTCATCCCTCGATCCACCAGACCGTCTCCTCTCCGCGATCCTCCAGCCTGATGCCCAGCTCCCCCAGGCGAGACCTGATCGTGTCGGCGAGATCCCAGATCTTCCTGCGCCTCAGCTCTGAGCGGACCTGAACGAGAAGGTTGACGACCCTCTCAAGCTCGGCGGACGCGGCCCCGGGGACGACCTCGAACCCAAGGATCCCCATGAGGTCTCTCAGCGCAGCCACAGCCTCGGCTGCCACGTTGGGCGCCAGGGACTCCGAGGCCACCTTGGAGGCGGCGGCGCTTATGGCGTCCACGGCCGCGAGGGCCTTGGGCGTGTCGAAGTCATCGCTCATGGCGTCGAAGAATGCTGCTCGAGCCGAGAGGATCTTCTCCCTGAGCTCGAGGTCCTCGGAGGTCAGGTTGTGCGATGGACCGCTCTCCTTGAGGTAGGCCTCCGCTCTCATCAGGGCCGACCGCCAAGACTCCAACCTGCTCCCCGCGGCCTTGACGGCCTCCGGAGAGAACTCGAGGGGTGACCTGTAGTGTGCCGACAGGAGGAACGCCCTCAGGGCCTCGGCCCCGAACTCTTCCACCGCGACCTTCACCGCGAAGTAGTTCTTCAGGGACTTTGCCATCTTCTCCCCCTTCACGGTGACTAGGCCCACGTGCATCCAGTACCTGACGAAGGGAGACTTGCCGGTGTAGGCCTCCATCTGGGCAATCTCGTTCTCGTGGTGTGGGAACACCAAGTCCTGTCCTCCACCGTGGATGTCAATCTGCGGTCCCAGGAGCCGGAGGATCATCGCGCTGCACTCGATGTGCCATCCCGGCCTGCCCGGACCCCAGGGACTGGGCCAGCTGGGCTCTCCCGGGGCGGCAGCCTTCCACAGGGCGAAGTCCTCGGGGGACCTCTTCCCCTCACCCGGCTCGACCCGGGCGCCGGCGACCAGGTCCTCAACCTTGATCTTCGAGAGCTTCCCGTACTCGGGGAATGTAGAGACATCGAAGTAGACGTCACCCCTCTCCGTCGCGTAAGCGTGTCCCCTCTCGATGAGGCCCTCCACGACGCGGATCATGTCGTCGATGTAATCGGTGGCCCTGGGGACCACGGTAGGCACGGAAACCCCGAGCCTCGACATGGCCTCGAAGTACTCCTTCTCGTATCTCTCCGCCACCTCTCGGAAGGAGAGACCCTCCTCGTTGGCCTTCTTGATGATCTTGTCGTCGACGTCGGTTATGTTTGTCACGAGGAAGACCCTGTACCCGAGCCTCTCCATGTACCTCCTGACGACGTCGAAGAACACGGCGGGCCGTGCGTGTCCGATGTGCGCCACGTCGTAGACGGTCGGCCCGCACACGTACATCCGGACGTTCGGTGGATCGAGCGGGGTGAACTCCTCCTTTACCCCACGGAGAGTGTCGCTCAACCTGAGCGTCGGCAGGTACATCTCAGCGGCTCGTCGATGTTGGGATTAAAACCTGATTGGGCGTTCGGGCGGTGGGAGCCGAGTTGCAAGAGGACAGGGTTAGGGCCGTTCTGGAGAACGTTGCCGAGCCGGTTGAGGAGTTCGTGATGACCATCGACGAACTGAGGGAGATCGTGAAGAAGCCTCGACCGACCACCTACATCGGATACGAGCCCTCCGGCCCGATTCACGTCGGGGTCCTCTTCACGATACAGAAGCTCGCGAAGCTGGCGAGCCTAGGGTTCCACTCCATCGCCCTTATGGCCGATCTCCACGGCTTCCTGAACGGAAAGGGTTCCCTGGAGATCTTGAAGGAGGTCTCTCTGACCTACTGGAGGGAGGTCTTCACCACCCTCGGGTCTCCCGACATAGACATCGTGCTGGGAAGCGAGTACCAGCTCACGGCGGACTACGAGCTGGACATGCTCACGCTCTCACAGAGAGTGACTGCCAGGAGGGCGTGGAGGGCCATGTCCATGATCGCCAGGGAGACGGAGCACCCCACCGTGGGTCAGCACATCTACCCGATCATGCAGGCTCTCGACATAATCTACCTGGGCTGCGACCTGGCCATGGGGGGCACGGACCAGAGGAGGATACACGCCCTGGCCAGGGAGCTCTTCGGGTCCAAGATAGAACTAAGGCACGAGAAGTGGGTCCCCGTCGCCGCGCACTACCCACTGGTGCCGGGCCTCCTGCCGGGCGGGAAGATGAGCAGCTCCATCCCGAAGTCCCACATAGCAGTCCACGACCCTCCGGAAGTCATCAGGAAGAAGATGAGGGCGGCGTTCTGCCCTCCCCCCGGAGACGAGCAGTACGACGACGAGGGCAAACTGGTGAACCCGATCTTGGCCATGTTCAAGATGGTGATCCTCCCGATGGAGGGTAGAGTGACGCTCCCGAGGGCCAGGGCGGCAGGAGGTGGCGAGGTCGAGGTCTCCGACTGGGGTCAGCTTTTCGACCTCTACCAGAAGGGAGAGCTGCACCCGCTCGACCTGAAGAACTTCGCCGCCGAGTACTTCATCGAGAGGTTCCGCCCGGTGAGGGAGAAGTTCGAGTCGGATCCCTCCCTGATCGAGCCCCTCTACAGGCTCCAGCGTTGGCAGTGGGAGCACGGGCTCCTGGGTGATGCCGAATGGGAGGAGGTGAAGAGATCCCTCTCCCCGTACTTGGGGGAGATCTCCTGATAGAATCCCCGGATGAGATGTTCGTGCTCGAGGAGAACGCCGAGTGGCTGGGAGTGACCCGCTTGCTCATGATGGAGAACGCCGCCGGGGCCGTGGTCAGGGCTGTGGAGGAGGTCCTGGGCGACACGCTGAGGGGTAAGAGAGTGTTCGTCTTTTGTGGGAGAGGGAACAACGGCGGGGACGGGATAACGGCGGCCAGGAGGATGGCCGCGCTTGGCGCCAGGGTCACGGTGATACTCACGGGCGAGCCGACCGCCAGCGAGGCCTCGTACAACTTTGAGATCGTCAAGAAGGGGGTGTCCGTTGAGATCCGCCGCTTCCCCGACCTCCCCGATGAGGAACCTGACGCGGTGGTTGACGCCCTGCTGGGCACTGGCGTGAGGGGCGCGCCCAGGGGGATCATTGCCCAGGCAATCGAGGCCGTCAACTCTCTGGGGACCAAGGGGGTACCCATCGTCGCCGTGGACGTACCCTCTGGCCTGAACCCGTTCACCGGTGAGGCCCCGGGCGCAGTCGTCAAGGCCACCGTGACGGTCACGTTCCACGCTAGGAAACCCGGGCTCAGGTCCGACCTCTGCGGGAGGGTGATCGTCGCCGAGGCCGGCGCGCCGGCGGAGTCGCTGCTCTACTGCGGCCCGGGGGACGTGAAGGTAGTCCTGAAGCCAAAGAGACCTCCCTGGTCCCACAAGGGGGACTTCGGCAGGGTTCTAGTGGTCGGCGGATCCTCACTATACACGGGGGCCCCGGCCATGGCCGCGATGGCCGCCCTGAAGGCCGGTGCTGACCTGGTGTCCATCGCCGCCCCGCGCTGGGTTTCCGCGACGATAAAGCCCATCTCGCCCAACCTCATCGTCCTCCCACTGGAGAGTCAGGATCGACTGGGACCTGGCGACGTGGACCTCGTGATCAGAGAGGCGGAGGACGCCGACGCGGTCCTGCTCGGTCCGGGCCTTGGAGCTGACCCCGAGACCCTGAGGGCGGCTGGAGAAATCTTGCAGAGGCTGAGGGACCTGAGGAAGCCGACGGTCGTTGACGCCGACGGGCTGAAGGCCGTCCCTCCTGACGGGGGGTGGCCCAGGCTGGTGATAACGCCACACGCAGGCGAGTTCAAGAGGGTCTTCGGCGAAGCCCCCGGTTCCGAGCTCCCTGAGAGGGTGAGGTCCTGCCTACACGCGGCCCGCGAGCTTGGGGGGACGATCCTCCTGAAGGGCCACGTCGATGTGATATGCTCTGGCGACAGGGTGAGGCTGAACGTCACGGGAAACCCAGCTATGACGGTAGGCGGGACGGGTGACGTCCTCTCAGGCGTGACCGTCGCGTTCCTGGCCATGTCGGGAAATCCGCTCAGGGCCGCGTCTGCTTCGGCGTTCTTGGTTGGGCTGGCTGGAGACTTGGCGTTCGAGGACCTCTCCTACTCGCTGACCGCCCAAGACGTGCTGGAGCACATTCCAACGGCTCTCAAGAAGATTGGCTACTAACGAGACGCGGACACCGTGGCTGGCGAGTGGAAAGCCCTGCCTGACCCAATCCCCAGCATCCGAAAGAGACCGTAGAGAAAGTAATAAGGACCAATGAGGGGTGGTCTGCCTAGGGGACTATGAGCGATAGCTCCACAGCCTGATCTTGTGACGAGACTCTCCGCTACCGAGTCCCCCCTCGCAGAGACTTATCAGCCGCCCGGGGACCGAAAAATCAGGAGGAGAGGCCAAGGGCGGCCTCCAGCGCCCTCGCCCTCGCGGCCGCCTTCCTCAGGATGAACTCGGCGGTCTTGGGGGACACCCATCCGATCTCGCTGGCGAGGGCCAGTACCCTCTGCGCCGCCTTGGCCACGATGGGCTCGACGGTCTTGTCCGTGACGATGCCCTGCTCGATGGCCAGCGCTATTCCGGCGCCGGCGGCCCTGCTGAGTTCCTCCAGTATCTCTTCTCTCGTCTTGGCCAGCACCTCCGGAGACCAGAAGATGCCCTCCTTGTCCACAGCGCCGGAGACCTCGAGCCTGACCTCGACGGGCTTTATCCCGAGGGCCTTCAGTATCTCCGCGATCTGCGCCTGGACCTTCTCGCCCTTCTTGACTATCACGAAGTCCTCGGAGATGGATATCTTGCCCCCCACGATCTTGGTGGGGACGCCAAGCGCCCTGAGGTCGGTCAGTATCGGGCCGGGGGCCAGGTCCGTAGGTCCGGCTGGTATCACGATGTCCTCCTTTGCCACTTCTCCCGGCAGTATGTCGACGTTGACCGTCTTCTCCCTGAGCTTCTGGTAGAGCTTCCAGGGACTCTCCTTGCTGAAGATTATCATGAGCCTCTCCGGCACGTGGTCGAGGAGCTTGTTCAGGCCCTCCCTGAAGTCGATCTTTGAGAAGGCTATCGGGACTAGCCTCTTCTTCACGACCATCAGCTTGGTGTCCGGAGCGAGTTCCTTCCTGATCCTCTGCAGGAAGTCCGCCGGGGATCTTCCGAAGTCGGCGAACATAACCGTTGGGAACTCCTTGGCTCCCTTGACTATCTTGCGAACCATCTCCTCCTTCCTGAGCCTGGCTGGGCTCTTCCTCTTCTTGGCCTTCAACTCCGCGGAACTCATCTCCTCCTTCGCCTCCCTCCCATAGCGGCCTCGACCCTTATCGCGGGCCCCATCGTGGTCTTGACGTACATGGCCTCTAGCACGCCTAGATCACCATACTTCCTCTCCAAGGCGGCCAGCACGGCCTTGATGTTCTCCACGATCTCGTCGGGGTCCATGTCCCTCGTGCCCACCCGCACGTGGATGACCGGCTGGTCCCTCATCCTGACTCTCACGGACCTCTTCAGCCTCTGGATGGTGTCCGGCAGTTGGTCTACCCTCGTGGCCGGGAGCGGAATGGGCATCTTGTTCCTGGGACCGAATATAGGACCTATGTCCCTGGCCAGCTTGGGCAACGCGTCGGCCTGGGCGACGAAGAAGTCGAACCTGTTGGCCAGTTTCCGGAGCTCCCTCTTGTTCTTGGCTATGTTGAGGATCTCAGCCGGGTCGAAGACTGCGTCCGCCCCGGCGTCCCTCGCCTTAGTCGCGAACTCCCCCGTCCCTATGACGGCCACCTTGGCCTCCTTCCCCTTGGGCGTGTGGGGGAGCGCGACTATCTCGTTGATCTTGAGGGACGGGTCCTTCTTGAGGTCCAGCCCCCTGAACACCACCGTGAGGTCGACGGACTCCTTGAACCTCCTCTCGGGGCTCTCCTCTATGGCCCTCCTCACGGCCTCCCTCAGGGGATCTTCCAACGCGGAAATCGTGACCGCCATAATCAACACCTCTCGCGCCCGTCAGGACTCTTCCTTCAGAAGGTCGTCCCAGAGACCTGCGTCGACGTCCTCGATAGCCTCTTTGGGGTGCTTCCCCTCCACAGTCACGCCCACGCTGACGGCCGTGCCGAGCACCTGCTTCACCGCCGACTTCAGGCTGGTGGTGTTCATTGACTCGAACTTCATCTTAGCTATCTTCACGATCTGCTCCCTCTTTAGGTCACCAACGGCCTTCGAACCAGCCTCGCCCGATCCCTTCTCAACCCCTATCTCGCGGATCAGCAGCATCGAGGTCGGGGGGAGGCCGACCTTGACCTCGTACTGCCTGGTCTCCAGGTCGACGATTATCTCGACTGGGACCTTCATCCCGGCGTACTCCTTCGTCTTCTGGTTGATCTCGCCGACTATCCTCCCTATGTCCACTCCGAGGCCGCCCAGCGCTGGGCCTATCGGCGGCCCAGGCGTGGCCTTTCCGCCCTCGACGAGGACCTTGACGACCTTCTTGGGCATCTATCACACCTCCTCAGCCCATCAGGCTTCCTCTTCCTCAGGAGGCGCCTCCTCCCCCTTCTCCTTACCCTTCTCCACCAGCTTGACGCTGTCGACGGGGAGTTGGACCTCCCAGTCTCGCTCGATGTCGAGCAGCCTCGCCGTTATCAACTTTCTCACCTTGCCGGAGGGCGAGGACAGGACGAGCGCGCGGAACCCCTTGAAGTTCCCCCTGATTATCTGGACTATGTCTCCCGGCTCGATCTCGATCTTCTCGGGCTCCCTGTAGAGGAGGGCGTCGATCTCGGAGAGCGGGACGGGGCTGCCGGGGAGCATCTTCGCCCTGGATACTCCCTTCACGAGCTTCCTGACCTCGTATTCCCTGTCGGCCTCGAGGAAGAGGTAGCCCCTCAGCCTGGGGACGAAGAGGATGGATCTCACTCCGAGTCGTGAGTACTCCGCCTTCTTGGCGAGGAGCTTTATGATCCCAGCTTCTTGCCCAGCCGGGACCTTCACGACGAAGAAGAAAGCCCGCTCTTCCTGCCCCCTGTCCTCGCTCTCCACGCCCTCGTTCATCTCCTAAGCACCCTGAGCCTATACCTGGCCCCCACTCATTAGGGCGACGGCCAGCTGTAGGAGGAAGCCGATCACTCCGACGAGCAGAAAGCCCAAGAATGTTATCTTGAACACCGTCCAGAGGTCATCCCAAGTGGGCTTCCTGGCCACCTTGAGCGTCCTCCTAATGGCCTCCACGATTTCCTCGCCCACCAACGCGGCCCACCTCAGACGCCTTCAATCCCCAGGTCGCCCAATATATCCTTCTTGCTCTTGGCGGCGGGTCTCCTAACCCCTATTGAGGGTCTAACGGGCTCCAAGGGGCTCACCGCGGCCTCCCTCTCCCTCCTCTCCTCGCGTACCACGCCCTCGAGCTCCTCTATGTACGGGGAGGTGACCCCGGTGACGATCAAGAGGACCTGAACCACGCCCTCCAGGTCGTCCTCTATCCTGGCGCCCCATATCACGTTGGCCTCTGGGTCGAGTGCGCTGACCACGGTCTCGACGACCCGCTTCATCTCTTGGAGGGACAGGTCGGGTCCACAGGTGATGTTGACCACGGCGGCCTTGGCGCCGGAGATGTCCGCCTCGAGCAGGGGGTTGGCAAGCGCGTCCTCGACGGCCTCGACGGCCCTGTCCTCACCCTCGCTCTCTCCGAACGCGAGTATCGCAGGTCCGCCGCGCTCGAGAACCGCCCTGAGGTCGGCGAAGTCCACGTTGATGAGCCCGGGCTTGGTAACCAGCTCGACGACGCCCTTGACCGACCTGGCCATTATCTCGTCCGCTATCAGGAACGCCTCGTGCAGGGGGCGGTCGCCGACCAGCTCGAGTATCCTGTCGTTGTTCACGATCACGACGGTGTCAGAGCTCTTCAGGACGTTTGCGAGTCCCTCTCTGGCGATCTCATTCCTCCTCCGCCCCTCGGCCTCAAAGGGTAGGGTGACCATAGAGACCACGACGGCCCCAAGCTCCTTCGCGATGTTCGCTATGATGGGGAGCCCGCCGGTGCCGGTCCCACCACCCAGACCAGCCATCAGGAAGACGATGTCCGCGCCGTCCAGCAGCTCCCTGATCTCCGGCTCGCTCTCTTTGGCGGCCTCTTCGCCGATCTTCGGGTCTCCTCCAGCCCCGCTCCCGCCACAGAGCTCCCTTCCCAGGAGCAGCTTTCTGTCGGCGACGCTCTCTAAGAGGTGCTGGGCGTCGGTGTTGGCCGCCACAGTGATGATGCCCTCCAGCCCGAGCGCGTTCAGCCTGGTGACCGTGTTGCTACCTGCGCCACCCACGCCGACGATGACGATCTTGGCCCTCACCCTCTCGAGGAACTCCCTGAGGTACTGGTCCTCCAGCGCCTCCCTGCGACCTTCCGCAATTCCTGCGGGCGGAGATAGGGCCCTTTTAGCTAACGACTTCACCTCAATCACCTCACTACTTTGACTCGAAACCGCGCGATCTTGCCGCTCATATTAAATATGGTGGTAAGCGATACGTCGAGCGCGGCGTTGCGCCCAGTCGGTGGGCCCGTAGCTCAGCCTGGTAGAGCGCCGGCCTTGCAGGCCCTGCCAGGAAAGCCGGAGGTCGCGGGTTCAAGTCCCGCCGGGTCCACCATAACATCCCCTTATGGGGGAACCTTAATATTGGGTGGGGCCGTCGCCAGTGGCCGGGGGCCCGTGGCTCAGCCTGGCAGAGCGCCCGGCTGATAACCGGTCTGGTGGTGGAAACCGGGAGGTCGCGGGTTCAAGTCCCGCCGGGCCCACCACCCACCTCCCGAGGGTGTCTCTCGTTGAGGCTCTGGGTCGACATAGTCAACTCCCCCCATGTCAGGCTCTTTGAGAGACTCTTGTCCCTGTTCTCGTCGGATCTAGAGGAAGTGCTTGTGACTACCAGGAAGTATGGGGCCCTTCCAGATCTCGTTCAAAGGCTAATCTCGCCCATCCTAGGCAAGCGCTCGGAGATCCTCATCGTTGGGCAGAGGGAAGCGGATCGGGTCGGAAAGCTGAAGTCTCACTTGGCCCGCATCTCGGCTCTCGCCGACCTGGTCTCTGAGTTCGAGCCCGACGTGGCCGTCTCAAAGGCCTCTCCCGAACTCGCAAGGGTGGCCTTCGGCCTAGGGGTACCGTCGGTGATCGCAAACGACAACGATGAGAGCGTGTTCGTCTGCAGATTATCCTTCCCACAGGTCGACTCGATCGTCGTCCCGGAGTCATTCCCCGATCGAGTCATCCTGGACAGTGGAGGGTCGCTGCGGGCGACGAGGAAGTTCCGAGGGGTCTTCGAAGTCGCGCATGTCCTCCAGCACTTGGAGAGAGGACCCTTTGATCCAATCCGGCCGGAGGAAATCGGTATCGAACCGGGCGGGTATGTGGTCTTTCGACCCGAACCGTTCGGAGCCTCTTACCTCATGGGAGACGCCAAGTCGCCCCAGTATCTCAGGGAGATTGCGCGTAGATATGATGTCATCGTGATCCCACGGGGACCCAAGGACGAGCCTCTCTGGCGGAGGGAGGGCGCCAAGGTGGTGTCGCCGACTGTCGACTTCTTGGACCTGGCGTCGCAGGCGGCGGCCGTCGTGGGAGCTGGCGGAACGATGACGCGTGAGGCCGCCCTCTTGGGAGTCCCTGCGGCGTCAGCCTTCCCCGGTAGGGAACCCTGCGTCAGCCTCGAGCTCGAGCGGCGCGGGTTGATCTACAGGCTTAACGATCCGGCAGACGTCCACGAATTCCTAGACCTAGCCAGCGACCGCGCGGCCTGGGAGCGGCGGGCCAGGGATTACATTCACTCGGCCGAGGACCCTGCCAAGGTTATTTGGGAGGAAGTCAATCGCGTGGCCGGGCGCCAGAGACCTTGATCCTGATCACGGCCGCCCTCACGGAGAGGTACCAACCTCCTAGGGCGCCGGCGAGCGCAGCCAACCCGGCCAACACCTTTAACCCCTCAAGGATGGGGTTCCCCGCGGTCCAGTTCATCACGAGGACGCGCCCAATCAGGTAGGCTGCCAGCATGAGGACCCAGCCCTCGAGCACGAGCGCGACCCCAACCAACAATCCCCTATCGACGCCCATGACGCTCACCACCCCGGAGTCAGGGCGAGGAGAGTCAGCACCGCCAGGAGCGCGGACAGGCCTGTGAGGAGGTGAGCCTCCCTGACGACCTCTGACTCAGTCTTGGGCCTGTCGAGCGTGAGTATCGATATGAGGGTTATCGGGGCGGCCGGGTCCGGATTCGCTCTGATTAAACCACGGGAATCGACCAAGACGGGTCTCCTAGCAATCTGCCGCCTCTCCCTCAGTCCGCCCACGCTGCTCAGCAGGAAGAACCCAGAGACCATGAATGGCAGCATCGCAATCAGCAGAAAGGCTTCAAGCCCGTCGTACACCGGGAGGGCACTGAGGGCGGCCCCTATGGACAGAGAACCAACGTTACCCGAGAACACACGTGCTGGGTACCTGTTGAACCGGTAGTAGGCCAGCAGGGCGACCCCTAGGACGAGGGCCAGCTGCGCGGTCGCGATCCCGCCAGTCAGCGCGCCGATAACGGCCATCGCGCCGCAGGCGATTGCGACGCTTAGGGGCATCATTCCGTTCAGTGCGTCGTACATGTTGACCGCGTTCGTGACTACAGCCGCGTACGCGGGCACCAGTACGTTTATGGCGATGAAGAGCCTCGCCCTGCCCAGCAGCGGGAGGAGAGGCCTTGGGTTCAGCGCGCCCGCCGCGATCAGGGGCGCCGCAACCCCGAGCGTCAGCGCTGGCTTGAGCACCCCGCCCAGGTCCACCCGGTCGTCGAGCGCGCCGATCAGGGCCCCCGCGGCCGCAGCCCCTACGAACCCCACGGAGTGGGCCGAGCGGGTCAGCACCCAGAGGAGGGCAGCTCCTACCGTTGCCCCAGCGAAGACGGCGAACCCAGCCCCTTCTGGCACCTCAGGGTGGTCAGGCTTGTGTACATCCACTCCGACCATTCCCCTCTCGCGTAGCCTCACCTCGAGGCGTCTGGTGAGCAGGTCCGTCACCGCGCCCGCCGCCGCGGCGGAGATCAGCGCGGCCGCGAGTTCCCCGAGCATTCGGTCGACCCCCTCCTGCCCGTTTATTAAATGGGGAGCGTCGTGGTCAGAGGATGCTCGAGTGGACTCTTCCGCCGCTGCTGTCGCTTGCGCTGACGGCCGCCGCGCAGGGCAGGTGGATCACGATCTCTGAATCGAAGGGGTGGATCGCGAGAGACGTTCACAAACCCGTAGAGCGCTTTTGTGTCAGTGCGGGGGCGCTGCCCTCGGTCGCAGGAGCGGCCGCGGGTCTCCTGACCCTGAGCCTTCTCACCAGAAGTGCCGAAATAGGGTTGGTGCTCTCGGTACCCCTGTTCCACGCGGCCATGGGGATCTATGACGATCACGTGGGCCTCTCTAATCTGGAGAAGGTGGTCCTTGGGGCCATTCCCTTTCTCCTCCTTCCTCCCCAACCGAGACACATCCTGTGGCTCTCTCTGCCGGCATGGGCGTTCCCAGTCTGGGCCGCCCTTCTGGGGACGTTCTCTGTGAACGCGATCAACATACTGGCGGGATTCAACGGGGTCGAGGCTGGCTACTCGTTCCTCATAGCTCTGGCGCTGGCGATCCACGCGCGGATCTCCGGAGATCTGCTGGCGGCCACCGTGGCGCTTGTCTTCCTTGCGGCCCTCGTGCCCTTCCTCCGGTACAACCTCTACCCAGCCAGAGCATTTCCTGGCAACGTCGGTACGTTCTTCATGGGCGGATACCTGGCCACCTCTGCCCTTCTGGCCGGGCTAGACTGGGTTCTCATCCTGATGCTCTTCCCCCACGCGGTAGACTTCCTCTTGAAGGTCTCCCGGTGGGGAAGGACTTCCACCAAGGGGAGATCGAGGGTCCTCCCCGACGGCAGGCTCGCCCCACCTCCCCACCTCTCGCTCGTGGGGGTGCTCCTCAGGATCCGAAGGATGACTGAGCCCCAGCTGGTGGTCTCGATCCTGACGCTCGGCGCCGCCATGCTAGCCCTAAGCCTGTTCCTGCCGCCTCTCGTACATGCGCCAGCTTAGGATGGGCTTTCTAGCGGCGAGCACTTCGTCGAGCCTGCCGGCGGCTGTGGAGCGAGGTGCCGTCTTGAGGATCTCTGGATCCTCGTACGCCTCCCGTAGCGCCCTCTCCAGGGCGGCCACGTACCTGTCAAGCTCCCTCTTGCTGTCCGACTCGGTCGGCTCTATCATAAGGGCCTCCTCCACTATCAGCGGGAAGTACATCGTCGGCGGGTGCACCCCGAGGTCGAGCAGCCTCTTGGCAACGTCCAGCGCCCTGACCCCTGTCTCCCTCCTGAGCGTCTTCAGGCTTATCACGAACTCGTGCTTACACGGATCCCCTGCTCCGTACTGTATTGATACGCCCCTTAGCCTGCGTACCTTGCTGAGCACGTAGTTTGCGTTCAACACGGCGGCCCCCGATACCGCCCTCACTCCCTCCGATCCCAGGCGCTTGAGGTACGCCCACGCCTTTACCACCACCCCGAAGTTTCCGTAGAACGCCCTAACCCTGCCGATGGTCTTAGGCACGGAGTAGTCTAGGTAGTACCCATTCTCTCCCCTCCTCACTAACGGGACCGGTAGGAAGTCCTTCAGCTCGTCGACGACGCCCACCGCCCCCGCGCCTGGACCTCCGGATCCGTGAGGTGTCGAGAACGTCTTGTGGAGGTTGAGGTGGGCAACATCTACACCCATGTCCGAGAGAAGGATCCTCCCGAGAATTGCGTTGAGATTCGCCCCGTCGTAGTAGATCAGGCCGCCGGCCCCGTGCACCAGGTCCGCTATCTCCAGAATATCGGTCTCGAACAGGCCGAGCGTGTTGGGATTCGTGAGCATCATCCCAGCAGTGCGCTCACCGACGGCTTCCCTGAGCGCGGACATGTCTACCCTACCCCTCTCGTCGCTCGGGATCTTGACCACCTTGAAGCCCGCCATGGCCGCGCTGGCGAAGTTAGAGCCGTGTGCCGACACCGGGATCAGCATCTCGTCTCGCTGCGACTCACCCCCGTCCTCATGGTAGGCTCTGATCATCAGCGCCCCTGTGAACTCTCCGTGGGCCCCAGCGGCGGGCTGTAGCGTGTAGTAGGGGAGTCCCGTGAGCTTGGCTAGCATCTCAGCCAGCTCGTACATTATCTGCAGAGCCCCCTGAACAGTCTCCTCGGGCTGATAGGGATGAAGCCGGGTCACCTGCGGAAGGGCAGCCAGCCTCTCGTGAAGCTTCGGGTTGTACTTCATCGTGCAGGAGCCGAGCCAGTAGGACCCGCTATCGACGCCGTAGTTCATCTCCGCGAGGCGAGAGAAGTGCCTCGCCACCTCGGGGGCGGCGAGGGACGGCAGGCGCAGCTCCTCCCTCCTCAGGTTCTCCGGGACTAGCTCCTCAGGCGAGTCAACCCCAAGCTCCTCCAACAGCTCCGGCTCCACCCTGAAGCGGTAGTAGCCGTCGCCGTGCGAGAGCTCGAACAGGGTCGGCTCTAGGATCTCTCGGCCTGCGGCCCACCTGGCCTGCCTGAACTCTCCCTCCACATCACATCACCTCCCTCAGCGCCGCGACCAGCGCGTCCAAGTCCGCCTTCGAGTGCCTCTCCGTCGTCGCGATCAGAACGCTGTCTCTGAGCTCCGGGAACCACCTGCCGACCCACGGGCCTATCAGGATCCCCTTCTCGAGGAGCTTCCTAGCTACTACCCTCCAGTCGGCGGACTCGGCGGACACCAAGAACTCCTTGAAGTGGAAGGAGCCAAACTTGGGCGCCGACAGGCCGGGGATCTCGTTGATCCGCCTCTGTAGGTAGTGAGAGTTAGCTATGATCTTCTCTCCGAGGGTCCGCATCCCGCTGGGTCCCATGAGCGCCATGTAGACCGCGGCCCTGATGGCCATGAGGGCCTCATTCGTCGTGATGTTGGAGGTCGCCCTCTCCTGCCTTATGTGCTGCTCCCTGGTCTGCAGGGTCATGACGTAGCCTCGTCTCCCGTCGGCGGTTCGTGTCATTCCTATGACTCTCCCGGGAAGCTGGCGTATGAGTCTTGGATCTGCCTTGGTGGCGAAGATCCCCAGATATGGTCCACCGTAGCTCATGTAGAGTCCTAGGGGCTGGCCCTCACCCACGACAATGTCGGCGCCCATCTCCCCTGGTGCGCGGAGCACGCCCAGGGCTGAGGGGTCGACCCCCACGACCATGAGGCCCCCAGCGCGATGGACTGCGTCTGCGGCCCCCTCGATGGGTTCCTCCGCGACTCCGAAGAAGTTCGGATACTCCAGGTAGACCATGGCCGTGCTCTCATCGACGGCTCCCTCGATTCGATCGAGCGGAACGGTGCCCCTCCTCGGGTCGAAGTCGACCACCTTAATCTCAGCGTGGGGGACGACGTAGGTTCTGAGGACCTCCAGCCTCTCGGGGTGGGCGCTCTTGGGGACAACTATCACGTGACGCCTCGTCACCCTTAGCGCCATTCTGGCAGCCTCACCGAGGGCCGTGGACCAGTCGTAGAGGGAGGAGTTGGCGGCTTCCATTCCAGTAAGCTCGCAGATGAGCGATTGGTATTCAAACAGCGCCTGGAGGGAGCCCTGTGAGATCTCAGGTTGATAGGGCGTGTAGGCCGTGTAAAACTCCTGCTTCCCAGAGACCTCGTCGACGAGCGCCGGGACGTAGTGATCCCAAGACCCTCCTCCCATGAAGCACCTCATACTCCAAGCTCCCAGGTTCTTCCCCAGGACTCTCTGAGCCTCAGCCTCCACGGTGACCTCGTCCTTACCCTCACCGATATCGGGTACTTCGCTGAGCATCGCCGACTCAGGCACGTCCCGGAATAGTTCCTCTACGGAGCGAACGCCTATCTCACTTAACATCTCCTGAACGATTCTCTCATCCCAATTGGGGATGAGACCGGATACTGGCCTGATAGAGCCCGGACCCTCGGGGTCTTTCTCTCTCAAGGGCGATCGTTGACGCCGCAGGCCAAATGCTAATTAGGTTCTCCCAGCCGCCCCCAGGGGGTGCACGCACGCGATCCGGCGGAGCGAGTCCCATAAGCGTGATCCAAAGGTTTGGGCGTGGGTCCCTACGAGGGTACCTGATGAAACTTTCAAGCGAAACTTTCACCCGCATAGCTCCTGCGCTAAGGTGAACTGGCGCTGACCTGAAATGTTTCTAAAATAGATAATATCACGACTCTCCCTTCTCGCTGATCTTTACAGAGCAATGACAGGTTCTATTCAGATGCATTGGTTTGTTAGCTTACTTTATAGTCTCTTTTCCTGAGATGTTCTCAAATAAATGCGAATTATCTTATAGCATCACTCTGCCGAACTTATTTCCGTTCACCGTACGCGACCACCAACTTCTCTCGGCGAGCCGGGATACCTCTCCGACAAGCCTTTAATTTCCGAATGGAAGAGATAGCCGTCTCGCGGGTGTTTGCCACCCGCGGGAGCGTATGAGTATGTCTGAGGGTTATCGGGCCAGGAGAGCCGGTTCGGACGGTGTCTTTTCCCCCGCCGTCGTGTCGGTCAAGCTCCCCATAAGTCTCCTCAACCAGCTTGAGATTCTCAGGGATGCGCTCGGTTATTCGACCAGGAGCGAGCTCATCAGGGATGCGCTCAGGGAGTTCATCCTGAGCAGGCACCAGCTCATCGGCGCTTACTCCCCTGAGGGAGGTGGGGCGTGATGGCCAGAATGATAGAGGACGCCCTCCGACTCAAGTCCGAACTGGCCGGGGTGGGGGCGTCGGAGGAGGATGACCCCCTGAGCATGATCAGGAGGATCATGAAGTCTGAGCCGACCGAGGACGACATCCCCGACTTCTACGCAGACGTTCTGGGAGCCTCGTCGCCGGAGGTCGGTGAGGCCAACATAGTAATCGTGGGCGTCGGCGGCGCGGGCTGCAACACGGTGAACACGATCATGAAGGTGGGCATAACGGGCGCCAAGGCAGTTGCCATCAACACCGACAAGAAACACCTCGACAAGATCAACGCCCACGTGAAGGTCCTCATCGGCGAGTCCATCACCGGCGGACTAGGAGCGGGCGGCTACCCAGAGATAGGCAGGGCCTGCGCCGAGAAGGACGCCCACCTCATCGCGGAGGCGCTGGGGAAGAGGCCAGACCTCGTCTTCATCGCGGCGGGGATGGGCGGAGGCACGGGCACCGGGGCAGCGCCGGTGGTTGCGAAGATCGCCAAGGACAAGGGGGCCATAGTGATAGCGGTGGTGACGCTCCCCTTCAAGAGCGAAGGCAAGCCCAGGATGGCTAAGGCCGCGGAGGGCGTCAAGAGGCTCGCTGAGTACTCGGACACTATCGTCACGATCTACAACGACAAGCTGCTCAGGTTCAAGAACCTGCCGCTTGATGAGGCGTTCGCCGTCGCGGACTACTTCCTCGCCATAATGGTGAAGGGGATCACGGAGATCATAACCAAGAGGGCCCTCGTCAACGTGGACTACGCGGACATAAGGGCTCTGATGAGCACAGGCGGGCTGGCCGCTGTCGGCATTGGTGAGGCGAGCGGCAGGAAGGGAGAAAGGATCGAGGCTGCCATAAGGATGGCCATGGAGAATCCGCTGGTGGACTTCAAACCAGACGGGGCCAGGGGTGCGATACTAGTGGTCTTAGGCGGCAAGAACATGACCCTGGAGGAGGTTCACAAGGCCGCAGAGATAGTCTCGTCCAAGCTTGCACCCAACGCGGTGTTCAAGTGGGGGGCCGACATTGACCCGTCGCTTGGCGACAGGATCAGGGTGATCCTGCTATTCTCTGGCATCAAAGCGCCGAACATTATCATAAGGCAGAAGCAGGGAGTCCCCACCATCGTCGACCCGGTGACCAGGGGTCTTGTCGGCATACAGGACGAGCCTGAGCCCAGGGAGAAGGTACTCGAGATCGTCCAGTCGATCGTCGCGCCGAAAGTGATGACCTTCGACTGACCCCCCGCTTTTTTCGTGGGGGGCTTCTCCACCCCCCACCCATCGCTATCATTGGACCTTGATCATGGTCTCCTCCCTGTAGCCCGTTACGACCCTCAGGTATCCCCTGAATTTCGCCCTCAGATCCTCGTCGACGTCCAGTCTCAGTTCCCTCACCTTCGCCAGCTTGGCCGGGTGCGATATCACGATGAAATCTGTCCTGTCCAGCCTCTCCAAAACCTTTCTCGAGATCTGTTGGTTCCCTCGCCCGAGCAGAACCCCCGAGCCACCCACGGGCGTGAGGATCAGCTTGATGGGACCTATGTGCCGGGATACCAGCGCCTCGAGTTCACGCGCGCTCACGTCCCTGGCGGCGAGGCGTTTCCCCAAAACGACATCCACGCCGAGCGGAGTCTTCTCAATTCCGAGTCTCTCTGCGACCTTGCAGACGGTAGATCCGGGACCCAAAATGTAGAGGGCGTTCGGATCCAGATTCTCCGCCAGGTAGGCGGCTATTCCATCGTAGACGGCCTCATCGTCCGCGTGAGTTAACTCCTTGGTGTATTGGACGTGGGCAGGATCGTCGGGAGTGATAGCGTATCCCCTCAGCTCCAGCCTTAGCTCTCCACTGCGATAGAGGTCCTCAACGGCGTCCACTATCTCGGCGGTGCGGAGGCCGACCCGACCCTCCAGGTACTCTGCCGCCAGCAGCCCTGCATCCTCCGGCGAGTACGCGAACACGCCCGAGAACATCTTCACCCCTGCCGGTATCCCCAGAATCGGGACCTCCTGATCCACAGCAGACACCACGTCGGCCGCAGTACCGTCGCCTCCACAGAACAGTATCAGCGCGACCCCCATTCCGCTCATCTGCCTCGCGGCCTCCATAGTGTCCTCAGGCGTAGTGTCGCTGGAATCTGGGACACCGAGTACCCTGGCGATGCGGGCTCCGGCCCTCTCTAAGACCAGTTCCCCCATGACCCCCTGCGGCGAAGCGAATTCAACTCCTGGGAGTCTGGTCAAGAGGGCCCTCACAGCCCTCTCAGCCCTGATCGGGGATGTGGGCTTGTATCCCTGACTCAGCGCCTTCTGTACGATCCAGGGCGCGTCGGTACCCTTGAACCCTGCGGGCCCGCCTAGTCCAGCGATGGGGTTCACTATGAGTCCGATGAGCCTCTTCACGAGAAGGCCCCCACCTGAGTTCGCGTTAAAAGTTGACAGAAGCTCACTCCCAGGTGCTCCTAGACCTGCTCAAACTGCCGCCTGGTCTCACACTGCTACACGGCTCGCCAGGGGTCGGCAAGACCACCATAGCCACGATGTTGGCTCGAGAAATGGCTGACCAAGGCCGAGAGGTGATCTACTTCGACACCTCCACCGCGGGTGAGGGGGTATCGAGGCTGTACTCTAAGATCAGCGGAGCAGATCCAGCTGCGGAGAAGATCAGGGCGGTGGTCGCCCCTCCGCGCAGGCTTCGCAGACTCGTCATCCCCATCCTCGCGAGATTCGGCGAGGCGTCTCCAAGCCTGATCGTGGACGAGCTCTCTGCGATCTTCCTGTCGATCGCCGCAACGGTTCCAGCGGATGACGTGAAGACTCGCTCTAGGGCGTACAGGGAGATGCTCGCCGTTGCCGCCCTCATGAGGGCCTATGCGGAGGGGAACGCCGTCGTGTGCGTTGCCGTAGTGGACGACACCCCGGAGGGTATGCCTGTGGGCGGCCGAGCCCTGACGACGCTGATATCCTCTTCGATAGCCATTACGAGGAGTGAGCGGGGGGTGGGAATGATCGTGGTTGAGGAGGGCCCTGCGAAGGGGATGGAGGTCGAGTTCCGAGTGACCGGAAGGGGACCGGTGCTCCTTTAAATCAAGGGCTCCCGCCCCCCAACACGACCCAAATGGAGCAGATCGCCGCCCTGATCAAGGACGCACTTTGGTTCGTCTTGCCAGCATACTTTGCAAACGCGGCACCCGTCGTCTTGGGTGGAGGTCCTCCCCTTGACGGCGGGAGGACTTGGAAAGATGGCAGGCCGCTGCTGGGCAGCAACAAGACTGTCAGGGGATTCATCTCCGGCATACTCCTCGGTACGCTTGTGGGAATAGCTCAGGGGAGGGCTCTGGCTGGGTTTCTGATGGGCCTGGGGAGCATGTTGGGAGACGCCATGGGTTCCTTTATCAAAAGGCGCCTCGACTTGAAGCCAGGGGATCAGGCACCGGGGTTGGATCAGCTTGGATTCCTTTTGGTCGCGCTAGTGCTGGTGTACCCGCTGGAGAGGCCCGATCCGGCGACAGTCCTGACAGCCGTTCTGATAACCCCATTCGCCCACGTGGCCACCAACGCTGTGGCCGTCCTCCTCGGCCTGAAGAGGTGGTTATGATTTGGCCGAGGTTCGGGAGTTCCTGAAAGCCAGGGGATATCCGGACTGGATCATAAAGCGAGTGCAGGCCAACTTCTCGTCGGTGAGGGAACTCTCGTTGACTCCCCCCGGCGTCTTAGCCGAGACTTGCGGTGTAGACACGAAGATCGCGAGAGAGATTGTGCGCCAGGCCGCCGAGGCGACTATCTCTCTAAAGTCGGCCCTCGAGGTAGCTCGAACCCCCAAGAATTACCTCAAATTCTTGGTGAGGTCCATAGACGAGCTCCTCGGTGGGGGGCTTCCAAGCGGATCTCTCGTTGAGATATATGGGGAGCCAGGAGTCGGTAAGACGCAGACCGCGCTCCACCTGGCCGTCAACGCCCTTCTCCCGCCGGACAAGGGTGGGCTGGGCGGGAGGGTTGTCTACGTGGACACCGAGGGAGGGTTCTCTCCAGCTAGAGTGTCTGCCATGGCCAGGGCTAGGGGGCTGGATCCAGAATCTGTCCTAGAGCGCATATCCGTGGCAGAGGTTCGGACGGTGGAGGCCCTATTGGTTGCACTCTCTCGGGCACGCGAGGAGGTCAAGGCCGGAGCAGTCCTTGTGGTTGTGGACTCTTTGCTCTCACCCTTCAGGCAGGAGTATTCGGGTCTGGGCATGCTTGCTGCCAGGCAGCAGAGGCTTGCCGCGGCGCTCGGGGAGCTGGGCAGGACGGCAGACCTCGGCGCCGTATGCGTGGTCACTAACCACGTTATCGGGAGGACAGGCGGGTTCCAGTCCTACGCTCCCGCAGGGGGGTATGTGTTGGGTCACGCCCCCGACCCCGTGCTGTTGATCAGGCGGTCTGTCAGGAACAGGCGCATCCTGAGCATAGTCGATTCCTCTCACCTGCCGCCTGGGGAGGCGCTGTTCGCAATCACGGAAGCCGGGCTCGTCGATGTAGAGGGACTTGCGTAAACGTTCTATAATTGGAAGCCTGCGGCTCCCCCTCGGGTGTTGTCGCTTGGATCAGGTGCCGAGGGATCGAAAGTATACCAAGACCCACGAGTGGGCGAAGCTCGAGGACGGGCGGGTCAGGGTAGGGTTGACGAAGCACGCGATTGACTCTCTCGGGGATCTCACGTACGTCGAGGTGAAGTCAATAGGCACGGAGGTGGAGAAGGGCGGCGAGTTGGGCCTCGTAGAAAGCAACAAGGCCGTCGAACACATCTACGCGCCTGTCAGCGGAAGGGTGGTGGAGCTGAACTCGGACGCTGGAGTGATAGAGGAAGGTGGGACCGAGATCACTGGGGAGCTCGAGGTTATCTCAGAGGACCCCTACGGGCAAGGATGGATAGTAGTTCTAGAGCCTACCAAGCTTGATGAGGAGTGGGATCAGCTCCTCTCTCCAGAGGAGTACGAGAAGCTCCTCTCTGAGGAGAGTTGAGGTCAGGGGGACGTGTCTATACCCCTCGAGAATCCGTTCATAGCCCCAGGCGCCGTCGAGTACAGGAGGTATCAGGTCGAGCTCGCCAAGAAGGCCCTGAAGGGGAACACTCTGATATCACTGCCGACGGGTCTCGGCAAGACGGTGATAGCTGCGCTGGTTGCGGCAGAGAGGCTCAGACAGAGGCCTGAAGGGGAAGTGCTGGTGCTGGCACCGACGAAGCCGCTGGCCTCTCAGCACCTCTCCACCTTTCAGAGACTCATGTCCTTGGAGAGAGACGCCTTCCGGCTTGTGACTGGTGAGATCCCACCGGCCAGGCGGGAGGTGATCTGGCGTTCGGGGGCCAAGATATTCTTTGCAACTCCTCACACCGTTTGGAACGACATCGTCTCAGGGGCACTGGATCTGAGCTACTTCGTACTGCTCGTATTCGACGAAGCCCACAGGGCCGTCGGAGCCTACCCCTACGTGAAGATTGCCCAGGCGTATCTCACTTCCGCGCGTGACGGCCTGATCCTAGCCCTGACGGCCACCCCCGGCTCCCCGGGGGATCGCCTCAGGGAGGTCACCAGGTCTCTGGGCATCAAGGAGGTCGTGATCAAGACCAGGGACAGCCCCGATGTCCGCCCTTACGTCGCCCCCCTACGAACTAGGGTCGTCAAGGTGAGGCTCCCTGACCGACTCAGGGCCGCCTTAGAGCTGCTGAGAGCAGACCTGACGATAATCGTCCGGGAGCTGGCCGCGGCAGGCCTGCTCTCCGGCAGGCCGGACTACAGGATCCCCCTCAGGGAGCTTCTCACGCTGCGCTCGCGTCTGTCTGCGGAGGAGAGTCCAGACTCGAGGGCGGCGCTCGCAAAGGTTGCTCTCGCGATAAAGCTGAGGCACTTGATAGATGTCCTGTCGAGCCAGGGTCCGAGGCAGGCCCTCGCCTACGTTGAGAGACTCGCCACCGCACCTAGGAGGGGGAAGTCAGATAAGATGCTCTTGGAACTCCCCTCGGTCAATAAACTCCCAGAGCTCCTCCGTGAGTCAACTCGCCATCCAAAGCTTGACGTGTTGAAGCGCCTCGTTAGAGAGCGAGTCTCTCGCAACCCGAACTTCAGGGCGATCGTCTTCGTGAGCCTGAGGGACACGGCCAACCTGGTCTTCCGGGAGCTCGACGAGGTAGAGGGCGTCAGACCCGTCAGGTTCTACGGGCAGGCGTCCCGCGCCGGAGAGAAGGGAATGAGTCAGGCCGATCAGCGCAAAGTCCTCGAGGAGTTCTCCGCCGGGGTCTACAACGTTCTCGTGGCAACCAACGTGGCGGAGGAGGGTCTAGATATACCCGAGGTCGACCTTGTCGTCTTCTATGATCCAGTTCCCTCTGAGATAAGGCACGTGCAGAGGAAGGGCAGAACTGCTAGGGGGAGGCCGGGGGAGGTGGTAGTCCTACTCACAGAGGGGGCTGAGGAGTGGGCGTTCTGGAAGGCAATTAAGAGAGAGCGTGAGATGGCATCCACTAAGGTCTCCACAGACTTAACGACCTTTACGGTTCCTTCAACTCCCTCCCAGGCCAAGAGATCCGGCGAAGGAGAGGTTACAGTAGTGGTCGACTCTAGGGAGCTTCAGAGCGAGGTTGTGAAAGAGCTGGCGCTGATGCCAGACGTGAAGGTGTCTGTGTTTCGGCTGGAGGTCGGGGACTTCGTGCTTAGCGACAGGGTCGCCGTTGAGAGGAAGACCGTGGAGGATCTGGCGGCTTCACTGATCGATGGAAGGATCTTCGAGCAGATTCACCGTCTGAGGGAGGTCTACGAGACACCCATCCTGCTGATCGAGGGAAAGGATCCCTACAGGCCCTCTAGACGCGGAGTGAATCCAAAGTCTCTTATGGGCCTTGTGTCCTCCCTGGCCCTCATGGGCGTCCCCGTCCTATGGGCAAAGGATCATAGGGACACGGCCCAGATACTCAGACTGATCGCTAGGAGGGAGCAGCTGGAGCGCAAGCGGAGAGTGACCCTCAAGAGCGCCCCCAGCAGGAGTCTCAGCGAAGACATGGAGAGAGTGCTCTCATCCATACCCGGAGTTGGGCCGGAGACTGCCCGAAAGCTTCTGAAGAAGTTTGGTTCGCTGATAGATGTGTTTAATGCAGACAGGGATCAACTGATGGAAGTGAAGGGGATAGGTCGAAAGCTAGCCGACTTCATCTACGGTTTCGTGAGGAGGCCCTACGAGGAGGGCGAGGGTGAGTCGGCTTGAAATACGCCTTTAAGCTGGTGCGGGACCGGACAGGGCCCGTCAAGCTTCTCTCTTACGTACTCGTGGCGCTCTCGAGGCTGAACGGCTTCACCGACAGGATACTGGTGAGGCCGGGACACGCCCCGCCGGTCAGGGCGACTCGCGAATTCGTCGTCGCGAGGGTGGCGGGGGATAGAGAGTTTCTGTTCGACTCGGGCGCCGCGCTGAGCGCCATATACGCCGCAAGACAGTCTGAAGAGTCAACAATCGAGTTCAGGTTCAGGGTGACGATCAAGTATTACTACAGGACCGACAAGGGGAGGGTGATAACTCTAAGGTACGACAGGTATGATCTCGCAGTTAGAACGGTGGAAAATGGAGTCCTGTTGGAGATTTCGATGCTTGGAGGGTTATCTAGGACCGACCCTGCGTCGCTGGTGGATATGATAGTTGAGGAGGCGCGATCCGCGTCGGGCTCCGCCGTTCCAATCAATGTCTACGTTGTCCCTCTTGGCGGTACTCTCGGAGGATCCGCTCGATAACCTCGACGGTCTCCACGATCTCCCTGACCCTTGAGATTTCCTGAGGCTCCACCTCTCCAATCTCGATCGCGCTCACGCTCCTATCCAGCAAGCCTATGAGCGCGTCCCTCAAGGCCATCAAGGAGTACATCGCCCTCGCCTCGGCCGCCTCCTCTTCAGACGACACTAGCACGTACTTCGTCCCGCAGACCGCGCATACGACCTCCTCTCCTGCCTGGAAGAGCGGGGACCCGCATCGCGGGCAAGTCTCTGAGAGCATCCTCCATCCTCGCTTTAGGGCCTCTGCCAACTTGGCGGACTTATCTTCCGTCTCGTCCCTCTCCATCTCCGAAGCAGAGGGCTGCGGGGGGACTTTAAATAGGGATTAGTCAAACAATTTGAATTGAGCCCTAGTCGGTTTTGGGAGGTGGTTCGCAATGCCCAGGAAGTCTTCGGCCAAGAAGGCCGAGTATGAGAAGTTCATCTCAGATGCCATCCAGATGTTGGACCGGATCTCGCAGGATCGGGGGGTACCACGTAACATAAGGAAGGCCACCACGGACGTGATCGATGCGCTAAGGGACGAGTCTCTCTCCTATGGAGTCAGGGCCAGCAAGGCCATATCGCTCCTGAATGAGATCATCAGCGACATAAACATGCCCCCGCAGACCAGGTCCCAGATCCTGCTGGTCGTGGGTCTCTTGGAGCGGATCAAGGACTGAGGCCGCCAAGCATATATTCGGCTCCCCCCACATTCTTGCCCGGTGCCGGGGTAGCTCAGACTGGGAGAGCGCCCGGCTGAAGGCCGGGAAGTCAGACACCGGGCGGTCGTGGGTTCAAGTCCCACCCCCGGCACCATCCATCCCATAGCGTACCTGATTCCTGTGCGAACTGAGATCCTTTCGCGTCGGCGGGTTCTCGGGTCTCCTTCCTTCAAGAGGGTTCCTTACGTCTACTAACTAGCGTCGAGAAAGGAGGCAATGAGACTCAGAGGTGGTGCGGGGGGTGGGATTTGAACCCACGCGGGCCTACGCCCACCCGGTCCTGAACCGGGCGCCTTGGACCAGGCTTGGCTACCCCCGCCCGAACCTACTCCCTTGTTCTGCCCCGTATTAAAACGTTAGGAGGTGATCGGGTGGTGCTCCGGCCGGGATTTGAACCCGGGTCTGGGGCTCGAAAGGCCCCTATGCTTGGCCTGGCTACACCACCGGAGCACCGGGGATGCAAGCCACTGAAGGGGGAAATAAAGATTGGCTCAGGGTCAGATGGACACCCCGAGCCTGTCCTCGAGCTTCTCTCTGAGGTAGCTCACGAACAGCTCCTTAAGCTCCTTCGCCGATGGGCTCATAGCCTTGAAGATCTCCAGCTCCGCCTTCTTCTTGTTCTTCAGGAACCACTCGTTCTCCTTCTGCCAGAACGGATGCTGCAGGTTCGGCAGGTGCACGTTGTCCATGGCCGCCTTTAGGTCAGCCTGCGTCAGGGGCTCCAGCGCGAACTGGTAGTCTTTGAAGAAGCCCGTCTCCACGTCCTCCGCCATTATCCCTATGAACCTCGCCTCAGGCGCCGCGAGGTACGGAATGTGGGCCGAGCTTATGCTGTTGTACACCACGGTCGCCGCTATCCTGAGGGACCAGGGAGAGAAGTCCGTCAGGATGGCTATCGGAACCCCCTCGTCCGACAGCATCCTGAGGAATCGACGCATGCTCCTAGAGGCCTGTCCCTTGAGTATGGCTATGGCCAAGTTGTACTCCTCCGGAATGCCTAGCTCGATCATGTTCTTAGCGGGGCCGACCTTCTCGACGGCCACGACCGCTTTAACGCCGATCCTCTTGAATTTGATATTCTCGGGCCGCGGAGGGACCGAGTAGCCCATCTCGCCAACTCTGTCTGCCCTTATGGTCCTCCCAGTCATGTCCACAAGCTCTATGTCTCCGTAGATCCAGCCCCGCGGGTCGCTCGTTATGGAGAAGGCCTCCCTGGGCGCGCCCAAGATGAGTTCCATCAGCACGATCCGGGCGTCGGTCTCTCTCTGATCCTCGGGAAAGAGCGTCCCCTTCAGTCGCTCGACCTTGTGCAGGTAGTAGAAGTCCCTCTTGGTCATGGTGAGCCCGTTCTCAAGGTGGTCGAGGGCCTTGGCCAGGCCGTAGAGCACGCCCGCCAGAGTCTTGACGCTCTTTACCCTGTCCCCTTCTATCTCGCTGAAGGTCTTGGGCCTGAAGATGTAGCCGACATCCTCCCTGAACTCGATGTTTCCCTTGGAGTTCGGCGGATACCTGATGCTCGGGAACTCGCCCCGCTCTATGGCCTCGGCCACCTGTTCGGCTATCTCCATTATCCTCCTCTTGATCTCCTCCATCGACTCAGCTTCCGTCGCCACTCTCTTTCACCTCCACCGGAACCTCGATCTTGGCCTTTCTCGCCACCCTGGCCAGCACGGCCTCGACGGGCGGCTTTTCTCCCGTTAACTCCTCGAGAACCTCGGCTATCAATGCGTAGTACCTCGACAAGAGTTCGACCCTCCTGGCGGCCGAAGCTGCCCTCCTCTTCCTACTGAGGTAGATCCTCAGATCCCTGGCGCAGGCCCTCCAGCCCAGCTCAACCTCCCTCGCGAGCTCGGGCTTGTTTGCGATGAACTCCTTCCCCACGGTCTTGAACGGAACCTTGGTGGACACGACGTGGAAGAAGAGGGCGATAGGCTCGTCTTCAAGGGACTTGAGCCCGTAGACGTTCCAATTGATGCGCCTGGCCACCAGGTACGAGACGTCGCTGCTGACGTCGTAGAGGAGGGGGATTCTGTTGGCGAACCGGTACAGCTGAATCTCTCCGGCGGGCCTTATGTCGCCGCCGTAGGCGATGGCCGTCTCCACTATGACTGGGTGCCCCTCGACGACAGCGGGGGGCCTCTGAACCGCCTTGACGAACTCCGGCCTGAGCTCCTTCTTGATCCCTTCCTCCCACAGCTTCGGACCCAGCGGAGACAGGACGCTGGGGTCGGGCGGGAGGTAGTTGTCGTAGGTCACTAGGGCCCTGAACAGCTGCTCGAGTTCCTCATCGCTCAGCTTCTTTGGGTTGAGGTCTGGGGACAGGCCGGCCCGGGCCAGGATCTCCGCCGCGGTCTTGGCGCCAACCCTCTGGAAGTGAGTAGTCAGGAAGCCAGTTAGCTTCCTCGTCTTGGTGGTCTCGGCGAGCCTCTTCAGCAGCTCGAAGTCGATTCCCTTGGGGTGGAACTTCGTCTCCTTCGGTGGAGGAGGTATCTGGTTCGTGGTCCTGGCGAAGAAGAAGAAAAGGCCGTCTGGGTCGATGAACATGATGTCCGCGTAGGGCGTGACTATCGCGGTCTGGTGGAGGTAATCGATTATCTTAGATCGGGCCCTCCTATAGTTCCCCTCGAAGTAGAGCTCAACGGTTGTCATCGACCTGCGCGTCACGCCGGCCAGTATCCTCCTGTCTAAGACGATCGGCTCGTTCTTCTGGATGTCGATCTTCATCGTGAACTCATAGAGGGGAGAACCTTCTCTCCCCGTTATCACCTTGAAAGGCCGGTTCGTTGTGATCTGTCCGTAGAGGAGTGCCATGGTTCCTCCCAATCCGAACGTACCCCTACTCTGCATCAGCTTGTACTTCGAGCTGACGAAGACCTTCCCGAAGGCGGCCGGGACGTCCTCGGGGTCGAGCCCAATCCCGTTGTCTCTCACTCTCAGCATGTAGACGGACGTCCCCTCAAGGCGCCCCTCGGCCACCTCCTCCATCGTGAGCATGACCTTGGGGGGCCTCCCGGCGAGTTCGCTGGCGTCCAGCGCGTTCTCCACGAGCTCCCTCACCGTCGTGTAGGTGGCCCTGACGGGGTTGTCAAAGCCAGCGAGCGACCTGTTTCGGTAGAAGAAGTCAGCAGCGCTAATCTGCTCGAGCTCCTTCAGCTCTCTTCCCATTCCTCACCCTCCTCTTCACTCTCCTCCATCCGCCGCCCGGACCTCGCCTCCCTCATGATCATTATCTGCTCCAGGACTTCCCTCTCCCGCATCTCGGCGATCTTCCGCTCCATCCTTCGATAGGCGGTCGAGTGCCTGGAGCCAGAGGCGAGTGAGACGATCGCCTCCTTGGCGGGGATGATGTCGTAATACCTTCCGATTATGGCCGCCGTGTGGCCGTATATTGATATGTCGGTCCCGGTGCGGCTCTCGATGTAGATCCGCGCCTTCCCTCCCTCCCCTATGAGCCTCCCCCTGATCCTCTGGAGGGCGTTCTTGCTGGGACCGACGTAATCTCGAAGGTCGACTATCTCTAGGACGTAATCGTCGTTCAGGAGCTTCACAGCTTTCTCGGGGGAGAAGCCTCTCCCAATGGCCTGGATTACGGACTGAAGCTTGTGGGGCATGAGGGGATCCTCGGGAGGCTTCTCAAACGTGATCGTGACCTCACCAGTCCCGCTGTCCACGGTTATCTTGGCTCCAGTCACCCTCTCGAGGTACCTCCTGGTAGCTCCCCTCCTCCCTATGAGGACGCCCACTCTGTTCTTTGGGATCTTCACCTTCATCTCAATGCTCATCGAGGGATCACCCCGCCTCGCTCTCTCTAATCAACTCGTCAACAAAACTCCACGGATCCGGCCCCTTTACTCCAAACCTGGACGAGAAGAAGTGAATCACCCTTTCAACGTCTCTCCTTAGGTAAGCCTCGGCCATCGGGTGCAAGGTGACAACGGCCTGGGAGACGTCGATTATCCAGTGCCTTTCCCTCCAGTACATGATGTTGTACTCACTCAGGTCCCCGTGAACAAGCTCCGCGTCCAAATAGGCCCTCCTCACGTCGGCCAGTATGGCATCAAGCATGGAACTCGGGTCGGGGAGCTTTCTCACCTCCTTGAGGAGGGGGGCCGGGAACCCCTCGTCCCCTATGAACTGCATCACGAGCACGTTCCCCACGACGGCCAGGGGCTTGGGGACGGTCACACCAGCCTCGTAGAGGCGGAAGAGGTTCCTATACTCCTTCTTCGCCCACAGCTTTATCAGGCGATCTCTGTCCCTCACCGGGACGAAGCGATAGTCCCCCACGATATAGTCTAGGTACTTCCTGAAGTTCGCAGTGGCGATCTTGTACACCTTCACGGCCACGTCACCCTCCGGTCCGGTCCCGGCCATCACGACGGCCTCCTTCCCGGCACTCACAATCCACGTTATGTCTCTTATCACGCCTTTATTAAACAGCTTTATGAGCGCCCTGACGGTCCTGGTGTCGAAAACTAACTGACGCACCTTGTAATACTCCTCATCCTTGAGGCGCTTCGCCCGCTTAGCGTACTCCTCTTCCATCATCCTCTCGAGCCGACGCTCGATCTCCTCGTAGCCCTCATCGGGCTCAGAGGACATCCTCCATCATCGCCCAGGACCTGTCGAGGTATCCCTTCTCAATGAGCCACTCGACCTGCTGACGGTTGTACCTGACTACGATGTCTCCCCTGTCCCTCTTGAAGGGCCAGATGGAGACGAGCACTATGTCTCCCCTCCTTATCCAGTGCCTCTTCCCCCTGAGCTTTCCCCTCACCCTGGCTATCCTGATGATGCCGTCGGTGCACTCAACCCTGAAGTGCCCCTTGCCTACTGGGTCCAGGACCCGACCGAAGACTTCAAGCTCCTCGTCGGCGGGTAGGAGCTCCTCCATCTCAGCGTCAAGAGAACTCTCGGGCTTTGAGGACTTCTTTGACATGGGTCTCCTCCTCCGCCGGAAGGTTCTCTTCCTCTTTCCCCTTTTCCGCGATGGCAAGATAAACGCCGCCTTCTAAAATATTCCCTCAGACCTTCGGGACCGGTGTCTCGGCCCCGCAGGCCAGGCACTTCAACACGAGAGTCCTCTTCACCTTGACCAGCTTGGTATCAGGTCTCCCACAGATGGGACAGATCACGTACCTCTCTATGAACCTCTTCACCCTAGCGTCGACCAGCTGGGGATCTATCCTCCTGGACAGTATCAGCTTGCCGCCTCCCGTCATCATGTAGGGGCTTCCCAGCTCCCTAGACAAGTACCGGGCGACGAGCTTTGGATCCCTGTTAAGCGAGTCGCATATCTCCTTGAAGTTGATCAGGTGAGTCTGTCTCCCCTCAATGACCACCACCGGAGTTGGGGGGGTGAACCTCTCGCCGCTGACTACGACCACCTTAGGGAGCCTCTCCCGGGCCACCTTGAGCATCTCAAGGTATTCCTCCTTCGTCGACAAGATTCTACCTCCTCTAAACGTTAAGCTGTGACGTATCTCCCCTCCTCGTCGAGGTATATTAACCCTTCCTCCATCAGCCGGTCCAGGGCTCGAAGCACGGCCTCGCCTTGGGATTCTGGAAACTCGGCGGCGATCTGTTCCTCCCGCAGGGGCCCTCTCTCGCGAAGGAGCTTTAAGATGGCCTCCCTCACCCCCACAGGTCTGTGTTCCGGCACCTCCTCCGGGGCCGAGGCCGCCGCGGTGATTCTCATTCTCTCCCTGAGGATCTCGAGGGTCCTGACCAGTATCCAGTTGGGATCCTCCACTCTCACCGTCAGCTGGGGGACTACGTACCTCTCGCCCCTCCACTCCCTCACCCTGCCCACCACGTCGAGTATAGTTCCGCGCGAGTAGGGAGATCCAGTTTCAGGGTCCACGAGCAGCTCAACGTCTTGATCCCACGCCCTGACCGATATTGATCCCGTACCGTCCTCTAGGACAAGCCTGACGTGGCCCGCGTCGGAGCTCATGTAGGAGTCGACGACCACCCCCATGATCCTGACTGAGACAACGCTCCCACCACTAGGGAGCCTGAAGTACCTGATCGCCCCAACACTCACGTCCTCGAACTGTCCTTCTAGGATCTCTCTGATCCACACCTTTGCTGCAGGCATCCTCGCTGGCAGTCCCGAGCTGACCCCCCGGCTTCCCCCTCTCATATCTTTATATAAGCCAGCCCGGCAGCTGGGGCCGGGGGCGGGGGCCCGTGGCTCAGCCTGGATAGAGCGCCCGCCTTATATGGCGGCTCCCGCCACAAGCCAGAGGAAAAGCGGGAGGTCGCGGGTTCAAGTCCCGCCGGGCCCACCACCCCCTCCGCTGGGTGGCCACAGTGACACAGAGGGAGCTTGTGTTGGATACCTCTTTTCTGCTGGGGATATTCGAAAAAAAGATCCCCCTGAGCCTGAGCCACCTTCTAGACTTGATCCCCAGGGCCAGGCTCGTCACCCTGAGTTCTTGTCTCGAGGAGCTGAGGGTGAAAGCGGAGGACGGAGATCCCGCCGCCAGAAGCGCCCTGAACTCTCTTTCTGGCATGGGGATCCAGGTCCGAGAGTCGGCGGGTCCGGCCGACGAGGCAATACTGGAATACTCCTCTTCCGGGGCCGGCAGCAGAGTGGTGGTCACCTTGGACAATGCGTTAAAGAACAGGTGCCTCGAGCGGGGTGTGCCTGTAGTGTACCTGAGGGCGGGCAAGAGGCTGGTGCTCGAGGACCCTGCCAAGTTCAGGCCTTGAGTCGTCGGGGGTGATCGGTTGTACTACGTCGTTAGGATGAGCGACATGGTCTGGGTGCCTCCCAAGAGGCTGAGAGACGATCCTAGAGAGGTGGCGGAGGAACTCCTCCGAGCGAGGTACGTCGGGAGGTACCTGGAGGACGTGGGCCTCGTCCTCGAGGTCCTGAGGGTCTCCGACGTAAGCCTGGGCAAGGCGCTCATATCGAGCCCTTCCATCTACTTCCGAGCCGAGTTTGAGGTGCTCACGTTCCTCCCGAAGGTCCATGAGATAGTCGAGGGCGAGGTCAAGGCCGTCCTAGAGCACGGGATCGTGATCACCATGGGCCCCATAGACGGCTTCGTCCACATATCCCAGCTCGGAGACGACGTCTTCGTCCATAGGGCGGGCGCTCTACAGGGGAGGAAGACTAGGATCACATACCGCAGGGGAGATGTCGTTAGGGCGAGGGTCACTGGTGTGAGCAGGCCGAGTCCGGCAGCCGCGGCGAGGGGCGAGCCGATAGTGAGGGTCTCCCTGACGTGCAGACAGCCCGGCATGGGCAAGGTTGAGGCTCAGGAGGTGCAGGAAGGTGGCGCGTCTTAGGGCCTGCAGGAGGGACAAGGCCCTCACCGACGGGGACGCGTGCCCCCTATGCGGGTCCACCGACCTGACCCCCAACTGGGAGGGGGTCGTGGCCGTGATCGACCCCGTGCGCTCCGTCCTCGCCAAGAGACTCGGCATCTCCAGGTCCGGCATGTACGCGCTGAGGGTGCTTGAGTGACGCCGCGACGCCACCCTTTAATAGGCCGGCAGGACTCGCCGTGCTGAGGGTCGCCCATGGAGCTGAAGATAGAGGAGAGGCGTCGCAACCCGCTCCTACGCAGGGAGGAGATCAGGGCAACCTTGTCCTTCGAGGGTGGGACCCCGACCCGGAGGGAAGTCCGGGAGGCCCTGGCCAAGGTCCTCGGCAAGGATGTGGGCGTCGTGTTCGTGCGGAGGGTTCTGACCGAGTACGGGGCCCGCCGCGCGAGGATCCTCGCCATGGCCTACGACGACCGAGACTATGCGCTCCAGATAGAGCCTGAGCATGTCATAAGGAAGAACGAGGGCGGAGGGGGCGAGAGAGGAGAGCAAGCAAGCTGAGGGAGGTGTGATCGGTGGTCAAGCACGCGAACGTCCGGGTTCACACCTACTACGAGATTAAGGACGGGAAGCTCGTCAGGAAGAAGAGACAGTGCCCCAGGTGCGGCTCCTTCATGGCTGAGCACGAGAACAGGTGGACCTGCGGCAAGTGCGGGTACACCGAGTTCAAGACCGGGTAGTCGCTGGGGCACAACGTTAATTTTTCCGTGAGCCCCTTTTGGCTGGGGCCCGTAGCTCAGCACGGATTAGAGCGCCGGCCTCCGGAGCCGGTGGTCGCGGGTTCAAGTCCCGCCGGGCCCGCCACCCATAACTACGAGGTGATCGATTTGGCCGGAGTGGAAGCCGAGGTCGAAGGGAAGACCTGCGCCGTCGTCGGATGCGACGAGCCGGCGGCCAAGATCGTTGGCAGGTCGTTTGTACCTGCCCTCCAGGCGCTCAAGCTCCGCTTGAAGAACAGGGGATTGAGGCACATCCCCCTGTGCAAGAAGCACTACAAGATGGCCAAGGAGGCGCTGGAGGCCCTCAGGGGAGGGTGATCCTCAGCACCCACAGCCTGTCGAACGCCACCTTCTGGGAGTCTACCAGAGTGGCAGATAGGCCCAGCGTCCTAGCAAGGTCCAGCGTCTCATCCAGGCCGTTAGACTCAGCCTGTAGTAGGAGAGCAACCCCACCGGGCATGAGGTGCTCTTTGACCCCCTCGACGAAGCGATCTATCAGCCGTCTACCCTTCGGACCGCCCGCCCAGGCGGCCGAGGCGAGGTCTCGAGGCTCTTCAGCCAGGTATGGGGGGTTAAAGGCGATCAACTCGAACCTCTCCCCCCTAACCGGCTGAAAGAGGTCACCGAGCCTGAACTCGACTTGAACGCCGTACCTCTCGGAGTTAACCCGAACGGCCAGCTCGCATAGAGGGTTCACGTCCGTGGCCAGGACCTCTGAGGCCCCCCAGAGGGCCGCGGCCACCGCCAGCGCGCCAGATCCGGTGCCGACATCTAGGACTCTCTTTCCTGCTGGATGAGCGCGTCGGAGGCACCTAAGCATGAGCGCCGTGTCTAGCTCCGGAGGATAGACCGACTCAGGGACCCTGATCCGCAGCCCCTCCACCTCGACCTCTAGCCACCTCATCCGAGACACCCTTCAGGAAGGAGGCCAGCGTGAGGTAGTCGTCTGGGGAGATTTTGTAGACCCTCTCGTCCGTCGATATTGGACATCGATCCAGAACCTCGGATAGATGAGGCTCCTCCAGCCTGAGAACTCCTCGGAGCCAGCCCTTGAGGGCTGCGCGGAGCGTCCTCTTCCTCCTTGAGAAGATGTGCGGGAGGACTCCCTTCAGCACCCTCAGCTCAGGACCGGGAGGGTTTCTCGACCTAAGGAGGAGCATCACAGTATCAACCTTGGGGCGCGGGTAGAAGCAGGAGGCCCTTAGCAGCGCGAGGGGGGCCACGTTGTACCTCACCTGAGTCAGCACCGAGAGGCTCCCGTACGCCGGAGTGCCGGGGCTAGCAGTTAGCCTCCTCCCGAACTCATGCTGAAACGTCAGCACCACCCTGTCAAATCTGCTCAGCGAGAGCCCCACCACAAGCCTCGACGAGATTCCGTAGGGCGGGTTAGAAACCATCACGGAGTGGGCGGTGTCCGGCAGGACCCTGAGCGCGCTGCCTCTGATCACCTCGACCCACTCGAGGCCCCCGAACCGCTCCTCCAGCAGCCTAACGAACCTTCGATCCTTCTCAACAAGCGTCAGCGACCTCGGCCTCCTCTTGACGATCCTCTCCGTGAGATTTCCGGGCCCGGGGCCGACCTCCAAGATGGAGTCAGACCCCCTCACCCCCGCGGAGTCCGTCATGAGGTCGAGGGCCTCCTGGTTGAGCAGGAGGTGCTGTCCAACTTCCTTCCTCAGGCTTATGCCGTACTCAGCCATGAGGAGCCTGTACCTCTCAAGCATTTCGCGGTCGACGCCGGTGAATACGCGCACCGGGCGGCGCGCTGCCCCGAATTTTTATTCCCCCTCGACGGCGGATTGCGCTGAGGTGTGATAATGCTGTCCGTCCTCCAGAGGGTTGATGAGGTCAGGTGGCTCCTCCCAAAGGGATACAAGGCCGGAATGAGGGTTCCGGGACTCATAATATCCACTGAGAAGCTCATCCGTGGAGTCGAGAAGATGTCAGTAGATCAGCTGGCCAACGTCGCCACCCTGCCTGGGATCTACAAGTACTCCTACGCCATGCCAGACATGCACTCGGGCTACGGCTTCCCGATTGGAGGTGTTGCGGCCTTCGACGCCTACGAGGGGGTGATAAGCCCAGGAGGCGTCGGATTCGACATCAACTGCGGCGTTCGTCTGCTCAGAACGGATCTGAGGGAGTCTGACGTTCGCCCGAGGCTCAAGCAGATCGTTGACAAGCTGTTCTCCAACGTGCCTTCCGGGCTGGGCAGCAGGGGCAAGGTGAGGCTCTCTCCCGCCCAGCTCGACGAGGTCATAGTGATGGGAGCCAGGTGGGCTGTGGAGCACGGGTACGGGTGGGAGGAGGACCTGGCCCACACCGAGGAGGGCGGCATGATGGAGGGAGCCGACCCAGACGCCATCGGCCGGAGGGCTAAGGAGAGGGGCGCCCCTCAGCTCGGCTCCCTCGGGAGTGGGAACCACTTCCTAGAGATTCAGGTGGTGGACAAGATCTACGACCTACAGGCCGCAAAGGCCATGGGGATTGAAGAGCCAGGCCAGGTGACCGTGATGATCCACACCGGGAGCAGGGGCTTCGGCCACCAGGTCGCCGACGACTACCTAGGCCTGATGCTCAGGGAGGCCAAAAACCTGGACTTCAGGCTCCCCGACAGGCAGCTGGTCTGCGCCTACGCGAACTCCAAGCTGGCCCAGAGGTACTTCGCTGCCATGAAGGGGGCCGCGAACTACGCGTGGGCCAACAGGCAGATGATCGTCCACTGGGTCAGGGAATCCTTCGAGGCGGTGTTCGGCAGGTCGGCCGAGGACATGGGAATGAGGATGGTCTACGATGTGGCCCACAACATAGCCAAGCTGGAGGAGCACGTGGTGGATGGGAAGACCGTCAAGGTCTTCGTGCACAGGAAAGGCGCCACTAGGGCCTTCCCGCCCGGCAGGCCGGAGATCCCGCCGGACTACAGAGACATCGGCCAGCCCGTCCTGATACCCGGATCCCAGGGGACCGCCAGCTACGTCATGGTCGGCACGGAGCAGGCCATGCAGGAGACCTTCGGCACCTCCGCCCACGGCGCCGGCAGGGTGATGAGCAGGGCCCGCGCCAAGAGGACCTACAGGGGGAGCCAGATCGTGGAGATGCTGGCCAAGAGGGGTATCATAGTGAAGCCGGCCTCCCTGGCAGTGGCCGCCGAGGAGGCTCCCGGCGCCTACAAGGACGTCGACGAGGTCGTCCTGGCCACCCACAAGGCGGGAATTGCGAGGATGGTGGCCAGGCTCAGGCCGATAGGCGTGGTCAAGGGGTGAGGTGAACTCCGAGATGCCGGACGCGCGAGAGGGAGAGAAGATCAAGGAGGGAGACTTCGTCCTGGTCAACGTCAAGGTCGCGGACGCCGAGACCGGGAAGGTCTACATGACCACGATCGAGGATGAGGCCCGAGAGGCCGGGATCTACTCCCCAGACGACCTATACGAGCCCATGCTGATAGTAGTGGGAGAGGGCAGGATCTTCCAGAAGGCCGAGGGGTCCCTGATTGGACGCAGTGTGGGAGAGGAGATCGAGGTAGAGCTGGAACCCAAGGATGCCTTCGGGGAGTACGACCCGGACAAGGAGAAGATATTTCCCATCTCCCGGCTGAGAAAGGCCGGCATCAAGGATGTGGCGGTCGGCGACATCATAAGATACGGTGACGAGAGGGGGATCGTCAGGTCGATCACAGGAGGCAGGGTCCGAATAGACTTCAACCACCCTCTTGCAGGGAGGAGGATAAGAGTCTGGCTCAGGCCCGAGGCCATCTTGACGGACGCGGCAGAGAGGATCAAGGCCCTCGTGGCTAGGTACTTTGATGTCCCCATGGACAGGGTGAGCTCCAGGATCGAGGGAGAGGTCGCCGAGGTGGAGCTCCCGCCCGCGGCCTACACCAGGAGGGACGCGTTCGTCAGAAAGATCAGAGTCATGTCTGCGGTCATGAAGTGGCTAAAGGACCTGAAGAGGGTCAGATTCATAGAAGAGTATGAGGTGCCTGAAGAGGAGGCTGAGGCTGCAGAGCAGGCAGAAACCGGAGAGGTTGAGGGGGAGGAAGATTCAGAGGCGGCCTCAGGAGGGACCTAAGTCCCTTGGATCTCAACGAGACACGCAGCCAGGTCCTCTCCCTGGGGGCACTCGACCCTCTTGGAGAGGACCTTAACTATCTTAATCCTGTCCCCCGGCTTCAACCCTGGAGGACTACATAGGTCCCCACTCTCACACTCGCCGGAGCAGCTTGGTGGTCTAAATCTAAGGAGGGCCCCGACCACGGCCTGACGCTTGGGAATGGCTACCTCAACCGGGGGGATGTGGACCTCAACGGGGACCACGTCGACCCCGTGCAGAGCGCAGGGGAACTTCTTCTTGGGGATCGCTGAGATTACCTCATAGACTCGTCCCTCTATCAGGTTCTCAACGCACACGGATCCAAGCTTACACTTAGAGCAGGCCTCGGACGAACCCGCGAACAGAAAGCGGTAGCCAGCCTCGGCTTGGCCCTCTGGGACTAGTGTGATTACCCTCCTCCCCAACCCTCCGACCCTTTCGGGGCCGGCCCCCACCAATCCTTATTAATACGCGACCCGTAAAGGAAGTGAGGAGCGCTGAGACAAGCGCCCCGCTTTTCCACACCCGTGGAAGGAGATGTCAGAGATGCTACCAAACGGAGTTTTGGGTAGGCCCCCCCTTGGAGAGTCCGAGCTTGAAAAGGTCAGGGAGAGACTCCTGAAGGGCACCACGACGGTGGGGGTCAAGGCAGACGGGGGACTCGTGATAGCCTCCGACAAGAGGGCATCGGCTGAGACCTTCGTGGCCAGCAAGAAGGCCAAGAAGATGATACAGATAGACGAAAAGAGCGTCGTGACTATATCGGGCTTAGTGGCCGACGGTCAGTTCCTCGTGAACAACCTGAAGACCTTCTCCTCACTATACAGGCTCGAGCACGGTCAGGACATGCCCATCCTCGCAAAGGCCCGTTATCTGGCGCTGCTGCTGAAGTCATTCAGACCAATCCTGCTCATCGCTCACATGATAATCGGGGGAGTAGACTCAACGGGACCGCGCCTGTTCAACGTGGACTTCTTTGGCACAATGACGGAGGAGGAGTATCTGGCGACAGGCTCTGGATCACCGGTCGCCATATCCGTCATTGAGGAGGGCTACCGTAAGGGCATGACCGTTGAGGAGGCGAAGGAACTCGTGCTATCAGCCATGGTGGCGGCTATCTCTAGGGACTCAGCCACCGGAGACGGTATGGATGTGGCGGTGGTCACCGGAGATGGGGTGAGATTCCTGTCTCCTGAGGAGATAGAGGAACTCCTCAAGACCGTGCGGTAGGGTGGCCAGCAGCATGGTTTCACGCCATGAGACGAGGTATCTTCCCGCTGATCAGCTCAAGCGGAGGGTCCGTGCGGAGCTCTCAAAGTTAGGCAAGGTAGAGAAGGTGGAGCTCGAGGGACCCTTCGTCGTTGCCTACGTCTCGAACCTATCCGACTTCCTCGACAGCGGGGGAGCGCTAGGAGAGATAGCCAAGACGCTCAAGAAGAAGATCATAATTCGGGCCGCCAAGCCCATCCTCTCGCCTCAGGAGGCGAAGAGGAAGATCAAGGAGCTCATCCCCGACCGCGCCGAGATCGTCGACATGGAGTTCGTGGAGGAGACGGGGGAGGTGTACATTCTCGCCAAAAGGACCGGTTACGTGGTTGGCAAGGCCGGATCAAGCATAAACGAGGTCCTCAAGGCCACGGGGTGGCGCCCCGTCGTGATGAGAGCACCAACCATGCAGTCAACGTTCCTCAACATCCTCTACAACCTGCTCATCGAGGGGGCCCACGAGAGAAAGAAGAACCTGAAGAGAATCGCCAAGAGGATCTTCAGAGATCCCGTCCCTCTGGGGAGGGGCCTCACAGTCACGTTCCTCGGAGGCGCCAGGGAGGTGGGGAGATCTAGTCTCCTTGTTAGGACCGGAGAGAGCGCGGTGCTGCTTGACGCTGGCATCGGCGTGGGGGGCGGAGACTTCTTCCCGAGGTACGACCTCCCGGACATCGACTTGGACGAGCTGGATGCGGTCATAGTGACCCACGCCCACCTCGACCACTCCGGCGCCCTGCCCCTCCTGTTCAAGTACGGGTACAGGGGCCCGGTCTACGTCACGAGACCCACCCGGGACCTGATCACGCTACTGCTCTACGACTACATCAACGTCTCCATGCGCACCGGAAAGTTCCCGTACTTCGGTGAGAGGGAGATAAGGCTCCTGATCAACCACATGATAGCCCTCGACTACGGCGAGACCGTTGACATATCTCCCGATATCAAGCTCACCTTCTACAACGCTGGGCACATACTGGGCTCGGCGCTGGCCCACCTCAACGTACTCAGCGCGAGGCATAACATCCTCTACACGGGAGACTTCAGGTATAGAGACACCAAGCTCCTGAGCAGGGCCCACACGAAGTTCCCGCGGGTCGAGACCGTCATAATGGAGACCACATACTCTGGAGAGGGGGACGTCATGCCGCCCCTCCAAGAGGCGGAGCGCCAGCTGATCTCCATAATCGAGGAGACGGTTGCCAAAGGCGGCAAGGTGCTGATCCCAGCCCTGTCGGTTGGCAGGGCTCAAGAGGTCATGCTGAGCCTGGTGGACGCCTTCTCGAAGGGCGAGCTCCTGGACATCCCTGTGTACATCGACGGCATGATCTACGACGCCACGGCCATCCACACGGCCTATCCCGACTACATGTCCGACTACATGAAGTCAAAGGTGTTCAAAGAGGACGTCGACCCCTTCACGGAGCCGCACATCACGCCGGTGAGCAGCAGGGAGGACAGAGAGGCGATTGTGGAGGGCGGTCCCGCCATAATCCTGGCCCCGTCCGGAATGCTTGCCGGAGGGCCGAGCGTCGAGTACCTCTCCATGCTAGCCGACGACGAGAGGAACGCCGTGGTTCTGGTTAGCTACCAGCCCCCGGGCACCCTGGGAAGGGCCCTGAAGGAGGGCGCCAAGGAGATCACGGTCACGAGGAACGGCACCCCAACTAGAGTTCAGGTAAGGGCATGCGTCTGCTCGGTGGAAGGCTTCTCTGCGCACGCCGACAGGGTGCAGCTGCTCAGCTGGATGGGCCGCGTTTCGCCGAGGCCCAGGAGGTTCATCTTAGTTCACGGAGAGGAGAGGAAGATAGCGTCCTTCCGCCCGATAGCGGAGAGGACCTTCAGGGGCCAGGCAGCTGTGCTGGCTCCGAGGGTCTCTGAGAGGCTCTCTCTGGCCTGAGTCACTCTTCCTTGGGGCTGCTCCAGACGGCCACGAAGCTGGGCACCACGAGAAGCGGGGGATAGTCCTCCGTCTTTATGAGCACGACCTCGCCGCCCATCCGCTGAACCTTCTCCTTCAGCTGCTGGAGGGCTATTCTGAGCTCCTGGCTGCTCTTGTTGGCCAGCTCGTCGTACCGGACTATCACGATGTTGTTATCGCTCACCTCTCCAAGGATCAGGTCGATGTCGGTCATGCTTCTCAGGTCGACGGGCTTTATCGCCAGGGGCTTCTCTTCCATGGCGGGGCGAACGGGCGGGATGTCCTCCAGGCCCTCGACACCCTCGTACTCACCCTCTTCCTCGTAGTACTCGTCATAGTATTCTTCTTCCTCCTCGTCCCGCCTGCCGAAGATCTTCCTGAAGAAACCCAAAGCTCCACACCTTCCCGAGACGTCATTTTGCCGAGCCCACGCTATTTAAAGGATGTTGGGCAGAGGGCTTACGCGATCGCGCCAAAGTTTAATTCCCCGAGCGCGATTGGAACCTGGGCGCGGGCGCATGAGCAACGCCATGCAGTACCTCACCAAGAACATGAATGGGAACGTGCTGGTGTCCCTCAAGAACGGGTCTTGGGTTCGAGGAATCCTCAGGGCCTTTGACAATCACCTCAACCTGATAGTCGACAACGCAGAGGAGATGTACCACGTCCAGACCCCGGAGGGGGTCCAGCTCAGGACCACCCGACTCGGCAAGAGGATACTTATCCGTGGAGACACGGTGGTAGCAATCTCCACTCCCGGCGGGTCCGGGGAGGAGTAGGTCGGGCCACTTCAATGATTGAGTGTGGAGGTGTTCGGCTATGGTGAAGGGAACGCCCTCCATGGGTAAGAGGTCCAGGGGTAAGACCCACATCCGCTGCAGAAGGTGCGGGAGACACGCGTACAACGTCAGGAAGAAGTACTGCGCTGCCTGCGGGTTCGGCAGGAGCAAGCGGATGAGGAGATACTCCTGGCAGAACAAGATCCCCTACCGCAGAATCCGCGTGGTCTGAGTATTTGAGGGGCCATCATTGGCTGGACGCCCACCCGCGTGAGGCCGGCCCCACGTTATATACGGCTCCACAGCGGTCGGCGATGGCCAGCACGAGGGTAGTTGGTGTCATCGGAACTGGGGGCGTCGGGAAGACCACGGTTTCCTTCCTCCTGGCGCTGGCCACATCTTACGGCGCCCGAAGAGACTTCTCGAAGATCGCGGCGGCCGACGCCGACGTGACCGAGGCCATGCTAACCAAGATGCTTCTCGGCCGCTGGTCAGGCCCCGATCTAGTGGACCTTTTGCTCGAGAGGGCCGACCTCGACTCTGTTCTGGTCAGCCCACGCGTCTCACTCTCGACGCGGGGGCAGAGGGTATCGCTCCCTGGGCTGGAGCCCCTCAGGGTCATCCCCGGGGCGCACTCGAGGGTCACGGAAGTCAGGTCCCTGGGGGCAGCGCGGCTCAGGGAGTCTCTAGAGAGGACTCGGATGGCTTTGGAGGAAGCGGGAATCGAGTTAGTACTGGTCGACTTTCCCCCTGGAGATCCCTCGCTTGCGGAGTTTGCCTATGCCCTTGCAGAATGGATAGACGCGGGCGTTGCCGTGGTCACGCCCTCGAGAAGGAGGGTCGTTGCCACGGCGTCGATATGTCGGGCGTTGGAGGACAGGGGAGCGCCGACGGTGGCAGTAATCCTGAACAGGCTCCGCGAGTCAGAGCCCTTTGACGAGAACGGGATGAGGTGGGAGGATCTGGTGGACACCTACTTCGGGAGGCGCCCCATAGTCCTGCGGGACGATCCCGAACTCGCGAGGCTGATGGTCCACGACAGCATCCCCCTCGATAGGCTCCCCAGGCTGCGACCAGTCAGAACGCTGGGCGAGCATCTAGACGAGATCCTAGACGAGGTGCGGACGCTTCACCGGAGCGAGGGCCGCCCGATCGTCGTTGAGACATCCGTCGCCAGCGTCGCGAGCATCGAGTCGGAGCTCAGGGAGATCTTCTCATCGGAGTCACATCCAGAGTCCCCACTGGCCGGGCCAGATAGCTCGCCCTCCGAGCCACGGGTGCCCGGAGGGATGTTGCAAGACTCCCGACGGGAGCACCCCTCTCCCGGGGTCAGTGTCTCCGGAAACGGGTCGGAGGAGTTGGGCCTTAGGTCGAGGGTTCAGAGGGGACTAAGAAGGCTGATGGGAGGATCGTTTGAGGTCAGATACCCAGACGGGCGGGTCAGGAGGGTGAAGAGATCCGTCATCAGGTCTGCCTTGGAGATGGCCGGGCTCGACAGGGCAGCGCTCGAGTCCTACATGAGAGCAGGATCGGTGGACCTGGCCGAGCTAGGCGGTACAGAGCTGGACGCTTGGAGGTTTGCTCTCCTTGCGTCCGGCCTGGAGCCGGTGGACGGGTGGTGACGTTTTTGGGGAGTTCAAACCAGTCCAGGGCCCTGGCGGCCCTCACTGGCGCCTACCTCCTGGCCGCGGCCATCCTGTTCATCGGAGGTTTCGGGAAGGTGGGCAGCCCACTGGAGCTGTGTGGAACCTTCAACTCGCCGTTGGAGGCCGCGTTGGCCGGGGCGCTCGGTGGGCTCGTTGGCTACCTCCTCTCCTTCTCCAGTGCAGGCGTGTTGGGTTTAATGTACGCCTCAAGCCTGTCTAAGCTGACCTACGGCGCCCCCCTGGTCGACCTCCTGGTGAGAGCCTCCCTTGCCGCCCCCAGCGTGTTCGGTTTCTCCGACTTCGTCAGCGTGTGCCTCGCCTGGAGGTCCGGTTACGCTAAGTCTGCCAGATCTGTGCTCAAGTTCTCGGGATATGCGGCCGCGATGGGCGCCGCCTCGGCTCTGGCTCTGCCTCCGAGGTGTGCCACCGGCGTCTGGTGGGCTTCTAGGCTCGGCCCGCTGGCGGCCGGAACGGCCGTCTTGGCAGTCCCGGCTTGGGCGTACCTGCGGTCTGGAGAGAGGGCGATGCTGGGGTCGGGCGTAGCCCTCGCGACCTCTGCGGCCGCCCTGCTGATGTCGGCAACGTCGGGCGCGCTGGGGGCGCTGGCTGGCGTCGCCTCGGGGGCGATCCCCTGGCTCGTCCCGCGCCGCCTGTTCTCTCGAGAGAGGGCCGAGATTCCCGCGCCGCCGGCGGGGCCCTGTGCCGCCGAGTCCGTGGCGGAGGACATCGCGGAGGTGAGGCGCCTCATCATGGAGAGGCTTGCGGAGGGAGGGCTCTGATGCTGGCGCTGATCCTCTCAACTTTTTCCCTGCTCTTCGCGACGGCGCTGTCGCCGCAGACCTCAGCTCCCGCCTATATCGTCGTCCTCGCCGAGGCCTTCCTGGCGCTCCGCAGGTGGACGCGGGAGAGGAGCAGGAGGAAACTCCTCCTCAGGGTCTTGGAGCGGGCCAGGGATCTCAGGGATGCCGGCTACCACGACAGGGCCAGAGAGCTGGTCCTCTCGGCCATCAGGTACGAGCTGGCGGCGAGGCTATCCCAGCCGGTGAACTCCGACTTAGACGAGCTCACTCCCGCCCTACCTAAGGCTTGGAGGGACCTGCTGGCCAGCGGGTCGGCAGACGACCTCCTCAGGGCGGCCGAGGTCCTGCTCTCCGACGAGCCCCGGCCCCGCCTTTTATAGCCCCCTTAAGAGCTGGTCGGTGATCCCGTGAAGGGAATCTGCGGTCGGCTTCTGAGGGATCTTCTCGAGTTCGTCGAGGACGAGAGGGGGGTTACCCAGACCGTCGAGCAGGCGCTGCTCATAGCTGCCACAATCGCGGCATTCTTCGTTCTCGTCGTCAATCCGGTCGCGGGCGTCGTGGACCTGGTGTGGAACCTGCCGGAACTTGCCGATAAGAAGTTTCTCGACTTCGTGAGCGAGCTGAGAGACAGGCTGGGCGGGATCTTCCACTGGGGAGAGGAGCAGGCAAACGTGACGGCCAACTCGACTGTCCCATGAAGAGGGAGGGCCTTGCTGCTGGGAGAGGGCAGGATTCTTGAGTTCGCTGCTGCCGTATCCCGGCTAGACAATGAGTGGGCGCGTCTCCTCGCCGTCAGGCCCGTGAGGACCTACGACGAGCTGAGGGCCCGATCGGCCCGCGGCGAGAGGGGGGCCAGGAGGATCGTCACGTCGGTGCCCCCTCCGCCCCGCTGCCCCTCGGTCCCAAGTGGGAGGATCTTGGAGGACCTGGGGCCCGCCCTGCTGGTGAAGGTCGATCGGCATGCGGCTGCGCTGGTTCCGAAGAGCTGGACGCGCGGCGGGGACGCGGCGGCCTCGGCGGCCGCGGCGGCGGAGTTCCTGAGGGGCAAGTACCCGCCCGACGTCCTAGAGGCGGGGCTGTGGAGGACGGTGTCCTACAGGTCCTCGCTGGCGGCTGGAACGGGTCTGGACCCGGATCTCGCCCTCGAGGCGGCGGTTAGGTCGACGAAGCTGTGGCCGATCGTGATCCTCCTGACGGGCTCAGACGTGACCGAGGTGTACGGGAGCCTCGGGTCAAGGGTATACCTTGACCACATTGAAGCGGGGAGACTGGTCATCGAGAATCTAATCCTGGACGAGACCGACTTTGAGAGGATAAAGAGCTTTGTCGAGCTGCACCCGCACGGCTCCATCGGCCCCCACAATCCACTGGCCAAGGTGGACTTGGAGCTGCCCGGAGGCAGGGTTAGGCTCACGGTGGACGTGCCCCCCGCCTCCAGCCCGGGGTTTGACGCCAGGAACCTGTCCGCGATGTCTCGCCTCTCCCTCCCCAGGCTCATATCCCTGGGGACCATCTCGGAGGCCCAGGCTGCGCGCGTGCTGGAGGAGCTGGCCGGAGGAACGCCGGTGCTAGTCGCGGGTCCCACGGGTTCCGGCAAGACGACCCTCTGCAACGCTCTGCTGGTGGCGCTCGGGAGGGGGGTCAGGGTGCTCTCAGTGGAGGAGGTCAGGGAGGTGGAGGACCTCGGGGAATACGGGATGCTCCACCACGCCTACGCCATTCCCGGGGCCCGGACCTCGGCCGTCATGGCCCTGCTTCACAGGAACCCGGACGTCGTATTCTTGGGGGAGATATTGAACTCGGAACACGCCAGGGCGTTTGAGTTCGCCACTGACTCAGGCTTTAGAGTCCTGGCCACCACCCACGCCTCGGACTGGCGCGGGCTGCTGCGGAAGTGGTCCTCCTGGGGGCTCTCTCAGGCCCTCGAGGGCGCGATAGTCGTGTTCATGAGGGCCAGGAGGGTGGAGCACGTCGGCACAGTGACAGGAGGGACTTGGGAGGAGATCGAGCCCGGGCCGAGCGGCGCCTGGCTCGACCTCGTCCGCTCGCTCAGGGGCATGCGGACGAACTTCGAGGTGGCGGCCGCCGTGAGCAGGGTGATGCCAGCTTGAGCGACGCCGGCCTAGTCGGGGGGAAGAGGTCTCGTGACAGACTGCGGACGGTCTACGCGCTCTGCGCGGCGCTCCCCGCTGGGGCGCCGGTCGCCCTGAGGGTGGCGGCGGAGGCGGCGCCCGAGGACATTGCAAGGGCCTTCCGGAACGCCCTGGCCGAGGCAGCCGTCGAGGGCACGGCCATCGATGCCGCGCTCGAGAGGGCGCTCTCGACGGTCGACTGGGCTCCCCTTAGGGAGGCGGTCCTCGCGCTGATCCGGGGAGGCAACCCGGCGGCCTCCCTTGAGATCCTCAGGCGCTACGTTGAGTCTGAGATCGAGGCCGAGTCCCGAGACATCTCGCTCAGGGTGGGAATTCGGACGACGGCGGCTTTCTCCACCATCACTGTGATGGCGGCATCGGTGGTCACGGGCTCCGTGCCACCGGGCTCCATCGCCCCAGCGGCCGCGGTGATCTCCGGGGCCCTCCTGGCGGCGTCGATCAGGAGGTGGATTCGGCTGTGGAGGGGTCGAACCTGATGGACTGGATGGCTTCCCTTCTGGAGGCCGGCCTGCCGCCTCTGGCCGCCATCGAGGAGCTGGCACGCTCTCGGGGCGAGCTGCGCGAGGCCGCGGCCAGGGCGAAGGTCGAGGGAGACACCCTGACCTCACTCGCGCTCGCCGCCGAGGCCTTCGGCGACGACGCCCCCCTCGTGAGGGCGCTGGTTCCGGGCCTGAGGCCAGACAGGGCCGCGCTGATTCTCCGCCAGGCCGCCTCGGCATCCCGCGCCATCGGGCAGCTCATGGAGGAGAGGGAGTCAATATTGAGGTGGTACAGACGGGTGTGCAGGGTCCTCGCGGCGTCTATAGCCGCCTCGACGGCGGTCTTGGGTAGGGTAACTGAGCTGCTCGCTCAGATGTCCCTGAGCGCCAAGCCCTATGGGACTGGGGCCTTAGGCCCGCTGGTGGCCATGGGACTGGGGTTCTCCGCGCTCCTCCTATCTGAGGCGGGGGACAACCCCCTCTGGATGGCTCTGCCGACCGCCTCGGTGGCGCTCGTGCTCATCCTATTGGAGGCGATGGGTCTTTGACGACGCTTAACGTTCTCCCCGCCGTCCTGCTGCTCTCGGAGATGTGGATTGCGGCCCACATTGACGCTCGCTCGGGGAAGGTCCCGAATCGCCTCAACGCCACCTTCTTGATCCTGAACTTGGCGCTGGCCGGGTCTCTGGGGTGCGCGAGGCCGGCCCTGACCTGGGCCATCCTATCAGTCCCGGCCGCCTTGGCCCTACACAGGCTCGGGTTGGGAGGGGGGGACCTGAAGCTCGTCCTGTCTACGTCCCCCTTGGGCGGGCCGATCCCCTGGGTGGCCCTCGCCACGGCGTGCGTCGTCGGCTACCTCCGCGGGGGCAGGCTCTCCACGCTCGACCTCGCGGCCTTCACGACGGTCCTCACGATTCCAGCACTCCTCTAGCAGCCTGGCGGTCTCCCGCCATCGGCTCTTCCCGAGCCCCAGTCTCCGCAGCAGATCCTTGAACGGAATCTGAGCCCCTCCCCTCAACCTCGTGGGGAACCCGACCTGCTCCATGGCCAGCAGGACGGCAACCGCCGCAAGGTGTCGGGGGTTCCTTCCCGCCAGGGCCCTGCCCGACCCCTCGACCCTGCGCAGCATGGCGATCGCCCTAATCCTGATCACCTCTTCCATTCCCCTCATGTCTAGGCCGGACCTGACGAGCCCCCTGATTATCGCCCCGACGTAGTACTCTGGGGAGACCCCGCTAGAGACCCCCAGGAACGACTTAACGGCCTCCAGGCTCCTCAGCACGTCGCCGGGTCTGACCTTCCTCATTCGGGTGAGGGCCAGCGCCTCCAGAACCTCTGCGAGGGTCAATGGATATCCCAGCCTCCTGCCCGCGGCTAGGAGGCACGCCGCGGCGAGGCCCGCCGACGCCCTCCCCCCGACCCTAGAGAGGTAGATCCCCAGAAGCCCCTCGGCGGCCGAGCGCACTGACTCGGGCACCTCAAGTGCCTCTGCCAGGGCCTGAAGGGTCTTCAACCGCGGGCTCCTTATGGGGGCCCCGGACCACCGGCCTGTGGGCTGGGAGAGCTTACTCCACATTCTGCCGCACGTCGGACACAGCAGGCAGCCGCTCTGGACAATGAGATGCGACCCGTCCACCGGGCACCTTAGCGCGCCTCTCTGGGCGACCATGCGCTGCCGCGAGGCCGCTGCGAGTTTCCCCTGCCCAGCCGACGAAAGTATCCTCCGCTCGCCTAGGCGCTCAGGAGGTGCCCAGGATCCTCGGCACCGAGGCCAGCGCGACCGCCACCACCAGTAGGTAGAGCAGCACCCGCTTGGTCTCCCGCGCCAGCTCAGAGTGATCCTCTAGGAGCCAGGCAAGGAGGAGCAGGAGCGCGATGGGCGGTATGGCGTCGTGGGCCAAGGCCGCCCCCCTGAGCAGGGCTCTCTTCGCGGTCTCCCAGAGCCCCCAAAGCACCCCCTCGAGTTCCCTCTCGAAGGGATTCATGCAGAACTCCCCTCGATCCACCCCAGGGTCACGACCGTGAGCGTCCTCTCCGAGTAGCAGCCCCACCCGACCTTCTCTCTGCCCCACCAGTAGCGCACCTCAGGATCCTCTACCCAGACGCGGACAAGGAGGGTGACTCGCGAGGTCGCCTCGATCCACCCGTCCATCCTCACCAGATCGAGTTCTGACCCGTTGAGGATCACGTAGAACTCGATATTCAGCCCCTGCTTGGAGTACTTGAGCCTTAACTCCCTCTCGAGCTCCCTGAGCGCGGCGAAGACCCGCTCCTTCGCGTAGTCGGAGGCCTCGAGGAGTTCGGCGGTGGAGTTGACGACGCCCGCGAAGAACACCGCCCGGTCGGCTATCTCGTCCATGCCCGCCGCGGCCTCTCCATGAGCCTCCACCACTGAGTAGTACCTTAGGGGGTGAACCACGGTGAACGTGTAGTTCCTGACCGCCGACGTCTCGGCCATCCCCCGCCGAACCAGCGCCGAGACGTTCAGACCGCCTCGGACCCTTATCATCCCTGGGTCGGTCCCACCCAGGAAGATGGAATTGAGATCCTCGTCTACGCCCCCGGGACCCGGGTTCCTCGAGAGCTCGACCTCTGCCGAGGCCCTGAGCTCCGAGGCGGTCTCCACGAGCGCGGCCTGGGCGATCATCTGCTCCCAATCCCTCAGATCTATCTGCGGAAGTTCGATGTCGTCAAGGCTCCTGCCGTCGGTCTCGACCATCCACCTGTCGATCGCACAGCGGACGTAGGTCAGGAGCCGAGGAAGGGCGGTCTCAGCCTCCGTCCACGCTGCCGACTGCGAGAGTCCAGCGTCAATTGCGGGAGGGTCGAGCTCGCTTGCTCTGTGCCCCCCGAGCGCCGAGAGGGCGATCACCAACACCGCGGCGAACCCGAGGAGGTCCCTCACCCCCCCTCCACCCCGACGGTGTGGTTCAACCCCTCCGGGAGAGGGATGACGACTCTGGTCGAGACCGGACAGGAGAGGTTCAGCCTGCCGTCCACCTCGGTCACGCCCTCCCAGACGAGCCTCACCCCCTCCTCGTTCAGCGCGTCGACGAGCCCACCGGCCTGCGAGTCCCTGCAGGCGACCACCCACCCGGGGCTGAGGTATCCCAGGAGGGCGTAGCCAGCCAGCGCAACCACCGTCAGCGCGCCCACTGCCAGCCACAGGACCCTCACGGTATCACCTCCAGCGGCACTGGACTCGGCCTCTGCGCCACGGCCAGCGCCGCGGCGACGAGCGCGGCGATCGCCAGCGCGAGCCAGAGGAGGTCCCCGATCGCGTCAGCCGCCTCCTCCGACAACCCACTCACCACCCCCCCTGAAGTCACCTGCTTCCTGTGGAACTTGGACATCGCTCCCCCAAGGATACCTGATCACAGTGACGACGCGCAGGGACTCTGCTCTCTCCTCCAACCTCGAGACATCCTCCCTGAGTCGGGCGCTTGAGGCTCGCTCTCCCAGGCTGCGCAGGAGGGCGCCCATCGCTAGGGCGCTCAGCAGGAGGGAGACGTTCATCGCGAGGCCAAGCGACTCCCTCAGCACCCGCCTCACTATCCCCTCACCTCTAGCAGGACGGCCCCGTCGTCCCAGGCCGCCTCGACCCAGACGAACCCCCTGACCACGCAGACCTTGTTCTCAGGGTGCCAGGGGTACGTCTGCCCGTTCAGGAGCCTCACCTCTACCGGAAACTCGACCGTGAACTCGGCGAGGCTCTCGTTGTCCCAGACGACGACCTGGCCTCCCTTGGTCTCGACCACGAGCTCTACCGGAACGAACACCCGGGCCCTGCAGGTCCCCCCTCCAATCACCGCCGACACGCAGTTGCTCAAGGCTCCGCCGAGGGCCCATTCGCTCGACGCCGTCAGCCGTCGGTCTATCCTCCCCGCAGCCTCCCGCATGGGGCCCGAGACGAGGGTCAACATCGCAGCTGCTGAGACGAGCCCGATCATGGCGTAGGCGAGCGTCTCGTTCATTTACTCGCCACCCCCAGCAGCCTGGCCAGCTCACGCGCCTCTCTCTCGCTCGCCGTCAGCAGTCCAACCATAAGGCCCGCCAGCGCCTCGGCCGCCTCGCTGGCCGCAGGATTGACGACCCTGATCTCGGCGATGACCTCCCGGAGGTGCCTCCTGACCCTCTCCCTGCTGGCGTCGAGGCTCGGCCTGCGCCGAAGCGGGAGGGGGATCAGCCTACCGAGGTTCTGCATCGCTGCGCGGAGCTCGGTGAAATAAAAGGCGGGGCCGGGCGGGGGTCGGAGGGTTATATCCTGCGCGGGAGCGCCGGCCTGATGAGGACGCGCCCTTGGCTCTTCGAGGAGTACCCTGAGCTAGAGGGGAGGGTCCCTTGGACGAGCTTGGGCGACTTCCCCACCCCAGTGCACAGGCTTGAGGGCCTGTGCAAATCCGAGGGGCTCTGCGAGGTCTGGATTAAGAGAGATGACCGCTCTTCAAGTCACTACGGGGGGAACAAGGTCCGAAAGCTGGAGTTCACCCTCGCCGACGCGAAGAGACGGGGGAAGAGGTACGTGCTCACATTCGGCGGCCTTGGGTCGAACCACTGCCTCGCCACGACCGTACACTCCCGCAGGCTCGGTCTCAAGTCGATATTAGTCCTCCACCCACAGCCGATCACCCCCCACGTGAGGAGGAACCTCCTCCTAGACGTGAAGTTCGGCGCCGAGGTGCACCTGGCCAGGAACCCGCTGGAAAGGGCGCTGACCGTGGCGTGGATCAAGCTCACCAGACGCGGGGTCTACACGCTGCCGCTCGGCGGCTCCTCGCCCTTGGGGGCTCTGGGCTTCGTCGACGCCGGGCTGGAGCTGGCT
>JAOZGN010000022.1 GCA_027491555.1 Thermoproteota archaeon
GACGCCGAGACGGTGAAGAAGTGCCTTCCCCCGACTACCTGGTGCGACCTCACATGGGCCGTGGCCTCCGCCCAGGCCTCGGCCGACGCCTCAGCGTGGGCCTCGGCGCGGGCCTTTGCCTCTGCCATCGCCTCAGCGGCGGCCTCCGCGTCGGCGCGGGCTCTGGCGATAGCAGCGACGGCCGACTGCGCGGTAGACCTAGCTTTCGAGATAGCCTCGACTGCCGACCTGGCCCTTGTGGCCGCGTAGCCGCTCGCCTGAGAGAAAGCCTGTGCAAGGCCGTGCGCCCCGCTCTCCACAGTAAAGCAGTTGGTCGTGACGGCCGCCGAGGCCAAGGCCTCGGCCGTGGAGTTGACCTCCGACAGGACGCTCGCTATGGCCTCCGCCGTGGATCTGGCGGACGCGTATGCCTCGGATATGGCCGTTGCGTTGGCCTGAGCCTCTGCCAGAGCTTCGGATATGGCCTGTACAGCCGCCCTCGCGCCCTCAGCCCGCTTGGCGGCGGCCTCCGCGGCCCTGCTGGCCACATCCGGGGGCACCTCGTCTATGACAACCTCCACCTCATCCCCCACCTCGGAGAGAGCGCCGACGCCGAAGAGGTAATCCTCTATCTCACCCCTCTCGAACTCGCCGGTCCCGTCCCACCCACCCACTCCAGCGAACACGGACTCGTCGACGGGCTCGTTGGTGAGGGCGATTCGCATCCAGGCCGGGGGGAACGGGGTGGGGATGTCAAGCCTGACCCTCGTCACCCGCCCAGGTGATAGGTTGAGGACCTCGTTCCTCACAAACCACTCGTCCCTCCACTCGCCGTCGTGGTTGATGTCCACTAAGACGTTGAGGTACCAAGTTGAGGCCGCCGCCCCCGGCTCCAGAGTGACGTTGACGTAGAGGGGGAGGGGCTGGTTGACCGAGAGACCGTCGTCGTACGCGTCGTCATCGATCATATTCTGCCTGCCGTCTGGGTCACCTGGGTCTAGGGCTCCCCTCTCCGAGCTGACCTTCAGCCCCAGCACCGCCCCCCAGGGTTGAGAACTACCGCCCCGTGCCCGCCCAACCTGCCGTTGGGGGTTTCATACCTCGTCGGGAACCTACCAACGACACCGTCATAGGGGCTAGCGTATCCCGCAAGGAAACCATCAGGGGCGTCTCCGTAATCCCCCCTGAGGGGCAGACGGGGCCTGGGCTCCAGCCAAGAAGTGGACCCCAAGGAGGGCACCCGCAGCTAACCCTAAGGTGGCCGCCAATCCGATGAGAGCGAGGGAACTCCTCAACATTACCTGAATGTGCGTGAATACGAATTAAATCTGACTGTCGTCTTAACCTGGATAATCTTGAGGTAAAAAAATAAAAATTGGGGCATCAGTAACCTGCATACGCTCCCGCGGGCCTCAGTTGGAACTAACATCCTAAGGGCAGGCGTATGTATGGTCTCCTCCCATTTTTGCCCCAACTTAAGTTAATTGATGCGGCTGGGCGGGACGGAGGAGGGTGACACGAAATGCAGGAGAACCTCACCTCGGTCAACCAGGCCCTGCAGTCCATAATGCCCCTGATCTACCTCATGGCGCTGGGGATCGTCGCCTCCATCCTCTTCTCCATCGTCGACATGTTCTCAATCGACAGGGTCCTGAAGCTCGTGAGGGGGAGGAGGGTCTTCGTCTTCCTCGGAAGGGAGGCGCACTACGGTAGGCTGGAGACCCCGCCAAGGAGCAAGGGTGGCTTTGAGGTCTTCTACACCGACTCCGGCATAGAGAACCCGCTGTCGCTGGTGGCATTCCTCGTCGAGAACTACCACGAGACCGGGAACGAGAGGTTCTTGGAGAAGGCCGAGATCCTCCTGCAGTACCTGAAGGACAGGGGAATGATCGACCCGGAGGTCACGATAGAGGACGTCGAGATCGACTCCTGGGCCCCCCCGAGCCGGGTGTCCCGGAAGGTGTACTCCAACGAACTCGGCGACCTCTGGATGATAATCAGCTTCGTGGACGAGATGACGGAGGAAGAGAAGCTCAGGAGATGGAAGGAACTCTCAGACCTCTACAGCAAGCCGTTCCTGAAGAGCGCGAAGAGGAGGATCTACAACGCTCTCAGCTACGTGAAGGACAAGGTCGCAGCGGCGCTGTCCTCGTCCACCAGCATGCTGATGTCCAGCCTGCCCGCTGATCTGAGGAAGGCCGTGGAGGAGGCCCAGGCGAAGGCCCTGGGGGCAGCAGTGGGCCAGTCGTACGACCCGCTGCTCGAGAACAGCATCGGCAGGCTCGTCACGGTTAGGGTCGACGACGTCGACGGGGAGAGGAAGTACTACCAGGGGGTGCTGGGGGAGTACTCCGACAGGTACATTTACGTCTTAGATGTGGACTACAGGCTTCAGCTCACCGCGGGGGTCTCCGGAGACGAGGTCCAGAGAACCGTGCCGGTGGTGCAGTTCTTCGGGGAGAGGCTAGACGTCGCGGGCGAGAGGCACTTCGAGCTCATCAGGGGATCCGACGAGAGCCTGGAGATCAAGAACTCGTGGAGGAGACCGATCAAGGTGGAGAAGATCACCTTCGGGGACCAGGAGGTCGCCGTCGAAAGGGTTCTCTTTCCCGGAGATTCGGTTAGGGTGGAGGGCGTTCCCAGAGATTACTCGGTCCACTACGAGATCGCCCTCGAGTCGGACGTGGTCTGGCCGAGGTCCAAGGCCGTGATCGTGGGGCTAGGCGACTATCCGCCGAGGATACTGCAGTCGGTGCTGGAGGGCCTGAAGGTCAAGAACCTGGTCAAGAAGGTGATCTGACCCACCCTACTGCCCGTCGAGCGGCGCCAGCCCCCCACCTACCCCTCTTTCCATGGAGGCCTGATCTTGGATTTGAGGAACTTGAACTTCTCCTCCTTCCCCATTCCCTCCAGCACGTCTCTGTACTCCTCCTCCAGCAGCTTGAGCTGGCAGTAGACGTACAGGGCGTCATAAATGAAGAACTGCCTCTCGAGGGCCTCGTAGTCGTCTCTCACCAGGAACATGGCCCCCCTGGCTATGGCCTCCAGCCCGGCGGCCTCTGGAGAGAGGTGCCTATCCTTCTTAATGTCCGCGGCGTGCACTATCTTGGCCAGCTCTAGGAGGGCCGGGTCGTCGAGTTTGTACTTCTCGATGATCGCCTCGAAGCTGCACTTGCCGTCGTGGTGCCCAAGCTCCACTCCCGGTATGTCAAAGGGGATCCCATCCTCAGGCTTGAGCTCGGTCCCAGGCCAAGAGACGAACTTGAACTCCGCCTCCGGGTCAATGAACCGCTTGATGAGCCAGGGACAGGCGACCCTGTCTACGTGAACCCGCGCCCGGGTCACCCACCTCAGCCGCAACCACCCTGGAGAAGTCTGTCGATACCGTAAAAAGGGGGAGGGCAAGCCAAGAGGCCGGGTCGGCTTGCCCTCCGGAGGGAGGATTAGATCGACGGAATTCGCACTTCTGTGCCTGATGGGGGCGTTCGCCATCTTCAGCTCCACAGCTTCCAAGTCACCGCTCCTCTCCTGGTTTGCGGAGTATCTGGGGGCCACCGAGTTTGAGATAGGGCTCATAGCGTCCGCCAGCACCATCACGGGTATAGTCGTGAACGTCTCGGCCGGCGCTCTGTCGGATGTCTACGGAAGGAGGAAGCTCCTCCTCACGTCCGCCTTCGTTTTCGCCTCCGCCCCCTTCCTCTACCTCCTGGTAAGGACGCCCTGGCAGCTGGGCCTCCTGAGGGTCTACCACGGGGTCGCCACGGCTGTGTTCACGCCGGTGTCCATGGCGGCCATTGCTGACATGTTCCCTCCGGAGAGCAGGGGGAAGACGATGGGGACCTTCTCCTCCGCCACGATGGTGGGGAGGCTGATCGCCCCGGCCGCGTCCGGCGCGCTGGTCTCGGTGCAGTTGCTCGGCCCATTCCGCCTGGCCTACCTGGTGTGTGGGGTCATGGGTTCCATCAGCCTGGCGCTGGCTCTCAGGCTGGACGTGGGCTCCGGCCCTGAGGACAGGGGAATGAGTCCCCGAGACGCGCTGAGGGGGATCTCCTCCGTCCTCCGCGACCACAGGGTTCTCCTGGTCAGCTCGGCGGAGGCGGCGTCCTACTTCAGCCTCGGCGGAGTTGAGGCCTTCCTCCCACTGTACGCCGACTTGGTGGGAATGGAGAGGTGGGTCACCGGCGCCCTGATGGGCTTGGAGGTGCTCACCATAGCGCTGGTCAAGCCTGCGACGGGGGCGCTCTCAGACAGGCTCGGCAGGGTCAGGTTCATCTTGGCCGGCCTGGCGGTTTCCGCCGCAGGGTCGGCCGCCCTGGCCCTGGCAAGGGACCCTCTGACTATCGGGCTCTGCCTCGTCGCCCACGGGGTGGGCACCGCGTCGGCCACGTCGGCGACATCCCCCCTGATATCGGAGATAGCCCCACGATCGGCGGTCGGGTCAGGTCTCGGGGCGCTGGAGTCTATTAAGGACGTGGGCCACGCCTCCGGCCCAATTGTGGCCGGAGCCCTCGCGTGGACCCTGGGGTACTGGGCGGCATTTCTCGGGGGCGCAATCGTGCCGCTCATCGACGCCCTCGCAGTCGCCATCCTGCTCGGTTTGAGGGGCCTGTCGAGTGGGGGAGGCGCGGCTCGCGCCCCGGAAGTTTATAGGGCGCCCGCAAGCGACGGGCTCGAGTGAGATTGTCGGGCCCCGAATCCGCTGCCCACCCCCCGCGATCAAGGGTCTCGGTCGAGGAACTCAGGACTAGGCTTAGCCGTCTCCTGACGAGCTTCATTGAACTCACGATCGCCCTGGGCCTCCTGTTCATCCTCGGTAGGGTCTTGGACGGAGCGTCGATAGACCTCTTCGGCATAACGATAAGCGGGTTCGAGGTCGTGGGCGTGCTCCGGCTGGCCGCGGTCGTCTACTTCGGCTACAGCATGCTATCAGAACTCCTCTGGCTGCTCGATGTCTCCGCCAAGAGGCTGTCCAAGCTGCTCGGGCTTGCGGAGGTTCGTGGAATCAGGAGGATCGGGCAGGACATGATCTACCTGATGGGGCTAGCCCTCGCCTGGTACGCCGTGTCCCCGCTAGTGAGCTCCATCCCCCCCGGGGCGGCGAGGCTCGTGCCCTCGCTCGCGTTCCTCGCGGTCGGAGTCCTCCTGTTCTACGACCTCGCAAAGAGTGTCTACAGGCTCTTCAAGGAGAAGTTTGAGGTGCTCCTGGACGGTCTCACCGAGTTCCTGGCCCGGGGTCTCTTAGAGCAGGAGGAAGAGGGTTCTACGCGACCCGAGGGAGAGGTCAGTCGAGAGGGCTGAGAAGAGTTTTTGACCTCACAGCCCGAGCCTCAGCAGCATGTAGACATCCGCAACGGCCAGGTGGAGGAGCGTCATGGGGGCTCCGACCTTGACGAACTCCCACGGAGTGAACCCGGGCTCCTCCCGCTCAAGGATGCTCACAGCAATGAGGGAAGGTGGGGAGGCGAAGTAGGTGAGGCTCCCGCCGAGGTTCGCCCCTATGGCCAGGGCCCAGGCCATCAGGGAGGGGGCTGAGCCTCCCACGGCCGCGGCCTTCTCGACGATGGGGATGAGGGTCAGGGTTATCGGGATGTTGTCCACGATCCCGCTGGCCAGCCCGGCGATCCAGAGCGTGATGGAGGAGCTCAGCGGCCAGGGAAGGCCGTAGATCGGGGCCACCTGACTGGCGAGGAGGTCGAGGACTCCCGCCCTCTCCTCTGCCCCCACGAGCACGTAGAAGCCAGCTAGGAAGAAGAAGGTTCCCCAGTCCAGCGACCTAAGGACGTCCTCCGGCTCGGCCGCGCCCAGCCACAGCATGGCCACGCCGCCCATCAGCGCGACTATATCCATCGGCACGCCCGTCCTGTCGGAGAGGGCGAGGAGAGCCACGAAGGCTACGAATATGACCCCGGAGCGGGCAAGCGACCAGACTCCCTTGACCGCCTTCCAGGGATCGACGTCCACCCCTATTCGACATCCCTCGTCTTGCGTGAGACCGCCGGTCCAGAGTCCGACGGCCGTGGTCACGGCGGCGAGCAGGAGGGCGAGTGGGGCCGTGGTGGAGACGAAATCCACGAACGAGAAGCCGAACTCCGCCGCCACTATGAGGTTGGGGATCGAGCTGATCATCAGGCCGATGGAGCCTGCGTTGCAGGCCACCGCCTCGTAGAGTATCCACTTCCTCAGCCTGATGGGCGCCTGCCTGGCCACCGAGGCGGTGATGGCCCCCATGATCAGCATCGCTGGCAGGTTCGGGATCACGAGGGTCAGGCCCGTCGACATGAACATGAAGGCAGTGAAGAGCAGCCTGACATTCCCCTTGACCAACCTGACTATCCAGAGCCCGATGAACTGGAACAGGCCGGACCTGGCGAGGCCCTCCATGAGCAAGAGGACGCCCAGGATGAGCCTCATCGTCGGCCCGTCGATGAAGGTCGAGACGGCCTCCTCCGGGCTGAAAATGTGGTAGACGAAACCCCCGAAGTAGACAGCCAGGGCGGCGCCCAGAAGGGCGGACACAACGCGGTGATATTTCTCCGTCACGAGGGCGGCCACGGTGAAGGCGAAGACCAACATCATCACTGTCTGTCCCTGAGAGGCCTCCAGCATATCCTACTTCCTCCTGGACAGGAGATACTCGAGGGCGAGCCTCTCGACCCTCTTCTCGAACTCCTCATCGCCCTCCAAGGACTTAAACTCATCCTCGGACACTCCCTCGGGAATGTAGATCCTTATCTTGATGAAGGGCCTAACCGCGTAGTCGACCTGATCTCTTATCCTGGCGTACTCGTCCATTGCAACCTCGCTCGCCCTCTTAGGGGGTTTCCTGTCCAGGTCCCTCTCCTCCGGCTCTGGCTCGTTCGCCGGAACCACCCAGGGATGCTCAAGCGCTGAACGTGATAAAGGGTTCTCGGCCCTCGCGGAAAAGTAGTAATCGATCCCTTGCCAAGCGATACCGATGGATACGAGGTATAGGGTCAGGGATATCTCCCTCGCTCCCTCGGGGGCGGAGAAGATCAAGTGGGTCTCCAGGTTCATGCCCGTGCTACGCGAGATTGGGAGGAGGTTTAGAGAGGAGAGGCCCCTTCAGGGACTGAAGGTCGCCGCATGTCTCCACGTAGAGATGAAGACGGCCTACTTGGCCCTGACTCTGCGGGAGGCCGGCGCTGAGGTGAGTCTAGCCGCGAGCAACCCGCTCACCACGCAGGACGACGTTGCCGCCGCCTTGGCGGAGAAGGGGGTGAGGATTTTCGCTTGGAGGGGGGAGACGGAGGAGGAGTACTTCGAGAACATAGACAGGGCCCTCGACATAGGCCCCAACGTAGTGATAGACGACGGGGCCGACATGATAACTCGCTTACACTCCCACAGGGCTGATCTGCTGGACGGGGTGATAGGCGCGACGGAGGAAACCACCACAGGCGTGGTCAGGCTCAGGGCGATGGAGAAAGAGGGGGCCCTGAAGATCCCCGTTATAGCGGTGAACGACGCCCTCTGCAAGTACCTCTTCGACAACAGGTACGGAACGGGACAGTCGACGTGGGACGGCATCATGAGGGCTACCAACCTTCTGATCGCGGGCAAGAGTGTGGTCGTGGCTGGCTATGGCTGGGTGGGCAGGGGTATCGCGATGAGGGCCCGTGGCCTCGGTGCCAGGGTGATAGTCACGGAGGTGGATCCGATAAGGGCCCTGGAGGCCGTGATGGACGGGTTTGAAGTCATGCCCATGTCCGAGGCCGCCAGGGTGGGGGACATCTTCGTGACCGCCACCGGCGACGTGAGCGTGATCAGGGCTGATCACTTTCGCGTCATGAAGGACGGCGCGATTCTAGCGAACGCCGGACACTTCAACGTGGAGGTGTCGGTCGAGGACCTAGAATCCACGGCGGTTTTCAAGAGGCAGGTCAGGCCGTGCGTGACGGAGTACGAGATGCCGGACGGCAGGAGGCTCTACCTGCTAGGAGAGGGGAGGCTCGTCAACCTGGTCTGCGCCGACGGGCACCCCGCGGAGATAATGGACATGAGCTTCTCCCTCCAGGCTCTCGCGGCGGAGTATCTCGCCAAGAAGGACAGGGAGTTGAGCCCCGGCGTGCACCTCCTGCCGAGGGAGATTGACGAGAGGGTTGCCAGGATTAAGCTGGAATCAATGGGCATTCAGATAGATAGACTGACTGAGGAGCAGAGGAGATACATCAAGAGCTGGAAGCTATGAACCCTTCCTACCTGTTTCGCGTCGTTCCAACCCGTTTCAATGGAGTTCGTTATGTTCTCCCGTTGGCCGGGGGGAGTCGGGTGGTGATGCGATGACCGTGAGCATGAGAGCCGTCATGGCGCTCGCCCTCGTTGCGCTTGCGGCTGGCGGCACCTTCATGACCCTCGTCTCGGCCGATCCCTCTCCATCCGGCAGGGTGATCTCCAAGATACTGAAGGAGTACGCCAGACTTAGGTCCTATGCCCTCAACAGGGCAGGGGAACTCCGCGAGGAGGGCAAGGTCGAAGAGGCCCAAGTGATAGAGTCTGCAGTTCAAGAGGCGGACTCGCTGATTGAGGAGGCACGCGAAGCTTACCAGGCTGGCGACCTTCAGTTCGCCGGGCAGAAGTTGAGGGAGGCGTTCAGCGCAATAATGGAGGCCCTCAAGGGGACCGGCGAGGCGCCCGGCGTCTCCATAGCCAGGCGGGTGGCCGCCGGGATAGAAAGGAACAGGAGGCTGCTAAGGAGGCTGTCAATTGCGGTCGGCAGGCTTGAGAAGCTTGGGGTGAATGTGACCGACCTCAGGTCGGTGCTTGCAGCCGCCTCATCTCTTCTGGATGAGGCTCAGTCTCTGCTGGAAGAGGGTCGCCCAGTCGCGGCCGCCCAGAAGCTGGCTGAGGCTCACAAGATCCTCGTCAGGGTCGTTGAGAAGATCAGGGAGATTGTCGCGCGGACAGGTAACGTGAACGTGACCGAGAGAGCCGAGAAGATCGTGGAGCTGGTTGAGAGGACCATGTCCAGACTAGAGGAGGCCGAGCAGAGGCTTGCCCAGGCTAACAGGACAGACGCCGCCGCGCGGGTCGCCCAGGTCCGGGTGCGCCTAGGAGAGCTTCTCTCACAGTTCAAGAGCCAGGTTCAGGCCGGAGACGAAGAAGGGGCCAGGCAGACTCTCCGCCAGATGACGCACATCCTGAGGGCCATAGCGCGTTACCTGAGGAGGGGCGGCTGAGCGAACTAAGTGGGTGGGCTGGCCCGTCCCCCCACTTTTTTGGGTTCAAAATTCGAACCCGGCTCCTTTTATCACGTCCCGACGGGACGGTGCACTGGCCTTAGGAGGTGCAAGTTCTTGGAAAAGACGTATCTTGCCCTTATTGCCGCGGTGGTGATCATCGCCGCGGCGGCCGCGCTGCTGGTTCCCACCGGTGATCACGGGACGGCCCCCGAGAAAACAACTCCGGCGCCCACAACCACACAGCACACCGCGGCCCCCCCACCCACTTCCCACCCGCCTGAGACCACGGCTGCTCCAACCACGAATCCGCCTGAGACCACGCAACCGCCGGAGACTCAGCGGCCAGACGTCAGACTGGCTCAGGAGGGTACGCTGTGTGATCTCGTGGAGGTGGTCCACCGAAGGGGCTGGAGGTACGAGGACTCTAACGGGACCTGGCTGGAGGTCTCATACTCGGTTGAAGGCCGGGAGAACGTGGGGGGCGTTCAGGCCCTTAAGATCGGGATAACGGGCCGGGGCAGCGACGTTGAGGAACAGACGGGGTATTTCTGGCTGGACACTACCGCCTGCAAGATCGTTCAGCTGCAGATGCCCGACGGAACCGTTCTGACGGGGCCGCTCGCGGAGCAGGCTGGCACTGCAATGCTCAACTCCGCCCTGTTCCCCGTTCTGTCTACGGAGGGGATAGCTGCGGAGGTGGTGTCTGCCGAGCGGGCAGGGTGGCAGGTCTCTTGGAGCGATCTGGGTACCAAGAGCGTGGGTGGCAGGAGCATGCACGTCTGGAGGTTCGTGGCGGTCCCGCTTCCCGGCAACCAGGACTACGGCAAGGTCTCAAAGGTGACGGTCGATGTGGGAGACCTCGGAGGGGGCCTCTGGATGGTGGTCTACGCCAAGACGGAATATCCAGGCGGAGGGTGGGCCCTGCTCAAGGTCACAGAGCTGTGACTATATACAAACGATCACTTTCTGCGTTGGGGCCTGAAAGCTCTCTAAGGGCCCCCATTTTTATTTGCAGCAGACGAAGCTACTCATTTTCCTAAATTCCGGTTTTCACCGCTCTTTTCTCAAAAATGGGACTGCAGCCAGGCTTTCCTATTCTGATGTTAAAATGTTTTATAGTTGACCGGAAGCGGAAGCCGGGACTGGCCATGCCTCCAATACCGACGGGCCCGACCGCCGTCTTGACATTCATAGTAGCTCTTCTAGCCGGAGTCGGTATCGGGGTTGTTGGGTACGTTCTTGGGAAGCTGCTGGCTCCCACGAGGGAACTCCCCAAGAAGAAGCTGAGGTACGAGTGCGGAAACCCGCCCAGGGGAAGGGCAAGGGGCATATTCACCATGCAGTACTACCCGTACCTCATAGTCTTCCTGACGGTGGAGCCGGTGGCCATCTACGGCTTCTTGGTGGCCCTGGCGGCTCACACCCGCACCGTCGCTGTGGCCGGAATCTTGGGCGTCATGATCCTGATGCTCATCCCGCCCCTAATATTCGGTCTGAGGCTTGCCGGGAGGATTGAGCTATGGTCTGTGGAATAAGCGGGTCCATGTGGGTAGGAGACCTCGAGAGGACCGCCAGGAAGGCGGCCAGGTGGCTCGTGGAGAGGACGCCCATCCGCTCACTTCGGGACTGGGGGATCGCATTCTCTCTGTGGCCCGTCCACTTCACCACCGCATGCTGCG
>JAOZGN010000013.1 GCA_027491555.1 Thermoproteota archaeon
AGGATCGTGAGCGCGCCGGGTGACATTGAGGAGACCTTCTACCTGACCGCGGAGGCCTTCAACCTGGCGGAGAGATTTCAGGTCCCGGTGATCCTCCTGATCGACAAGCACATCACTGAGAGCTTCATGGATGTGGAGCCATTCGACCTGGGAGCCGTCACGATAGACAGGGGAAAGATCATCGAGAGTGAGTGGAGAGGCCCCGGCGAGTACAAGAGGTACCTCTTCACGGAGGATGGAATCTCTCCGAGAGCCCTTCCAGGTACGCGCGGAGCGATCGTTAAGCAGAACAGCTCCGAGCACAACGAGCTAGGGTGGGCCAGCGAAGACCCTGATAACGCCAGGAATATGCAGGACAAAAGGCTGAGGAAGCTCAAGGCGATCTCTGAGGCCCTCCGGGGGAAGAGCCTAGAGACCTGGGGTGATCCAGAGGCCGATACGGTGCTTCTCCACTGGGGATCCACCAGGGGCGCCGTCTTCGAGGCGACGGAGAGGCTCGCGGAGGAGGGAGTGAGGGTAAGGGCCCTGAGGGTGGTGTACCTCTGGCCGTTCCCGTCTGAGGAGATAGTAGGGGAGCTGAGAGGCGCGAAGAGGATAGTCGCCGTGGAGCAGAACGCCACCGGCCAGCTGGCGAAGCTGCTCCGAATGGAGACGGGGATCCAGGTGGACCACCGCGTACTCCGCTACGACGGGAGGCCGTTTACCCCCGAAGACATCGTGGAGGGCGTGAGGGAGGTGATGTAATGGTCAGCGTCGCCGAACTCGGGACGGCCAAGAAGAATACCTGGTGCCCCGGCTGCGGGAACTTCGCCATTCTAATGGCCCTCAAGAGGACCATAGCGGAGCTTGGGCTGGATCCAGAGAGGGTAGTGGTGGTGACTGGGATAGGGTGCCACGGCAAGATGGGAGACTACGTGGCGGTCAACAGCTTCCACACGATCCACGGGCGCGTCCTCCCACTGGCCACCGGGATCAAGATAGCGAACCCGGAACTTGAGGTCATGGGGTTTGCTGGCGATGGGGACGCGTACGCTATCGGAGTGGGGCACCTGCCGCACGCGATCAGGAGGAACGTCGACCTGCTCTACGTGGTCCACAACAACAAGGTGTTCGGGCTCACAACGGGACAGTACACGCCTACTACGCCCAAGGGCATGAAGACCAGGTCCACCCCCTTTGGCGTTCCCGAGAAGTCGATGAACCCGCTCACATTCGCCCTGTCGCTCGGGGCAACCTTCGTCGCCAGGGGCTTCGCCGGCGACGTGGAGCACCTGACCTACCTCTTCAAGGAGGGGGTCAAGCACAGAGGCTTCGCCTTCATTGACGTGCTCCAGCCGTGCGTCACGTTCTACAACACCTACCCCTACTACAGGGAGAGGGTATACCGGCTGGAGGACGCTGGACACGATCCAAGCGACTGGGAAGAAGCCTTCGCCAGGGCCAGGGAGGAGGAACTCACCGAAGGGGAGAAGGTCCCCATTGGAATCTTCTACAGGTCCGAGGAACCGACGATCTTCGATGAGATGCCGCACCTCGACGGGAAGCCTCTCGTCAGGCGGGAACTCCGGGTAGACGTCAGGAGGTTTTACGAGGAGTTCAGGTGAGGGGTGCAAGCTCACCCGCTCCCCACGATTTTATTTTACAGGAGGACCCACTGAGCCCCGGGGCCGGGCGGACGGGTGGCGGGTTGACAGGCCCCCGGGCCGCGAGGTCGGCCGCCCGCCCGGCTCCCCTGTTTGGGGGGCCGCGGGTTGATCAAGAGGGTGCTCCTTTCGCTCACCAGGGTCGCAGTCGGCTGGTCCAACGGGGGGGATTGCCCCGGCCCCCGCTTCCTTCGGAGAATCTCGGAGCGTGTGTCAAGGGTCGCGGGAGAGAAGATCTGCCTCGGCTACTCGGCGGAGAAGAGAAGCGCGACTATAGGAGACGTGGCGAGGGAGCTGAGGCTTCAGAGCCAGCCGGTTCTGGAGATAAGACGGTACTCTCCGGGATTCATGTCGGCCAGGGTGCGGCTTGTCAGCCAACCCGGGATGGGGGCGGCGGACCTCGTGGACCTCTGGAGGAAGGCGGCGAGGGCGGTCGAACCGGTGGTGGACGGGGCGCTTCAGGGAGAGGGCATGCTCTCGAGGCCCTACGCTCTGGTCCACGTGATCGAGGGCGGGCCCATAGAGGGCCTGCCGGCCGAGGTGCTCTACGGCCTATCCGCCCCGCTCATGAGGGGAGAGGTCAGCAGGAAGTTCGCCGAATCCAGGTCCAAGAGGGACTGGGGGATAAGGCCGGGAGACTTCTACTTCCTGACCCCCACGGGCCTCACCTTTCAGCTAGGCAGCTCCGGGAGGAGCGGAAAGGGGGCCAGGAAGAGGATGAGGTCCTACCTCGAACTCGCGGTCGACGTCGCGTTGGCCCAGGAGGTCGCCTTCACGAACCCGTCAGCGACGATGAGGGGAGACGGCCTCCTGAGGGCGCTGATACACCTGTCGCCCGACCTGTGGAGGTCAGGGCTCCTCATCAGGGAGAGGCCTCTGATGGCCTCGTACTCCAGGGTGGCCGATGTGTTGAGGATAGACGATCACTACAGATCCCTGCTGATGAGGCTGAGGGCTCTGCTGACGTCTGAGCAGATGCGAGCGCTGATAAGGGCGAAGAGCCTCGCATACAGGCTCGGCCTCCCGCTGGGAGTGGAGGAGCCGATCAGGCTGGTGGGAGACGACTGCTTCGCGGTGATAGACGTCCTGGCCCTGAAGCACGCCGTGGACTCGATGGGGCTAGACCCGGAGCGCGGGGTGGAGGTGCTCGGCCTGCTGCTCCCCTGGAGGGTCCTGGAAGAGGACCTTAGGTGGGTCAAGAGGAGCGTCAGCTCGAGGGAGGATCACAGGGGGCTGGCGGCCACGGAGCTCGCCAGGCTAATACCCTCAATCTCCCAGAGCAAGCTGTACTCGCTCTTAGGCGGAGAATGTCCACCGGGATGGCTCCTTCAGAGGAGTGTGTCGAGAAGGGGAGCCGGTCGAAGACAGGTTGTGATATATGAAGTGAACGCCTCAGTGGATCTCATCAGGGCGCTCGTCGCTGGCTGGTCGGCCAGTGTCTCCAGGGTGATCAGATGAGAGGCGTGAGGCAAGCTTGTCGAGGGCGACCTCGTACCTAAAGCGGTTGTGCCGCTCATCCCAAAGATCGATCGGAATGCTCCAGTAAGACGGGGAGAAGTCTAGTAAGGGGATCGCATCCACCAGATCATCCCCAAACACGAGCTTGGTGGCTTGGATCAGTTTGGGAAGATCTTCGTCAGAGGTAAGAAGGACTGCCCAAACGCCCTCGAAGTCTCCTTCTACGAAAAAGACCACTGAAGTCGACAAGGCTCCCAACGCAGCTGAAATCCTCGGGAAGTCGTTCTGGCTGCAATTTATCATTACAGAAAGGGGTCTTCCGAGCCTAAAACCTCCTATGGAGTAGAACTTGCCTAAGATACCGAACTCCCTCAGCCTTCTCAGCCTGGGCTCCGCCGAAGGTATACCCATCCCTCTGACGACAGAGACGCTTACTCTCCCCTTCTGAAGAACGTAGTTGGCGATCTCTAGGTCATTTTTGGTTAACTTAGGCACTTCGAACTTTCTTTCTCCCCGTATCCTGAACTCAGTTACCTCACTCAACCTTTTTAGCGCATTCTTGATGTCGCCATCGGGTTTGAAGCTTGACTTCTTGTAAGTAAAAGTGAATGCAAGGATTCTAGCAAGCCTTGCTCTTATGGGGCCCAAGACAGACCTCAAGTGAGGTAAACCCTCATTTGGGAAGATCAGCACCCCAAAGGACGGCAATCCATGGGAGATAGGCCGGAGGATTCTGTAGGTAAAGGGAAATTTAGCTAAACTCTCTTCTGTCTTCCTTCTATCCTCGATAATGGCTAAGATTCCAGCCAATCCAATTCTTTCGAGAACTACGTTCTCTGGGCCGCTCAGGATTCCAAGTGAAATGAGCTTGGATAGCGCTTTTGAAACAGCCGACCTAGAGAAACCCAGCCTCTTTGCAAGTTCCCTCTGGGTCAGGTAGGGGTTCTTAGCAAGCTCCTCGATGACTCTTGTTTGGACTTTGGACAGTTTAACGGGTTCAAGCAGGCCAGCCGCCTCATTGAAGATCGACAGGTACACTTCGAGGCTAATTTTTCGGCCGCTGTCCCATAGCAGTCGCATGATATGGAGTATACGCCCTATTACCTCGATCAACTTCCTCTTTGGCAGTGGAGAGAGGGTCTCAGGGGCGTTGTATAGAGGAAATCGCGGGTCCCATATCACTTGGGTACATTCTTTCCACCAGCTTAGGTCAGCCTCGGAGTATGCCCAAGCTAGGTCAAAAACAGGTGGAACCTTGTCCAAATCAGGTGGTAGTAAGAGGGCAAAGGCCTCTCGCTTCAGAGCAGAGAGCAATCTCTTTGGCCCTAAGCGGGAACTAAGAAAGAGAGTTTTACTACTAAAAAAGGCGCCCGCTCTGTACCCTCTTTGGACTGGAAAGTCTTCTAACACTAATTTCTGTGGAATTGGACGAATAGGGGAGGCATTTAACTCCCTTGAGACTCTCTGGAGAGCCATTGCAAATTTCTCTTCGAGACGGTCGGAATCTACTAACTCTGACATCTAACAGCACTTCCCAATTTTTCGCTTATTGACTCGCCGTATTGACCATGGAGAGGATCTAAAAGCTCCCAGAATTACCCAGGCTGGCCTGATTGTCTGCCTAATGACATTCTTCTCGCAGCTAGTCGGCCTTATCATCCAGGTGAGTGTTATGGAGGGACCCGGACTTCCCACGCCCGTGCCACCTTCTGCTCCGGGATAAAGCACTAGATCCAATCTAATAAATTGAGGGACCAGAGTCAGCTGCCTCCCCCGGCAGTTCTGCTCGGGGGGTAGAGGAGTTGGAACGCTCGTAGGGGATGAATTTTCTGTTTTTATACCTCACTTGGAAATTTTGCCCCATTAGCATTAAGATCCTCCTCTGAGAAGCCTTATAGATGCCCTTCCTGGTCAGAAGGGCCGTTAAAGTGCTTTTAGCTCCCGCGTGCGGCGAACCGTGGGTCATCAGCAGAGCCTACGAGCACCTAGCTAGGGATGGATCCGCACCGGAAGTGGTCGTGCTTGTGGTTCCTTCGGGGTTCGAATGGGTCCTCCCGGCCCTCAGGAGGGCCTTCAGCTTGAAGTACAGGTGGGCCAGGGTAGAGGGCGTAGATCTGCGCGGTCCGGCAGAGATGTGGCTGGAGACCGTTTGCAAGGCCCTGAGCACGGTCAACCCAGACCTGGTGAGCGTGCTGATCTCCTACTCCACTCCCGAGCTGGCGGCGCTGCTAACCTCAGTCGCGCAGCTGACCCCGCTGGACGGGGTCTACTCCGTCTCCATGACGGTGTCTGAGGAGAGGCTTGAGAGATGGAGGGAGGCGCTCTCGTCCTGGGCTGAAGCTGGGGACCACGTCCTTGGGGAGGTGTTCTGGCCCAAGCGAGATGACTGTGAGGTTTACAGGCTCCCCATCCTTCCTGCCCCTCCCGCCCTTCTCGAGAGTGTGGAGAGAGTCCTCTCTGGGAGGTACCAGCACGTCGATGGCGAGCTCGCGGCCTGGCTGGTCAGGGCTGGCCTGATCGACGTCGGCGCCACGAGAGAGGTAAGGGCAACCGAGCTCGGAAGGGCGATCTTCAGGGCTATCTCAGCCCTGAGGAGGGTGAGCAGCGAAGGGAAGCCCGTCCTTAAGTGGGGGTGAGTCCTGAGTTGCCCTTCGCGGTTCTACTGCCCGTGTGCGCGCCCGTGAAAGGTGTCGAAGAGTCGGCGTCGGTGATGGAGGCATTGGACTGGGCCCTCTCGGGGCTCGAGGATCTCATAGATGTCGACGGGGAGGCCACCCTGGTTGTACTGAGATCTGGAGGGTCATCCGGTCGTGAAACCCTCGGCCGTCGCATGCTGCCCGATCCGGCTGTCCGGCTCATCGGCGTAGCCTTGGACGAAAGCCCTGAAGGACGCACCCTTGAGGAACTCAGTGAGCGGGCGTTCGTCGCCAGCGTGTCGGTCCTGTCAGCCCTGGATAGGTCGGAGACCGTGATCTTCCTCATTCCGTGGGGCAGGCTCGATCCGGTGACCTCCTCCGCGCTCCTAGGAGCCCTGGCCCACTCGCTGACGGCGGGGCGGAGGCTCACAGTGGTCGCACGCAGACCTGGTGGGTCGACCTCAGGCAGGCTGGAGTCACCACCCAAAAGCGTCCTGGAGGCGGCGCGGATTGCTGAGATTCTGTCGAGGATACTCGAGAAGCCTCAACGGACCTCCCTGTGGGTGGAGCTGATGGAGGCCGCCGCGCATCTGCGGCCGGGTCCGTCTGCTGACCTGTTGAAGGAGGCCGCGCTGCTGTCGCTGGGCGTGTCGCTTGGGTCCCCCCTAATGGTCCACCTCCACCTCTGCAGGGTGTTAGAACTCCTGGAGGGAGCGGAAACTGAAGCGGGGAAGTATTATCGCCAGAGTCAGCCGGTAGAAGTCGTTCCCCTGCTGGTGGGTGAGTTCGCGCGCAGGGCCTCCAGAACCCTCGGCCTCGGCTCTGGCTACCGGCTCGGAGCTCTTCCCTCCGAGCTGATTGGGAGGCTGCTCTCGCTCTACAAGCAGAGCGGCATGGCGCTGCAGTATCACCTCCTCCTCTCCGAGGTCGCCGGGACCCTTGACGAGGCCCCGTCGGCTGGGCGTGGGGGAGACCCTTCCACCCTCGCCAGCTTCCTTCTGGAGAGGATTGCCGTGGAGTGCAGGATCGGGCGGCTCCCGCCGGGAACCCCGCTGTTCAGGCTGTGGTTCCTGGCTGGAGGGTCTCTGGACTTCCTCAGGCCTGGCGCTCTCGGTCAAAATGGGGAGAAGGAACTCGGAGCCTGGTTAGAGCGACTCATGGCCGCTCGTCACAATTCAAAGCCTGTAAAGCTCCTTGAGCAGGCGATGTCGGCGAGGTACACTTCAGACCATGTGAGGAACTTCCTCGCCCACTCTGGGTTCGTTCACTACGTAGTTCGAGACGTGGTCCCCCTCGAGGACGGGGGGTACGTAGTATACTACGATGAGGCCGCCCTTGAGGGAATTGAGGGGATGATGACAGCTGGTCTTCTCAGGGGGGACCGCGAGCGATCGGCCGCTTCCAGCGCGGAGCTGATGGCGAGCGGACCCTGACTGGACGCGCCCCTTTGGGGTACTCCCGGTTCCCACCTTTACGGATCTTCTACCCTCCACAGCCCCCTGAGGACCGCTAAAACGGCCAAGACAAAGCTTGATCCGGCCGCCGAGGCCCCCTTAAGCGAGAAAGACGCGTTTGGCCGCACACCTGTATTGGGCGTGACGTTCACCTCAAGTGTCACCGCGTGCCCGCTCGGGGGGGCCGAGGATGGGGCCTGACGCGCGGTGGAAGGGGTTGGTGGTGGTAAAGTCGAATCTGTCGACGGCGGAGTGGTCTCTGTGGGCGTCGGCCGTGGGGCAGGAGGTGTAGAGGGGGGAGGGGCGGGTATGACCGCTATAGTCGCCTCGTCGCTCGCCCTCAGGCCTCCTCCCTCGGCTAATGCAATCACCCGGATCCCGCTCACCTCGCCCGCCGTGGCGAAGTACGCGCGCGTGATACTGGCCCCGGGGTCGAGGGTGACGGAGTCCTCAATACGGTCGGGCCGAGCCCCTGAGAGGTTTATCGAGATCGACAGGCTCACTGGTTCCTCCCCGACGTTGCTAAGGCCTAAGGAGAGAGTGAACTGCTCCCCCTCCCTCACCGAATATGGGGCCCTTATCTCTAGGGCTATACCCTCCATCTTGACGTGGTAGCGGACTGTACTTGAGACCGAGAGAGCTCTGCTCGTCCCCCACTCGATCCCGACCGCCTTCACGGTCAGATCGTAGTCTCCGGGCTCGTCGGGTGCCTTTAGGGAGAACTCAGCCGTCGAGCTGGCCCCTCCCGGGAGATCCCCCAGGCCCTTGCTCTTCTGGCCAAGCTTCACCTCCACATCCTGCGCCGCGGCCTGTCCAGCGTTCGATACGGTGGCCCTGAGTGTGAATTCCATGCCAGGCCGCACGGCCGCCGGAGACGATACGCTCAGGCTCAGCTCCGCCGGCGCCAGGATCTCCAGGCTAATCCTAGCCTGGGCGGTCTCGACGTAGTCGGCTTCCTCTATCCAGATCAGTATGGTATGCACCCCAGGAGTCGCCTGAGCTGTGTCCCAGACGACGCTCACCCGCCCATCTGGATCGGTTTCTCCAGCGCCTAATTCGACTCCATCGGTCTCGTCAAGGAAGTGTACCGTGACCTCTGGGAGGGGGGACCCACTCTCGTCGGTTACTTGGACCTCTATTGTCACCCGCTGGCCCTGGACCACCGGAGACTGCGCCACCGCGAGGGCTCCAGTCAGACTCAGGGCAGCCAGGAGAAGTGCCTTAGACCTCCACCCCATGGTATCAGCCGCCCGAGATGCTGGTGACCTCTATGCTCGGGCGTATCCAGAGTTCCACGGTAACCCGATCTTCCTGTACGTCGACGTAGCTTCCACCAGGTGATGTGACTATCAGCTCGATTGGACCCCTCTCCCAGTCGCTGGGCACGGTGAAGCTCAGGCTGAACTGTCCCGCGCTGACGGGTCCCACAGCGAGGGTGCTGGCGCCGCGGCGGACCTCCACCGCCCCCGAGTCCATGCCTTCCACAGTGCCCTCCACAGTAACAGCGTCTCCCCTGTGTATCCTCTGCGGTCCGCTGGCACTGATCACGGCCAGCGCCCAGATCTCCAGCGATACTGAGGTCGAAGAGGACTCAACGTAGAGGCTCGGCTGTTCGGGCACGTACACCGTAAGAGACTTGGGCCCCAGCGGGTGGTTGGGCGGGATCTGCCAAGTCAGCGTGAAGGTGCCGTCCGACCGGGTCGTTGTGGAAACTAGGACTGTCGTTCCCTCTAGGAGCTGAACGGTGGCTCCGCCCACCGGGTTCCCAAGCTCGTCCCTGACCTTACCCGATATTGTGAGCGTGTCCCCTCGGTAGATCTTGGTCTGAGCAAGCGCCTGAGCAGACGCTAGGCCGAGCAGGAGGAGGAGTGCCAGCGAGCCTCTCGCCCTGGCGCTCGCCCTCATCCCTCTCCGCCCCCGACGTAGGTGATCGTTATCGTGGGCCTAGTCCAGACCTCTATCAGACCGCCCGGGTAGTAGGCCCCGTCGTACTGATCGTCACCCTCGAACCTGGCGCCGATATCTATGGTCCCGGTGTAGGTTGCTTGGATCGTGAAGGTTGAGCCCGACTTGACTTGGTGGCTCTCAGCGTCTATGTAGAGGGTCACCGTCTTCCCCCTGATCTCCTGGTGCGTCGAGGCATCCCTAAGGACGACCGTTATCTCTATCGTGTCGCCGACGTGGACCTTCTCGGGGAAGATAACCTCTATCGCGCAGCTTCTCTTGGGCGCCTTCTGAACCCTGACGGTCGCGCTTCTCGAACTCCCTGCGTACTGAGAGTCACCCGAGAAACTGGCGGTGACCGTGTACGTTCCCTCACCGGCTGGAGCCGTGAATACCACGCTCCACCCTCCGCTGACCGATGTGACCGCGGTCTCGGTCTGTCCATTGAACGTCACAGTTATCCTGGCTCCGGCTATCGGGTAGTTCCACCAGTCGGCCTGGCTGTCGTCGAAGAGCCCCCCGCTGACGCTGAACTGCTCTCCAGGTGAGACCGTACTGGGATTGGCAGCGATCGTTATCCTGGTAGGCTTCTTGGTGGTTCCCCCGCCCCCTTCACCCCCGCCGCCTGGGTCTGAGACCTCAAAGGACGAGCAACGGGTTATCTCCTGATATCCGTCCCCGTCGGGGGCATCGCCGTCGAACACCAGTCTGACGCAGGAGGTCCACGTCCCTGGCTTGTCGGCTGTGAGCGTCCATGCTGTCCGATAGTCTACGGGCACGTCTGCGTAAGTCCACTGAGGGGACTGGTCGTAGTACCTCTCCACTCCGTTGGGGTCCCTGGTCCACATAGTCGCGTAGGCCGTCCCTGCCTGGAGGCCGTCCACGGTAATCCTTACCGATGTGGTGAACGATTCGCCCACAAGTCCCTCGCCTGGCGTTACAGACACGGATAGCGAGTAGGAAGGGGCAGAGACCACAGCGGCCCACACGGCAGGGGTCAACAGGAGAAGCGTCAGAGTGACGGACGCTGCCGCCTTGCCGCTCATAGTCTCCCCGAGGTCGCGGGGCGCTGGAAGCTAATGCTGAGACGCGGCGCCAAACTTCTACCCTTTACGCCCTACCTCCAACCTGAACAGAACCCTTCCGCCACACGTGAGGGGCGGACCGGGGTCCGGACACGCCAATACTGGGGGATCTCCAAACGACAGCTCCCTGGGGCTGTGTCCGTGGCCAAGTCCCCAGAGGAGGGCGGCCATTCCCAAGAGGGCATGGAGACAAACCTTCCCACCCAAACTGTCCAAAGCAAAGCCTTCACGGAGGACGAATCGATCCCCCTCGGAGTGAACGGGACACCTCCCCGAGACCCTCTGAACGGTCACCCAGACGTCGGGCATCTCCGCAGAGAGCCGGGCACCGAATTTAGTTGTCGCCATCGCGGCCCAATTAATTACGATCTCCCTTGAAGGGGGCCAGGTGGGCCGAATAGGAGGGTGGCCGCTCGTCGTGATGGCCGGATTCATGGTCACGCTTGCTCTCGGCTACGCCGGGCTGATAGGCGAGTCCTCCGCCGTCTGTCTCGGCTCGCTACTGCCGGCGCTGGCGTGGGTGTCGTACGTCAGGAGTTGGGACTACCGAGAGCCGGAGCCCTACGCGCTGGTAGCGGCGGCATTCCTAGTGGGCGCCGCCAGCGTGGCTCCGGCGATATTGGCGGAGATAGTCCTCGTGACCGGAGACCCCCTGCTTGACTCGGTCTTGGTGGCCCCGCTGGTGGAGGAGTTCGTGAAACCCCTGGGGCTCTACCTACTGTGGAGGAGTGCCGAAGTCAGCGACGAGCTGGACGTGGTGTTCTACGCGGTCACCAGCGCTATGGGGTTCGCGTGGGTTGAGAACCTGCTAGCGGGGATTAGCGGCATGGGGGAGCTGGGGGTCGGCGGGTGGGTCTTTGTGGCCGCCGGCAGGGGGCTCATGTCAACCGTGGGGCACGCTGCAGATTCGGGAATCATGGGGTGGGGGCTCAGCAGGCTGAAGTTCGGCGGAGGGGGTTCACTGGAGCTCGCGAAGTGGTACGGCCTCGCGGTGGCCCTCCACGCAGGATGGAACTGGCTCGTCGCGGCAGCCTCCGCTTCAGCGGCGTTTCTACCTGGCCTGCTCCTCGCGCCGCTGATTCTGGCGAAGCTCCTCTCGAAGGTGATCGGCGCTGCCCACGCGCGGTCGGCCCTCAGGGGCTACAAGCGCTGGATCTTAGGGGGGTGACCCCGAGGGGATCTACGGGGAGGTCAGGTCAGCCCATCCCTCCCCACTTGGGCCTAACGTGGGTCCTCGCGTACTCTAGGAACTCCTCTGGCGTTGAGAACCTCCTGTTACAGAACGCTGTGTAGAATGGACTTGGCCTGCCCTCCTTCCCCCAGATGAGATAGACATCTCTCCCTAGGACTTTGTGGGCGTACATCATCTCGCAGGCCACGCCCGGCGAAGGTATGCCAAGGGGGTTGTAGACGATCACCATGTTGGCGGACTCGATCATAGCAAAGTCCCTCTTCACGATCTGGCCCTCGACCAGAGGGTCGACGGCCGCCAGCTCCTGGTAGGTGTACCTGTAGACCCGTTCCTCCCCGCTATAGCCCACGGTGATCTCTATCTCCTCGTCCGGATCAGGCTCCCTGCCCTCGGACCTGGCCCTGTTCTCGTACTCCTCTAGCTTGGAGAGTATGACCCCCTCGGCCATCGTCGCCGGGTCGAATATCACGATGCCAAGCTCGTCCAGCTCGTCGACAAACCTGTCCTTCTTAGCCTCGAACTCCCTGTAGACATCAGGCGGCACGTGCGTCATGGGGAAGCTGATGTAGGCCTTGGGCTTCTCCGGGTGCACAACTAGGTCTGCGAAGACCCGGGGTGGGTGGGCCCTTGCGACCACGTAGAACTCCGCCTTAGTCCACCTTGCCAGCTCTTCGACAAGAGTGGTCTCCTGCTCCCTCCACGAGGCCAGATCCCTCAGGGTAAACCTCTGAGTCCTCCACTCAGGGTCAGCCGCCAGCCTCGCCTTTACCGGCATGATGTCGTCGACGACCACGATGAAGGCGTCAGGCCGGAGCTTCATGACGTCGTCGAGATCCAGCCCTGTGATCAGCGTCCCTCCCCAGAAGAAGGTCGCCGGGGACCTCACCATGTAGAACCCCGGGTTGCTCTCGATCTCCTCCCGGATCTCCTCGACGGCCTCCTTCCTGATGGAGATGAGCCTCTCTCTGAGGAGGTTCAGCACGTTCTCCTCGGTTATCTCGAGCCCGTACCTCTCCTTGGCCACTCTGGCCATCCTGTCGAAGAGCCTCTCGACCCTGACCTCGTATCCCCACTCCTCCGCGAGCCTCGCCGCCTCCAGCATCCTCTCGTAGGTTCCACTCCCCGCGGGGCCAGAGAAGATGACTACTCGTCCATCCGCCTGCACGTGCGCGCCGCCGCGCGGTAGAAAATGAAGGTATCGGACCTGAAGCCCACCCCGTTCCCCTTATCACTGTCGGAGGCCCCACCTGAACTCGTGGCAATGATACTCTTGGTCAGGAGAGAGCAGCCCGAGAGTGAAGAGGCTCTGAGATTGGCCAGGTCGCTGGGCGTGGATGTGAAGGTCGTCTACGCCGATGACCCGCGCGTCGCCCCCTACCTCGTCCAATCGGTCGGTACGGCCGTCACACCGGCCCTCGTGACGGGAAGAACGATATTGCCGGGTCTGGATCTCGTGAAGAGCTACCTCGTGCACGCCTCAAAGGCCTAACCCTGGGCTCAAAACAGGAACTCCAGGGTCAGGCCGAGCCCCTCGGCCTCTTCCTCCATCGCGGCCCTCACGCGGTGGAGCCACCCGATCTGATCGGACGCGTAGGATTCCAGCTCTTGCAGCAGGTCGGGGGACTGCGATAGGGCCGACCTCAGGGATCCGAGGACCCCGGGCCTTAACCTCAGCGCATCAACGAGCACCCTATCCGGCCTGGCCTCTGCGATGGCCCTCAGGAGCGGTAGAGTCTGCCTGTCCGTGATTCCCGGCAGCACCGGCGATATGAACGCGAACGTCCTTAACCCCTGAGAGGACATCCTCTTAAGGGCCGCCAGCCTCGCTTCCGCGGGGGGCGCCCTCGGCTCGAGGGCTCCCACAGCACCTCCCAGCCCGCTGATCGAGAATCCCACCTCCGCGTCAATATTCCTCAGGATCTCCAGGTCTCTCAAAACCAACGGGGACTTGGTCAGCAGGGCGATGTCGAACCCTGAGTGGTGGGAGAGAACCTCCAGGCAGCGTCTAGTCAGCTGGAACCTAGACTCGATCGGCTGGTAGGGATCCGTGGATGTGCCGAGCTCTACGAGCCCTGGCCTCGCTGACGAGAGCTCTCTGTCTAGGAGCCGGTGAATGTTGACCTTGGGGTGGACGTGGAGCCCCCACACGTGATCCGGAAATCGCCTCTTCGTTATCCACGCCGCGTAACAGTATCGGCAGCCGTGCAGACAGCCGTAGTAGGGATTCACGGCGTAGTCTATGCCCTCTATCTTGCTGCGAGTCAGCGCGGATTTTGCGAAAACCGGCCTCACGACGGCACCCACGTGCTCAGGACCCAAACGCCCACGCGCACCTCCTTCACAAGCGTCTCGAGGCTGTGAATGTCGTTGGGACACGTTAAATATAGGGCGCGAGCGCCCCAACCCGATGCGAACCCTGGCCGCTGCGCTCGCGGCGCTGATGTTCCTGCAGGCGTTCACCCTGGCCGCCCTGCCCAGCGTGGGGCAGAAGGTGTCCTTCTCCCTCACGACCAAGGACGGAACGGTCATCTCGTCGGAGAACCTGAAGTGGGACGCGGTCGTTCTCGTGTTCTTCCAGCACAACTGTCCACACTGCCGCACCGACCTGCCCAAGCTCGCCCAGGCCCTCAGGGCCTGCAGGACTCCCCTGAACTACACAGTAGTCGCGGTGGGGGTCAGCAGGGACCTCGAGGCGGACTACCAGTTCTTCCTCTCCATCGGGGCCGAGGGCTGGAAGTACGCCGATGGGACCGGTGAGCTCGTGACCGCCTTCCAGCTAAGGGCCACCCCCACTTGGATCGTGCTCGACTCCTCCTCCAAGGTGGTGCTGGCCGAGGAAGGGAGTCCCAGCGGGGAGACCCTTTGCTCGATGCTCGGCGGAGTCCTGGGCGGGAGCGGCAGGTACCCCTACCTCTTGATCGGCTCTGGGGTAGATGAGCAGTATGCCCAGGAGTTCTCTTCGGCCATAGGGGGCGCAGTAGTCAGGTCTCTCCCTGAGAAGGCCTCTTACATAGTGGTTGGTGGGCCATTCGCCCATGAGGGGCGAGCGGTGGTCAACCCAGCCAAGTCTGCGGCTTCACACATGGGGGTCTACTTCTCCAAGGCAGGCGGCTCCATCGTGATGGAGGTCCGACCCATCGGAACCACATACTCCGTGTCGGGCGCAGACTGGGCCAAGAGGGACTACGCCGTCGTGTTCACATTCCGCGAGGGCACCAGGTACGTGGCTGGGGCAATGGGGTGCACCCGGTACGGGACGTGGGCGGCCCTCGTGTGGCTCAGCAGCAACATGAACAGGCTGAGCCCGGACACGGGCTTCGTCCTACTCTGGGAGGACGCCAATTCGGACGGAGCCGTTCAGCTCTCGGAAATATCCGTCGTTGAGACGTTCCACGCCCCCTGAGGGTTTTCTCAGCTCGCCGCTTTTTTCTCAGGATCAACGGTCAGTGAAGAGGTCTTCCAGCGTCCTGAGGACGTAGGTCGGTCTCTCCTGCGCTCTCTTTAAGTCTTCCTCAGTCGCGACCCCCGTGAGCACCAGGGCCGAGTCCAGTCCAATAGCGTTGGCGCCCACAACGTCGGTGTCGAGCCTGTCGCCTACCACCAGCACTCTCTCCTGCTCGACCCCCAGAGCCTTGAGGGCTACCTCGAAGATCGGCCTGTGGGGCTTCCCTATGTTGATCTCGGGCCCCCTCCCCGACGAGGCCTCCAGCGCCGCCAGGATAGTACCCGCGCCAGGCATGAGTCCCCTCTCGGTCGGGAACGTCTTGTCGGGGTTAGTGGCAACGAACATGGCGCCCTTCCTTATGGCGGCCGCGGCGGCGCCTATCTTCCAGTAGGTTATCCCGGGATCCATCCCCACAACCACAGCGTCCACCCTGCCGGTCCAGCAGTCCGCCTGGGAGACGAGAGTGTGGCCCTGCAGGACCAGCTCTACGCACAGCCCGGTATCCCCCACCGGGAAGGTGTGGAGCCTCCCGAATCGCTCAACCAAGTACTTCGAGGTGGCGTACCCGCTGTTCACCACGTGCCTCTCCTCGACCCAGTCGACGCCAATGGACTTGAGCCTTTCCACATACTGCGACCGGCTTCTCGTCGAGTTGTTGGTGAGAAACATTATGGCCTTGCCTAGCGACCTGAGCCTGTTTATCGCCTGTACCGCCTCTGGGAAGATCTTAGAACCTGTCCAGAGGACGCCGTCCAAGTCAACCAGGTACCCGTCATATCTCTCGACCAGCGCGGGCATCCAGTGTTCGATCCGCCATACATTATATTTCGGGTCGCCGTCCCCCGCCCCAGAGGGCCTGCATTGGACTCTCGGGGCGGCGAGAGGAGAGTCGTGGCGGTCATCCCAGCGTACAACGAAGAGAGGAGGATCGGAGACGTCGTCAGGAGGGCGAGGAGATTCGTAGATCGGGTGATAGTCGTCGACGACGGGAGCTCCGACGGGACGGCGAGAGAAGCGCGGGAGGCGGGCGCCGAGGTCGTCGCGCACCCCGTCAACATGGGGAAGTGGGCGGCCCTTAGGACCGGGGTGCGGGCCGCCCTGAGCGAGGGGGCTGACGTCATAGTCACCCTCGACGCGGACGGCCAGCACCTGCCGGAGGAAATCCCCCGGCTGGTCTCTGCGCTCGAGGGGGCCGACGTCGCCGCCGGCTTCAGATCCAGAGAGGGAATGCCGATGATCAGGAGGCTCTCCAATTTCATCACGACGAACATCCTGCGAGTCCTGTTTGGCGTTCGAGTCCGCGACTCTCAGTGCGGCTTTCGCGCATACAGTAGGAGGGCGGCTGAGATCCTCCTTCAAGTGAAGGGAAGCGGCTACGAGGGGGAGACCGAGTCCCTGGTTCTGCTGGCTCGGGCGGGGATGCGGTTCAGGGATGTGCCGGTGAGCACCATATACGCCGGGGAGGAGTCCAAGATCCGGGCGTCCCGGGACATAGCCCGCTTCTCAAAGACTGTTCTGAAGCTGCTCTTCAGGAATAGGGGTGGGAGGGGAGAGAAGGGGGCGTATGGGGCCGCAGCCCCTCGGACAGACATTCACGTCAGGAGTAGGTCGAATGCCAGGGCCTGAAGCGCGACCATCAGGATGGCCTCGCCTAGGTCTATCTTGCCATCATCCCTCACGGAGAACTTGAGCATCAGCGCCGAGGAGGTCGTGACCCCCATCTGAGCCACCACGTAGTCGTCAAGCGGTATCGGCCTGACGGTGGCCACGAGCCCGACGGCCAGCAGCGCCAGTATGGTGACCCCGCTCAGGGCATTCCCGAGACCGATCTCGACATCTCCCTTGGCCGCGGAGATTATGGCGACGCCATTCTCCGGAACGGTCCCCACCAGAGTTAGCGCCGCGGCGGCGTGGACCACGTCGAGACCCCCGGCCGATATGAGCTCCTCGACCAGGTACACCAGCACCTCCGCGGAGAGGAACACGGGAATCATGGCGGCCAGCCCGACCGCCAGGTGCTTGGCGGCGCCGCCGCCCGTTCTCTCCCGTCGGCCCCCCGCCCTAGAGGCCAGCATGACTATGTACGAGAGGTAAGCTACCAGGAGGATTGGGCCGACGCTCCTCGGAAGCTGGTTGGAGTGTCCCGAGAAGAGTCTCGCCATCGAGACCAGCGAAAGGGCCAGATAAGCCGTCAGCGTGAAGGCGATCGCGTTTAACTCATCGCTCATGGCCTCCTTGGGAACTTCAACGACGCCCCTGCCTGACTTGATCGAGGCGACGGCTGCGGTCGCCGAGACTATCACGGTGGCGGCCCCCACGCTCATCATAACCGTGAGCACGGCCACCTCCACAACCTCTGGGTCGCCGGACATGATGGCCGTCAGGGTCAGGGCGATCTCCGGGAGGCTCGACGCGAGCGAACTCAGGACGCCCGTGAGATAGGGGGGAGCGCCTGCCGCCGTGGAGAATTCCTCAAGGGCCACGACGGCGACCTCAGAGGATCTGGCGATGAGCCAACCCAGCACCACCAGAGAGACGACGAACAGGAGTGTTGGGCTCAGCTCTATGGACCCGAACCTGTAACCGAACACGAGGGTCAGGTCAAGCCCCGAGAGGCCGATTAGGGCAGCTATCTCCGCCCTCCTCAGCTTCGATCACCTCTGCTCGAGAGCAGACTGGGCTCCTCCTGACTCACGAACCTGGACGACGGTCTCTCGTCGTACCCCGCTGAGGCGGGCTTTCCCAGCCTCAGGAAGATTATCTGAACGATCCTCATCCCCGGATAGAGCTTCACTGGGACGACGTTCTCGTTGAATATCTCCAAGACGACTGGGACGGGCCTGATAGTCCCGGTTCCAGGATTGACTAGCCCGGCCGCGTGGACTATGACACCCATCCTAGCCACGCTGCTTCTCCCCTCCAAGAATGCGGCGAGCCCTTTCGAGAGTGCAATCCTCTCCACGGTCCTTGCGAGGACGAACTGTCCCGGTCGGAGCGTGAAGGGCTCCCCACCCGTGTCGACGAGCTCTCCCCCCCTGTCGACGGTCTCGAGCCGCATGGGGTCGACCTCGCGGTCTCCCTTGAACACCTTGAACAGGCTGTCCAGCCTCAGGTCCACCGAGCAAGGGCCAACGCTGTCGGGATCGAAGGGCTCTATCTTGATGTCCCCTGACTTCAGGGCCTCCCTGATCTCGACATCTGACAGTATCAGCTCGGACCCTCGTGGCCTGACTCCCCGGCAATTAAACGGTTTGCCCCGGGAGCTTCCCCGCGAGTTCCCTCACTCGATCGAGCTCCTCCTCAGCTATCTCTCTCTGCCAGTCCTCCAGCCCCGGGACGGTGAGCAGGGTCTCTATGGAATCCGCAGCGGACCTCAGGTGGCCCAGGATGTCCCCCCTCGTCCAGCTCACCCCGTCGAACAGCGTCGACTGCCTCTCCGAGAAGTCCCCGGGCTGGTCGAGTCCTGGGACGTAGATCTGAATCATGTCGGCGAAGGTCTCGGGACCCACCACAGCCCCGAGCCTGACTACCTCTCTCCTGGTCCTCCATGCATGGAGGTCTGGCCCGTAGAGTACCATGTCGTAGTCGTTAGAGGCCAGGGCGGCGAGGTCGACGAGGGCGACGGCCACGACCCTCTCTACCCCGCTGGTCGAGGCGAACTCCGCTATCCCCCTGACCGCCGCGCCGGTGATGAACCCGTAGAGCACGAGTGTTCCCACGCTGCAGGACCTCTCCTCTAATTCCTTGAAGGCCTTCTTCAGGGATATTAGGCCCGTTCTGCCTGTCGCCTCTGTGTCCGGTTTGATCAAGGTTATTCTCTCTCCACTCGGGGCCAGCGAGAAGTCGGAGAAGGTGACCCTCACCTCCCTGACGGATTCCCCCGTGTGATCCCTCTCGGATGTCACTACGTACTCGGGTCGAACGTAGACCTCCCTGAAAGGGAGACCTCGGCGTCTCAGCGCCTCAGCAACCCTGTAACCAGGTCCTGCCCTGAGTACGTGTAGAATAACCAGAGGATCATTGAGGACCCCGATCCGAGCGAGGAGTTCCACGCCCGCGCCTGCGGCAGAGAGACACCTCCTGTCCAGCTCCTCCATCACCACGTGGGGCCACGCGGCAACCTCCCGGGCTTCCCTCGTGTCCAACAGGTACACCTCGGCGTCGACGTCCAAGTCGAGCCTGTAGACCCTAGAAGACCCGTTGGGCTCGAGCGCGCGATCCCTGACGGGAGTATTCAGATCGACGCCATGTTGTTCGGCCAGGCGGTCGAGGTCGATGGTCCGTCCCCTAATCTGGACCTCTATCTTTGGCCCTCCCGGCCGGGTCTCAAATGCAACAAAAAGGTTGCGGGTTCAGGTCCGCAGCTTCGCCGACAGGAGGATCAGCGTCAAATCGGCCAAGCCGTCCAGGCCAGACGACCTGAGCTCCCGCTCGATGGCATCTATCACCGCGGGTCTATCGATCCTGAAGGCCCTCTCCGCCTCCAGCAGCTCCCTGGCGGCGAATATGGCTATCTCCTCTTCCTCCATCGTGATCTCGGGCGAAGTGATGGTCCTGGCCAGCACCTCGAAACTGGCGCGCATGCCCTCCCTGACGTCCGGGGGGACGCCTGACCAGTAAACCTTGGCCGCGGCCTCTATCGCCCTCCTCAGGACTTCTCTGTCAACCCTTTCACCGGCAAGCTCCACCGTTCGGACGGCTTCGAAGAGCGACAGGATCGCCAGGCTCGTCCCAACCACCCCCCAGGCAACGCGCATTCGGTAAGACATCAGCCGCACTCCGGCTGAGCCCGGCTCAGCCAGGCAAAGATCTCGCCAAACACGCGGGCAGCCAAGCCCGTGAGGTCGCCCGGGTCCTGCTCGCCCTGCGCGGACGTAAGCAGGTGGGCGAGCTGTTCGACGTCCTTGAGGGCCTCCTCTGGCAGGTTGGCCCTCCTGGCGGAGTCTACGAGCTCCTCGGCGGTGTCCGTTAGGAACTCATCTACCTCGTCAGTCAGCCCGGTCATGAAAGCAAGAGAGGCCTTGGCAACGCTGGCGCCCAGCGTGTAGAGGGTCCTTTCTTCAGGGTCCATCTCAAGGTAGAGCACCCACCTGGTGGTCCTGATGGTCCTGTCAAGCGCCTCCAGGCGGCCTTCCATCCAGTCTCCCTCACCGGCAACCAGCCTTTTCCTGAACTCGTCCACGAAGTCGGCCTCCCATCCACCAAGGAGGTCCATCCCGAACGCCCTGAATGAGGCCGAAACCACCGACAGGTGGTCTAGGATGTAGTCAGCGAGCTCCTCATCAGATGAGCTCCAGCTCTCAGCGAGGAGAGAGAGTATCGCCAGCAGGAGCGTCGAGCTGTATCCGAAGTTGAATGCCAGGAACCTGTGCCTCCCGTCCCTGTCGGGCATGGGCAGACCGGAGTTGTCGGGTTGGCGGCGTTATAAATTCGGACCGGCGAGGGGGCCGGTGCGCTGCCCGCCCGGATGTCACCTCTGCTGCCTCGAGGCGGAGATGCCGCTAACTCAGACCGACGTGCTCAGGCTGATCAGCCAAGGGTACGAGCTAGAGGTGTTCGCAGAGTTTAGGGGTGGGCTGCTGAGGTTGAGGAACGTGGGCGGCAGGTGCGTGTTCCTTGATGATCGCGGGAGGTGCCAGGTTTACCCGAACAGGCCGGCCGGCTGCAGGGCGTACCCCGTAGTCATAGACGCAGACAGTGGGGAGTGCGTGCTGGACGACCTCTGCCCGGCAGCCGACACGGTCGAGCCCGAGGAGCTCCGAGCCTGGTGCAGGCTCGCCTGCGAGGTCCTGTCATCAGCCATCAGGGGATAACGATGTGTGAATGAGGGGCCCTAGAAGAACTGCTCTAGGCCGCCTGCAGGCGGACTCAGCTCTATCTTGACTATCTCCCTCCACACGGGGAGGGAGACGTTGTAAACGGGGATGCCGGAGATGTCTGCCCTCTTGGCCCCGTGGTGGGCGTGTCCGTGCACCACGAGCGCGGGCCTCCTCCTCTTGATGACCCTCTCGAGGGCCGGATTTCCGAGCCTGGACCAGATTCGCCGATCCTCACCGACCAGCGTCCTGAACGTGGGGGCGTAGTGGGTGAGGAGTATCGATGGCCTGTCCCTCGCCTTGGCCAAGAGTTCGTCGATCAGATCTACCCTCCTCCTGTATATCTCCTCTATACCGGGCACGTGCTTCCGCTGCCAGGTCGTGGGGCGCCTCAGAGACCCTCTGCTCCCCACGATCCACACGCGTGTACCTGCGATCTCGACCTCGGCGGCCTGGTCGTCCAGCCACGTGACCCTGTCCCCGTACCCCTCGATCAGGGCCGGCTTGGATTCGTCGAACTCCTCGTTTCCGAAAACGGCTACTATGGGCGATCCCAACCTCTCAACGAGCTCGAGCACCCTGGCAAACTCCCTGTGATCTCCTCTGAGCACCATGTCCCCCGCCAGGAGCACGAGATCTGCCCTGCCCTGATACCTCCTGACGGCCTCCACGAACTGGGACAGGTAGCGTGGGGAGTGCACGTCACCCGTCGCCGCTATGGTTACCTTCACTACTCCCTCAGGCACCTCGATCACGACGCCGGAAAGCAAGCGTTAATTCATTACCCCGACCCCGCCTGGGGATGACAGAGCGCAGGAGGCGTGGTGACCTGGCCTGGACGGCCGAGGCCGTCAGGAAGATAGTCAAGCTCTTCTCCGGAAGGGAGCCCTGGTGGAGGAAGGAGGACCTAAGCCCCTTCTGGGTCGCGGTGACCATAGCAGTGTCTCCGAGGACGACCGCCAAGCTGGAGAGAGAGGCCGTGAAGAGGCTCATGGAGAGATTTCCCAGTGGGGCTAGGGAGATTGCGGAAGCCCGCTTGGAGGATGTGGAGGATGCAATCCGCGTATCGGGCATGTACAGGTCAAAGGCCAAGGCGGTGAAGGCCCTGGCGGAGTGGGAGCTTGAGGGTCCTGGAGTCGCCTCCCTGGCTGACGCGGACTTGGAAGAGGCGCGGGAGACGCTGAAATCCCTGCCAGGGATTGGGGACAAAGTAGCGGACGTCATCCTCATGGCCCTCGGTCACCCGCTCCTGCCGGTGGACGTGCACGTTGGGAGGGTGGCCAAGAGGCTCGGGCTGGTCCCGGAGAATGCCGGATACTCGGAGATCAGGAGGGCGCTGGAGGAGATCTTTCAGCCCGAGGAGAGAATGAAGGCTCACTTCGCTCTGATCGATTTCGGCAGGAGGGTGTGCAAGGCTCGTCCGCTATGCGACAGGTGCCCGGTCGCCGAGAGCTGTCCCTCGAGGAGGTCCGATGGCCAGTCGCGATAAGTTTATGAATCGCACGCCTGGGGCCCGCCGCGGCGTGAGCCATGCCTGAGATAGTCTGCCCCTCCTGCGGGGCCCACTTCAAGATCGAGGAGATGGACTACGAGGGGGAGGTCACCTGCCCCTCGTGCAAGGCCCTCCTGCACGTGATCATCTCCAAGGGCGTCGTTGAGGAGGTCGACCTCATAGAGGAGGGCTTTGAGGAGGAGAGCTGGCTCGAGGACGAGGACCTCTGGGAGACGGAGGAGGAAGAGGAAGAGGGCTGGGGCCTGACGGAGGAGGACTTCTGGGAGGAAGAGTGAGCAGAGGGCTTTGAGGGTCACCAGGCGATAGAGAAGTCCTCGAACTCCCCCTTAGGATCCTCCCAGCGTTCCATCACTGAGTCGACCCTCGCGAAGGCGGGTCCCCTCCAGCAGAGGTCAACGAGCTTCTTCAGGGCCTGCTCGTCTCCCTCGGCCACAACCTCCACGGTGCCGTCGGGGAGGTTTCTCACGTACCCCCTCAGATCGAGAGACCGCGCGTTCCTCCAAACGAAGGCCCTGAAGCCGACTCCCTGTACGATCCCGCTGATCTTGAGGTGCACCCGCCTCTCAGCCACCTCTTACCCCGAGGAGGGAGAGTTAACCATTCAAAAAAGGTTTCCTCCGCTGAAAGTGGAGAAAAATGGGTGGGGAGGGGCCGGGCCTTCAGCTCCTCAGCCCTTAAGCCCGACGCGCTCCAGGAGGAGCTCCCACTCGTAGTCGACCATCTCCTGGAAGCGCTTGATCATCCACCTGTTCTCGGGCTCGAACATGTGCCTGAACCTGCGCTGAGTCTTGAGGTACTCCTCCACGGGCTTCTTCTTCTCGGGGTTCTTGGCTATGGCGAGGCTGGGCGGTGAGAGCCTCCACTCTACTCCGTTGATGACCTCGTAGAGCGGGAAGACGCAGGTCTCCACGGCGAGCTTGGAGATTGCTATAGACTCCTCCGGGGCGTTGTACCAGCCCCTGTTGCATGTGGAGAACGCCCTGATGAACACCGGTCCGTCGGCCTCGAAGCCCCTCCTGAACTTCACGAGCGCGTCGTTCCAGTAGTAGGGCGAGACGGTGGCGACGTAGGGTATCCTGTGGGCCGCTATTATGTCCACCAAGGGCTTCTTGCCGACTTGCTTGCCGAGTATCACCTTGCCCGCCGGCGTTGTGGTGGTCCAGGCGCCGAACGGAGTGCTTCCAGACCTCTGGATGCCCGTGTTCATGTAGGCCTCGTTGTCGTAGAGCACGTACATGAACTTGTGGCCCCTCTCCAAGGCGCCCGAGAGGGCTTGGAGGCCTATGTCGTAGGTGCCTCCGTCCCCGCCGAATACGACGATGTCATAGTCCATCTCGATGTCTGGGTCTCCCTCGAACCTCCTATCCCTGATCAGCTTCTTCTGGGCCCTCTCAACACCGGACGCCACGGCGGCAGCGTTCTCAAACGCGTTGTGGGCCCACGGGACCTGCCAGGCGGTGTATGGGAAGATCGTGGTAGCCACCTCGAGGCAGCCGGTCGCGTTGATGACGACAACTGGCTTTCGGGCGGCCATCATGACCTGCCTGACGATCGTTCCGGCCACGCAGCCGGCGCAGAGCCTGTGGCCTGGAGTGAGCCCGGTAAAGCCCCTCTCGTGCATCTCCTTTGCGATCTGCCTAATGTTTGGAACCCACTTCATCTCGGCCATTCGATCACCCCCCCTACTCCCTCACCCCCGGGTAGCCCACCTTGGGCCTCTCCGGCTCCTCTCTGGCGCTGAGAACCTCCTCGGCGATCTTCTTCAGGAGCTTCGGCGGCATGTCCCTGCCTCCGAGGCCGTAGATGTAGCCGAGCACCGGCGGCCTGTCCCTAAGGCTGTAGAGGGCCGACCTTATCTCCATGAAGAGTGGCCCGCCCTCCGCGCCGAAGCTGGCGCTCCTGTCGAGCACTCCTACAGAGGAGACGCCCGACGCGAACTTCCTTATCTCGTCCGCCGGGAAGGGCCTGAAGGTCCTGATCCTGAGGGAGCCCACCTTCTTGCCCTCCTCCCTGAGTTCGTCGACTATCGCCTTCATAGTGCCCATCGTGCTCCCGATGCCAATTATCAGGGCATCCGCATCCTCCGCCCTGTAGGGGTCGAGCAGGCCGTCACCGTAGGACCTCCCGCTTATCTCTGCAAACTCCCCGTGGATCTGCTTGATCACCTCGGGGGCCCTCCTCATGGCCTCGATCTGCTGCATCTTGTGCTCGAAGTAGTAGTCGTATAGGTCCAGCGGGCCTATGGAGATCGGATACTTGGGGTTCAGCATGAACGGGATCTCCTTGTCGCCGTAGAACTCGGGCAGCTTGATCTTGGAGGGCTTCCTGTACCCTACGAAGTCCGAAACGACGTCTTCAGGCAGAATCTGGACGTTCTGCATCGTGTGGGAGATCAGGAAACCGTCGAGCATGACCATGACCGGGAGCTGGACGTCCTCGTGCTCCGCTATCCTAAAGGCCTGGATCGTGTTGTCGTACGCCTCTTGGGCGTCCTCGCTGTAGATCTGGATCCAGCCAGAATCCCTAGCGCCCATGGAGTCGCTGTGGTCGCAGTGGATGTTGATAGGAGCGCTCAGGGCCCTGTTGACGACTGCCATCACGACAGGGGTCCTGCTGGAGGCGACGATGTAGAGGATCTCCCACATGAGGGCGAGGCCGTTAGCCGCCGTGGCCGTGAAGGCCCTGGCTCCAGCGATGGAGGCGCCCCAAGACGCGCTCAGGGCGCTATGCTCGCTCTCGACCCTGATGATCTCCGAGTCCATCAGGCCGTCGTTAATGAACTCGGCTATCCTCTCCATGATGATCGTCTGGGGGGTTATCGGGAAGGCGGCCACGACATCGACGTTGCTCTGCCTGGCCGCCCAGGCAACGGCCTCGTCCCCGTTGAGGGACATCATCCTCTGCTGAACGGACTTGGCCATCAACACACACCTCCCAAACCATCAATCATCCTCTGACCATCTCGATGGCCTTCGTGGGGCACTCGTGGGCGCAGATGCCGCAACCCTTGCAGTGCTCGTAGTCGACGGTAGGGAAGTTCTCGCCGTCCCAGATTATGGAGCTGTCGGGGCAGAACACCCAGCACAGGCCGCACTTGATGCACTTCTCGTTGTCGATGACGGGCCTGAAGACTCTCCAGTCCCCGGTCTTGTACTTCACAGCTGGCTCGAACGGTACCCCAGCAAAGGGGATCTCCTTCCAACCCTTGAGCGCTGACATCACGCGGTCACCTCCACCTTGGCCGGAGAGTGGGCAACCTCATTGAAGGCCCTCCTAACGGCCTTGACGTTCTTTTCGCCGATCTCGCCCTTCCACCTCTCCCGGATGGACTCTTCGATCGCCTCCAGGGGAACGACGCCGGTGGCCTTGATCACGGCGCCCAGCATCGGTGTGTTCGTGACAGCCCTCCCTATCTCCTCAAGAGCCAGGGTCACCGCGTCCAGGGTCCAGACGTGGATGCTGTCGGGAACCCCTAGCCTGGAGCGGAGCTCCTCGGGGGACTCGTCCGTGTCGGCGATTAGATGACCTCCAGACCTCATGCCGCTAAGAATTGCGTCCCTGTCGGAGAGGAGGGTTCTGTCGATAACGACGACTATGTCTGGCTCGTAGATCATGGAGTGGACGACTATAGGCTTGTCATCGATCCTGTTGAAGGCCAAAACAGGCGCGCCAGTCCTCTCAGGCCCAAACTGGGGGAAGGACTGTGCGTACTTTCCCGTGTTTATGGCCGCGGAGGCCAGGACCGCAGAGGCGCTCCAGACGCCCTGGCCCCCCCGACCGTGCCACCTGATTTCCAGCATTCGGGGACACCCCCGCGGCTCGATCCGTGGATGTAAAAAACGTTGACACAGTGGAATACGGACAGATCTCCTCCTCCTGAGAGTGTAGCTTGCTATCCCAGATGGGCCGAGCGACGATCCAGGATCTCCCGAGCAGTCTAAACGGTCTTCGGGCCGTTTAAGGGCGTGAGAATAACTTAAATAGCCTTGTGTGAGCAGGAGGTCGCGAGGTGATCTATTGGGACACCATGAGCACGTTCACGATAGAATAATTGACGAAAAGACGGCTTCAGAGCTCAAGGCTAGGCTCGAGGCCGAGATGAGGGACCCCGTCGAGGTCGTGGCCGTCGTTGGGGGTCACAACGCGGAGTACTCCCACTGGACAGCCCAGCTCATACGTGAGATCGCCGAGCTAAGCGACAAGGTCATCCCGAGGATAGTTGACGTGGCGGACAGTCAGGAGGAGGCCGAGGAGATGGGGGTTGACCCCGGGAGGACGCCCACGGTGCTGATAGGTCCCGACAGGGTGGCCATCCGGTACACCGGCGCCCCCTCAGGCTATGAGGCGTGGGCGTTCCTTGAGACCATAATCCTCACATCCAAGGGGGAGAGTGGGCTTTCTTCGGGCACAGTAGATGCCCTAAGGAAGCTCGCCGAGCTGGGCAAGCGGGTCAAGCTGCAGGTGTACGTCACGCCCACGTGCCCGTACTGCCCTCACCAGGTCCTCCTGGCAAACAAGTTCGCCATAGCCGTGCCCAAGACCATTGAGGCTGAGACAGTAGAGGCCTGGGAGAACCCGGACATGGCCGACTCGCTGGGAGTGAGCGCCGTCCCCGACACGGTTGTCTACGTCTACGAGGACGGGGAGTGGGTGGCGAAGGGCAGGCTCGTGGGAGTTCAGCCCGAGGAGAAGTTTGCAGTCGACGTCGTCATGTCTGCCCTGGGCGGGGAGTGAGGGAATGCCGTCTATCCTCATCACAAACGATGACGGCGTTAACTCCCCTGCCCTCAGGGCTCTTTGGCGCGCTCTCTTGGACAAGGAGATCGGAGAGGTGACCTGCGTCGTCCCGGAGCGAGAGATGAGCGCCGCGGGGAAGGGGGTGACCCTCCACAAGCCCCTCAGGGTCAGGGAGATCTACGCCAAGCTGGGCAGGGGGAGGTACGGCAAGGCCTACCTGGTGAGCGGGACCCCTGGGGACTGCGTCATGATCGCCCTAGGCGAGATCATGGCCGACAGGCCCGACCTCGTGGTCAGCGGCATAAACATGGGCGACAACATCACCGTGGACAACCTGTTCACCAGCGGCACGATCGCCGGGGCTATTCAGGGCGTCCTCAACGGCATTCCCGCGGTTGCTTTCTCCGCGGAGATACCAGAGGCCCACAGGCCGACCACGCCCGAGGCTTTCTCGATCCACGGGAGGGTCGCGGCCGAGATCGCGGCCTGGGTCCTCGAGAACGGGCTCCCTGAGGGAGTGGACCTGCTCAATGTCAACTTCCCGTTTCGGATCTCGGACGACACCACCGTCAGGCTCACCAGACTCGGGTGGACCAAGTTCGAGAACTACATCCTAGAGAGGCTCGACCCCCGCGGGAAGCCTTACTACTGGATAGGGTCCAACCCCCTGAGCGTTGACGAGAGGGAGAGGGGAACAGATCTCTATGCGCTCATGGTTGAGAGGGCTATATCCATCACGCCCGTCAGGCTGCAGGCCACGTTCCCACTGCGGTTTGGGGACAGAGACTGCGAGCTCATGAAGAGGAGGTCCGCCGAAGCCAACACGAAGCTCCAAGAACTCGTTAAGCATCTGAAGAGTTTCTTAGGAGAGACCGCAAGGGTCAGGGTGCCCAGACGAGGGGGAGAGGTTAAGTCCTAGCCTGGGGTCACCCGTTCGGTGATTTTGCGTTGAGGCCCAAGGTCGGCAGCTACCGGGACACCCCCGAGGAGCCCGTCGGCATCGCCAAGAACACGACTATCAGGTGGCTGATCTCCAAGCGAGACGGGGCACCGAACTTCGCCATGAGGCTCTTCAGGATAGGCCCGGGCGGATCCATCCCTGCGCACTCCCACGACTGGGAGCACGAGATCTTCATCCTGAAGGGGAGCGGAAGCGTGAGGGTAGGAGAGGAGGAGTACGAGGTGAGCGAGGGAACCTTCCTGTTCATCCCTCCGAACGTGGAGCACTACTACGAAAATACGGGGGAGGGGGACCTAGAGTTCCTTTGCCTGATCCCCCTCAAGGGAGTCCCACCGGGCAAGTAAACGTCACACGTCCAGCGCAACGAAGCCGTAGGGCGTCTTCAGCGTCCTCCTGACCTCAGAGTCCAGTGCGAAGACGAACACCTCAAGCGTCGGCTCTACCACTGCCTCAAGCAGATGCCCCGCCACCAGGCTGGACTCGCTGGCCAGCGATACGTGGAGGTGAGGGAAGATGCTTCCGTCCTCCTTGACTGAGGCGTTCCCCATTAGCGAGACTACCTCGTGAAAGCCCTCCACGATCCTCTCTCTGTACACCCCTGCTGAGGGGTCGAATACCCCGACTCTGGCCTTGGAGATCCCCCCTATGCCCATTATCGCCGCTCCCCTTACTCCGAATTCCTCCAGCCTCCTCGAGAGGGCGGAGATCACCTCATCCCCCGTGTCGAGCCTTATCACGTGTACGGCCACTAGGTTGGCCCGCATCAGCCCTCACCTATCGGGTAGAGTATGGGAAGCTGGGCGCCCTCGGGCGAGAGGACGATTATGAACCTAGTACCGTTGGCCTGCAGCTGGGCCAAGTTCTGGAGGAGGACGTAGAGCTGCGCAATGGCCTCCCTGTTTCCGCCGGCCTGTGCAATCAAGTCAATGGCGTCCGCCACGGCCTTCGCCTGAATTATCCTGGCCTGCGCCTCTCCCTGGGCCTCCAGGATCTTGGCTTGGGCAGAGGCGTTGGCCAGAATCAGCGTCCTGTTCCTTTCGTATTGGGCCGCGATCATCCTCTGCTGGGCGGCGAGCTTCGCCTGAATCGCGTTCATGAATTCGTCCGGCAGCCTTATGTTCCTCACGTAGACCTCATCTATCACGAAGGCCCCTCCCACCTTCTCGTCCGAGTCGAGGTTCTTCTGCAGACGGTCCATTATCTCGAGTCCTATTCTCTGGCGGACCTCCGATATCATGGCGGCCTCGTACTGCGCTACCACGTCCCTAGCGACCTTCCTAATCTCCGGTATGAGAAACTTGTCCTCGTAGTCCAAGTTAGGGTAGGACTTCACGATCGCGGGGGCGTACTCCGGTCTGATGTGCCACCTGACCGTCAGGTCTATCCACGCCTGAAGGCCGTCCTTAGTCAGCGTCTCGATGGCCGGGTAGTCGCCGATCAGCTCTCCCCGGCCGACGAGGGCCTGCTGATACTCGGTCCACATGTGGACAGCGTCCGTGGCGACGTAGACGTTCTTCACTATCCTCCACGGGGCCTTGAAGCCTATCCTTGGTCCTATCACCGGGCTGGGGGAGATGTAGCCCGTGATGGGATCGACTATGACGCCCGCGTAGCCCAGGTTAACCCTGAACACGACCCTGTTGGCGGAGACGGCCACCAGAACGAGCAGAACGAGGATCGCAAGGAACTTGGAGAGCCTCCCACCGGAGCCCTCAGGGATCTTCACCTCAACCCTGCTAGGCATCTGGGCCCCCCGGTGAGGCCCCGGGAAATAAACCTGCGGTCAGCCGCGGATGCCGGGTTCATCGGCTACCGACGATGCAAAGTGAATTAAGTTCGACGTCAAGTCGCAGAGGTATGCGCAGAGCGGGTGCGCTGATTTCTCTGATGCTGCTGACCCTTCCGGCATCTGCACTCTCTTCATCGGCGGCGCAGAGTTACGTTACGATCCCGTGCGTCCCGTACCCGAAGTACCTCACCCTCATGGGCACCATAGGACCAGGGGAGTATCCCGCATCCCTGTCTGTGGGTGGGGTGACCGTCCACTGGATGCACGACGGTCAGAGGCTCTACATAGGGCTGTCGAGCCCTGGTAAGGGCTACGTGGCGATCTCCTGGAGGAAGGTAGGTGAAGGAGGATGGGCCAACCTGATCGTCGCCTGGGTCTCATCTGGAAAGACGTATGTGGAAGACAGAAAGACAAGGGACGGCGCCAGCTCGCTCGACGACCCCAACGTTCTAGCGTGGGCCGGGAAGGAGGGCCCCTCCGGAACTACGGTCGAACTGGTGTACCCGCTTTCCACGGGAGATCCGTTCGACCCAATCATCAGTCCCGGGGACGTCATCGAGGTCACAGTCTCGTATAGTGCGGACAGCGACGACCCGGAGACCGAGCCTACACAGTCCGGAAAGGTCACGGCCAAGCTGGACGACACCCCATACCCGGGAGTGGAGGCCTTCAGGCTGGTGTCCAGGTCGTCGGTGGATGCGGAGATGAACTCAGACCTGATCGACGCCTACTTCGGAGGACACTCTATGGACAGGTCTGGCGGGCTCGAGGTGGTGCTCGGAGGCCCATTCGTGAATCCAGACTGGCCATCGTCCGTGATAGAGTTCGTCCAGGCTGGAGGGTACTACGTGGGCCTGAAGTACGCCGGCGTTACCCTGAGGGCCGACTACGGCTACAAGGACTATGCAGCAGTGATCCCTGTGATCAAGGGAGACGAGATCACGCTCTTCATCGGCGGAGTGACGAGGTACGGCACAAGGGCTGGGCTCATCTGGGCTACATCGAACTTCCAGGCAGCTCTGTCGGCCAACGTCACGATAGTGTACTGGAGGGACAAAAACGGAGATGGGATCGTGGACCCAAAAGAGGTGAGGGTGGAGGCGAGGGCCTGACCCTCGTCAGTAAGGGGGGATCTCGCCCTGGATGAGCCTCTCGACGAAGTTCGTTATGTCCTCCAGCTCCCGCTGGACGACGTCCTCGATGGCGGGTCTCACGTCGTTCAGCGACACCCCAGACTCCACGGACACCTCGGCGGCCGCAAGGGCCGGGTCGCTGATTGGGTGACCTATTCTGCTCAGGAGCCACACGTACGCCTCCTTGATGCCGGGAACCTCCTCGTGTATCTTCCTGGCTATGTGGTGGGTGAGGATGTTGTAAATCTTACCAACGTGGCTCACTGGGTTCTTGCCCGCTGCCGCCTCGCTGCTCCTGGGCCTCATGAGAGGGATCACTCCGTTGACGCCGTTCCCCCTCCCCACTTGGCCGGAATCGCCTCCCTCGGCGCTGGTCCCGAGAACCGTCAGGTAAACGCCATCGACTCCCCTGCCGGGTCGATCCAGCGTGTTTATGGCTATGTTTATCTCCCTGAAGTCGTAGCTGTCTTTGACGAACGCATTGAGCTCCTCGAGGACCTCCTCCTTCATGCGGAAGTACTCCGACTCGCTGGAGACGAACCTGTCGACGAACGCTAGGGCTACCGTGATGTCAAGCCTGTCCCCCACTCTGTACCCCATGACCTTGATGTCCTCGCCGGTCTCCGGGTGGCTCTTTTTGAACTCGGGGGAGTTGAGGAACTTCTCAATCTCCAAGACGGCCCTCTCGGTCCGGGAGAGTGGTGCGTAGCCTACCGCCGCCGAGGTGTCGTTGGCCCCTAGGTCGGATTTGCCCCTCCGGAAGATGTCCGTGAGTTCCGCGCTCCCTGGCTTGAGTTCTACTTGGTACCTCACATGCTCGTCGGGATCGACGAACCTGAGGTTCTCTCTTATCCAGCTCTTGGCGGCCCTGATTACTATCTCCTCTATAGGGATCTCCTCACCGGCGTACACGTTCGTGGCCCGGTCCCCAAACACTATCAGCATGGGCTCGACGACCTTGCCCCCTCCAAACGCTGGCTCGGTGACGCCAGCCGCCAGGAGGGACTTGTCGGCGTTGTAGTGTAGGATGCCACCAAACCTCCTGAGGTACTCCCTATTCAGCTCAAGGGACACCCTCTCCATTATGGCATCGGACATGGTGTCTGGGTGGCCTATTCCCTTCCTTTCGACGATCTCGATGGGCTGCTCATCCATTGGGACGCGGGCAGATCTTTCAACCACTATCCTGGCCATTGGGGATCAGGGCAAGGGAGCAACGACTCTCCTAAATAAAGCTCAACAAGAGAAGAGCCGGCCGCAGACTCAGGCCTCGGAGTACGAAATTGACCTCGCGTAAGCCTCCAGGATCTTCTTGACCTCTCCGAGCGTGCTGGCTTTCAGCGCCTCCTCGACGAGTTTCTCGGCGGACTCCCTCGTTATCGACCTCACGAGCCTCTTTGTCCTCGGGATGGAGGTCGGCACCATACTGATCTCGTCGAGCCCCATTCCCACTAACAGTGGAATCGCCAGCTCGTCCCCTGCCATCTCCCCGCACATGCCCACATGTATTCTGGCCTCTTTGGCGGCGTCGACTACCTGCTTCACGGCCCTGATCACGGAAGGCTGAAAGTGGCTGTAGAGATCCGACACCAGCTCATTCGTCCTATCGGCAGCCATAACGTACTGTGTGAGGTCATTCGTGCCTATGCTGAAGAAGTCGACCTCCTTAGCCAAGTCATGAGCCATAATCACAGCGGACGGCGTCTCGACCATGATGCCAACCTTGATGTCCTCCCGGTACTCCTTCCCCTCCTTCTTCAGCTGAGAAGCAGCGTCGTGAATTATCTCCTTGGCCCTTCTCACCTCCTCAACCGAGGAGATCATGGGAAACATGATCCACAGGTTGCCGAGGGAGGCCGCCCTGAGAGCGGCCTTAACCTGGGTCATCAGGATCTCCGGCCTGTCAAGGGTCACCCTTATGCCGCGCCAGCCCAGCATTGGGTTGGGCTCGGGCGGCATGGTGAAGTATGGCAGCGGCTTGTCGGCCCCTATGTCAAGAGTCCTGACAATGACGGGCTTCTCGCCCATCTTCTCGACGAATCTCTTCAGGTTTGAGTAGAGTTCCTCCTCCGTCGGGAACCTGGGGGAGTTCACGTACATGAACTCCGTCCTCAGGAGGCCTATACCCTCGGCGCCCATGGACAAGGCGTAGTTCAGATCCTCCATTCCACCCACGTTGGCGAACACGCCTAACCTGAAACCGTCTCTGGTCTCGGCCGGCAGGGGAGCGTACTTCATCAGGAGCATCTTCTCGCGGATCTGCTCAGACATCTTCACCCTGTAGCTCTTCATGGTCTCTCTGTCCGGCCTGACTATCACAAGCCCCTGGTCCCCGTCCACCACAATCGGGTCGCCCGTCCGCACGTGAACGGACAGCTCCTTAAGCCCCACCACAGCCGGGATGCCAAGGGTCCTCGCGACGATGGCCACGTGGGAGGTCGGGCCTCCCTTATCGGTTGCGAAGCCGAGGACCTTGGATTTGTCCAAAGTGGCCACGTCGCTCGGCAGCAGCTCGTGGGCCACGACTATCGACTCCTCCGGCGGGGCAGAGATCTCGTTTATCTTGCCTTTTAGGGCGGTTAGGACGAGTCTCTTCACGTCTCGCACGTCTGCCGCCCTCTCCCTCATGTACTGGCTCTCCATCTCCTCGAAGAGCTTGGCGACCCTCTCCAGCACGGTCTCAACTGCGTACTCCGCGTTGACCATGTGCTCCCGGATCATGACCTCGACCGGCTTCAGGAAGGACGCTTCGTCCTCGAGGATCATCAGGTGCGCCTCGTAAATCTTCGCCTCTTCCTCTCCTATCTCAGACTTTACCCGCTCGTAGAGCTTCTTTAGGTATCCCTTGGCGAGCGTTATGGCGCTCTCGAACTTCAGTATCTCGCCCTCAACCTCGTCTTCACTTAGCTCCCTCTTCTCGACCTCGACGTAACCCCGGACGTAGAGGTAGGCCCTCCCCACCGCGACACCGGGCGAGGCGGGGATACCCCTGAACTCCCGGGGGCCAGCCCGCAAGTTACTCCGCCTCCCCAAAGCGGCTCTCGACGAGGGACGCCAGGGCCTGGATGGCCTCCTCGGCATCATCGCCCTCGGCCACTATCGTTATCCAGTGGCCGCACTCGGCGCCCAGAGAGAGCACGCCGAGGATGCTCTTGGCGTCAGCTTCCTTATCATCCTTTCTGACGATGATCTTTGACCTGAACTTCTTGGCTGTCTGCACGAACAGAGACGCGGGTCTGGCGTGGAGTCCCACCTTGTTCTTCAGCTGAACCGTCGCCTCAGCGCGGGCCATGGAGCTCATCCGAAGCCAACCCAAAAGGCAAGGATCCTTAAATACTTGTCTAGGGCGTCTAGGTCGAATGACCGTTCGCCTGTCCGCGTCCATACTCTCTGCGGACCTTTCCAATCTGGGAGAAGAGGTGGCGCGCGCGGAGGAGGGGGGTGTGGACTACATTCACGTGGACATCATGGACGGGCACTTCGTTCCCAACCTGTCCTTTGGACTGCCGGTGGTGAAGTCTCTCAGGCGGGCCACCGATCTCCCCATAGAGGCCCACCTGATGATAGAGGTCCCGGAGAAGTACGCGGAGAGATTCGTGGAGGCCGGTGCGGATCTCGTGTACTTCCATGTGGAGGCAGCCAGCAGGCCCATCTCGCTGTCCGCGTCACTCAGGTCAGCAGGGGCGCAGGTCGGCGTGGCGCTTAATCCTAGCACCCCCCTGTGGTCGCTGGAGGAGATACTCGGCGCGGTCGATCGGGTTCTTGTGATGACCGTTGAGCCTGGCTTTGGCGGGCAAAGGTTCATCGAGGGTACGCTCCGGAAGATATCGAGGCTCCGGCGGCTGATCGAGGATTGGGGGGTCGATGTGGAGATAGCCGTGGACGGCGGGATCAACTGCTCAACCGCTAGGCGAGTTGTTGAGGCCGGCGCCACGGTCCTAATCGCCGGATCGGCAATCTTCGGGCGTGATGACCCGACCGCAGCCGCGAGAATGCTGAGGAGATGCGCGGAGGGCGAGACGTAGCTCAGCCCGACTTATCAAAAACTATAAGATTGTCCTATCCCTTTCCGCGGTGCTTTCACATTGGCCAGGCTCGAGATCGAGATAGAGGAGGTCGAGGAGGTCTCGATTCAGGAAGCCCTTTCTCTCGGGCTGACCGAGGGAGACCTCCTTCAAATGTACAGGAAGCTGGTCGAGCTTCGTCTCTTCGAGAACAGGGTGGAACAGCTCTACCTCTACGAGGCCAGGATTCAAGGAACCGCCCACCTCTACACCGGAGAGGAGGCCATTGCTGTAGGCGTGGCTCAGGCGATAGAGGGGTTCGGGTACATAGTGAGCCACCACAGGGGCCACGGGCACGCGCTGGCCATGGGAATCTCGCCGAAGGAGGTCATGGCCGAGCTCTTCGGCAAGGAGACGGGTGTGGTCAAGGGACTCGGCGGATCGATGCACGTGGCTATAGATCCCGAGAGGGGCGCCCTCTGGGCCTCGGCGATCGTGGGAAGCGGGATACCCATAGCGGCGGGAGCCGCGCTGGCCCTGAAGTACAAGGGAGAGAGGGGTGTCGTCGTCGGGTTCTTCAGCGACGGCGCCGCAAACACCGGCGCGTTCCACGAGGGGCTCAACCTCGCCTCCTTCTGGAAGCTCCCAGTCATCTTCGCCTGTGAGAACAACCAGTGGGGCATGTCCATGCCTGCGAGAAAGTCGGTAACCTGCGGCCGTGTAGCCTACCGGGCCGCGGCTTACGGTATGCCCGGCGTGATCGTCGATGGCAACGACGTCCTCAGCGTCTACAAGGCCACTAAGGAGGCCGCCGATCGGGCGCTCCGGGGAGAGGGTCCGACGCTCATAGAGTTCATCACCTACCGACTTAAGGGGCACGGCGTCTACGACAAGGCCACGTACAGGCCTAAGGGCGAGGTCGAGGAGTGGGAGAAGAAGGATCCACTCCCGAGATTCGAGCGGAAGCTAATTGAGGCTGGAATAGCCACCGAAGAGCGTCTGAAAGAGATCAGGGACGAGGTGGCCAGGGAGATCGAGGAGGCGGTGAAGTTCGCCGAGGAGAGCGAGGTCCTCAAGTTCGACCAGCTCTGGGAGGTGATCTACGCGTGAGTTCGGGCGAGGAGAGGATCCTGACCTACGCCGAGGCCATCAGGGAGGGCCTCAGGCAGGAGATGCAGAGGGATCAGAGCGTCATCCTAATGGGGGAAGACATAGGCGCGTACGGGGGCGCCTTCAAGGTCACTAAAGGTCTCCTAAAGGAGTTCGGCCCAGAGAGGGTCAGGGACACTCCCATCTCAGAGATCGCGATCGTGGGAGCCGCCATAGGGGCTGCGATAATGGGCCTGAGGCCCGTGGCCGAGATCATGTACATGGACTTCCTGCCAATAGCGACCGAGCAGCTGGTCATTCAGGCAGCCAAGATGAGGTTCTCCTCCGGAGGAAAGCTGAAGATCCCGCTCGTGGTGAGGACCCAGTACAGCCTGGGGAGGGCGCATGCCGCCCAGCACTCCAACTTCTTCCCAGTCTGGTACATGAACGTCCCGGGCCTGAAGGTGGTGGCCCCCTCAACTCCCTATGACGCGAAGGGGCTGATAATCAGCTCCATAAGGGACGACAATCCCGTGCTGTTCATCGAGTGCGCCGTCCTATACTACGGGGTAAAGGGCCCCGTGCCAGAGGAGCCCTACGAGATCCCCCTGGGCGTGGCGGATGTGAAGAGGGAGGGGAGCGACGTCACCATTGTGGCGGTGTCCAGGATGGTTCACGAGGCCCTGAAGGCCGCGGAGGAGCTTGAGAAGAAGGGGATAAGCGTGGAGGTAATCGACCCAAGGACCCTCAACCCCCTGGACAGGCAGACGATAGTGGAGTCCGTGAAGAAGACGGGGAGGGCCATCGTGGCGGCGGACGACTGCAAGACCGGCGGCGTCACCGCCGAGCTGGCGGCCACGATAGTCGAGGGGGCCTTCGACTACCTAGACGCCCCGGTGGTGAGGGTGGCCTCGCCTGACATGCCCATCCCGTTCTCCCCGTCCCTCGAGAACCAGTACATGCGGTGGGCAAAGGACATAGTCGAGGCGGTGGAGAGCATAGTCTGACCCGTCGGGAGGATCGCGGATGCCGTGGAAGGTCGTGATGCCCCGCCTTGACCCTGGAATGAAGACGGGTAAGCTGATCAGGTGGCTGAAGAAGGAGGGTGAGCTGGTCAAGAAGGGCGAGGAGATAGCCACCGCCGAGGGGGAGAAGACCACGTTTCCGATCGAATCGCCAGCCGACGGCGTGCTCGCCAAGATTCTCGTTCAGGAGGGAGAGGAAGTTCCGGTGCTCACGGCGCTGGCCATCATCGCGGCTCCGGGGGAGCAGATCTCGGAGGAGGAGTTTAGGCGGGAGGCCCCGCGCGAGGTGGTGGTGGAGGTGAGGGCCAGCCCGGCCGCCAGGCGGCTGGCCAGGGAGTACGGGATCGACCTCAGAAAAGTACAGGGCACTGGCCCAGGTGGGAGAATCACCAAGGAAGATGTGCTCAGGTACATGGAATCCACTGGGCTGAGGGCTGAGCTGGGTGAAGAGGGGCCGAGAGTTCTGAAGGAGATCGAGCTGACCGGTAAGAGGGGTACCATCGCCAGAAGGCTGACGGAGAGTCACAGGGAGATCCCAAGCGTCACAATCGTCATGAGGGCGGACATGTCGAGGGCGCTCGAACTCAGGAGGCGCGAGGCTGCTGAGGGCAGGAAGTTCTCCATAACCGCCCTTGTGGTGAAGGCCGCGGCCAAGGCCCTCGAGGAGCACAGAGAACTCAACTCGAGCGTCGTGGGAGACAAGATCATCGTCTACGACGAGATCAACGTGGGCGTCGCCGTGAGCATTCCAGACGGGCTCGTGGTGCCCGTCATCCGGGACGCCAACAAGAAGGACATAATGCAGATAACCCGGGAGATAGAGGAGCTGGCAAGCAAGGCTCGGAGCGAGGAGGGGCTCAGCCCAGAGGACGTCTCAGGGGGGACCTTCACGGTCTCGAATCTGGGCGCCGAGGGAGTGGAGATCTTCACGCCGATCATCAACCCACCGCAGTCTGCCATACTCGGCGTAGGCGCGATCCTTCCGACGCCGGTCGGAGGTGAGACTGGAATCGAGCTCAGACCCCGGATGGCCCTCTGCCTAGTCTTCGACCACAGGGTGGTGGACGGCGTCCCCGCCGCCAGGTTTCTCAGGCGGGTGGTCGAACTTCTCGAGAACCCAGAGGGGCTCATCTGAGCCCCTACTTTTTCCGGCTTCTTCTCCCTTCCAACGCGTCTCCTCATTCGGGAAACGAGGATCATCAGCCTCTCCACGTCTCATTTAGCACTGGAGCGATGAGCTCCTTGTGGAGGGGCACGCGTATGCCGGGCAGCCAAAACAGCTTGGCTTCGTAGTACCCCACCATGTCCACCTCGAGTTTCGGAGGGAGATGCTCAATCGTCTGCGGCGGCAGCGGGAGGAGTAGTATCCTGTAAGAGTCGCTGCGGCCTTTGACGAGCCCCAGTGAAGCCGAGAAGTTCTCGATCACTTCTCCCGTCTCGGGATCTTTCAGGCTCATGCCCGTGGAAACGAATAGAGGGTAAAAGCCGTCGTTCTTTAGGGTGAAGTTCAGCGCAAGTCCAGTGAAGTTCCCACTAACGTAGGGCTGGGCGGACACGAGCCTGAGGTTGGAGTGAACGCTGAAGGCGGAGTGGAGCCACATGGCTGCCAGGACAAGGACCACTAGGACGACTGCCAGCTCTCTCTTGTAGGACAGCAGGATCTCCTTACCTTTATTTGACTCGCTCACAAGAATGTCCCTCCTTACCTACCGGACTCCAGGGGGGCTAACTGGAATAAAAAGGGGGGAGGGGGGTGGAGGATCACTTCTTCCCGAAGAGCAGGTAGAACGGCAGGAAGAGGACGAAGGTCAGCGGGTTGGTCCCGTCGCAGATGCTGGAGATCAGGGTCGCGCCCTCGGGAGCCTCGAAGCCGGCTGTTATGGCCGCCTGGGTTACGTAGGGCGCCAGGAAGGTGCCGATGTACATGGCCGGAATGAGAACTATGGCCCCGATGATCACTGTGTGCACCACGTTGCCCTTCACGATCGGGACCAGCATGCAGACCATGAAGGGCAACACGGCTAGGTCGGCGAGAGGTAGGAACTTGTTGCCAGGCAGAATGAACGCCAAGCCTATGGTGATGGGTACCAGGATCAGGGCCGCGGCGATGGCGGTCGGGTGGCCGATGGCGATGGCGGAGTCCAGACCGATATACATCTCCCTTCCGCCGTACTTCTCCTCCAGGATCTTCTTGCCGGCCTCAGAGATTGGAACTAGGCCCTCCATCAGTATAGCGACGACCTTTGGCATCAGGTACATAACGCCAGCCAGGGTCACACCAGTGTTCAGTATGCCAGCGATGTCCTGACCAGCTGCTATGGCCAGCAGGATGCCGATTATGAAGCCTATGACCATGGGCTCTCCCAGGACGCCCAGCCTCTCCCTGATGGCCTCAGGGTCTGCCTTGACGTCCCTCAGGGGTGGTATGGCGTCGATTAGCTTCTTAATCGGGATTCCTATTGGGACGTAAGCGGCGGAGAAGCCGTGGGGCAGCGAGATTCCGGGTATCCCGAGCATCTCCTGAACTCCTTCGGCCGTCCAGTCTCCCAGCTTGAACACTATGATCGCGTTTATCGCTGAAGCGATCAGACCGAGCGGGACGCTATCGGTAGCCATAGTTACCAGGGAACCGGTAAAGGCAAAGTGCCAATAGTTCCAGAAGTCGATGTCCATGGTCTTGGTCAGGCCTAGGGCCAGCATGATGAGGTTGATGACGAAGTCTATCGGAATGGTGAGGGCTCCCACGATGGTGCCCCAGGCGATGGCGGCCGCGGCCGGCCAGCCCACGTCAATGACGGTCAGCTCTATGCCCGTCCTCTGGACCATCGCCTGGGCCACATCGCTCATGGTGCCCCACAGAAGGCCGATCACCAGGTTGATGCCCACGAAGCCGCAGGCAATGGTCAGAGCCGCCCTGAAAGCCTTGCTCGCTGGAATCTTGAAGGCAAGACCCACTATGAAGAGGATTATTGGTATGGCAACGGTGGCCCCCAGCCCCAGGAACCATTGGACTGCTCCGACGATGTCCATCTTACACTCACCAGCCGTCTGCGCTCGACGGCTGACTACCACAACTTCGACTCTTACTAATAAAGTTAGCGATTGTTACGGAAAAGAAAGAAAAGCTCCTCAGCTCTCTGAGCTAGGGGAGCTCTTCGCGAGCGAACCGGGTGGTCTGGGCCCTTCAAGCTCTGTAAAATTTTTCACAGGTCTTCGGGAGGAGTTATTCCAACGGCCTCGAATATCTTCTTCAGGGCCTCCTTCTCCCCTATACCGGTGAGGAAAGGTACCCCGTTAATCACCGGCTTACCCTTGGCAGCCTTCTCCGAGATCGGGGTGTTAGCGACGATCACATCGGGATCGAAGACCTCGATCTTGCCCTGGACCTCGGAGGCCTTGCACTGAACTATCGTGACGGGAATCTTCAGCTTATCGAAGGCCTGCTTGATCTTCCCCGCCACGACCGTGGCGGTGGCAATCGCGGTCCCGCAAGCGACGAGGATCTTGATGTCCCGGGGCTTCGTGCCCATAAACTCCCCCCGACGCCCAGGTAACGACTACCATACTTAATAACCTTTCTAAGGCTCCTCCGACTCCTCGGAGGGCAAGAGCCTTTCCCTGAGGATCTGCACGACTTCTCGCTCGGTACGAGCTTTCATTAGTAAGTCCATCACTTTCGGATCCTTGAACACGTCAACGAGCCGCATCAGGGTCTTGATGTAGGAGCTGGGGTCCTTTATGGCCGGCATGAACACGATCCGCACTGACACCTCAGACTCCGGGTCGTCCATTCTCCTAAAGGTGACGGGCCTCTTCAGCCTAGCGACCGCTAGGGCCGGTTTGTTCACGTGCTCGACGCCGGCGTGCGGGAGTGCCGCGTTGACTCCTCCGGCGAGTTCCAACCCCGTCGGAACGCTCTTCTCTCTCTCAATGGTCGCTTGAACGAACGTGTCCTTTACGTAACCCTTCTCCTCTAGAAGCTTGCCCAACTTACGAATGACCTCCTCTGTGGAGGAGGAGTCCATCTCTAGGACCACCAAGATGTCCATGTCCCGCATGAGGGCGACCGCATAGTCGGGTATGCACATTCTTTAAGTTTCTGGATGTGGCGGGTGGTCGGGTGGTCCCTTTGTCGATTAAGAAGCCGGAGGGTCCTCTCGAGTACGAGGCTGAGGCGGTGTGGAACGGCCGAATGGGCGGCGTCGTCACCCTGCCGAGAGGAGATCGGCTCCAGATTGACATGGCAACCGAGTTTGGAGGGCTTAACGAGGCCCCCTCTCCAGACGACCTGTTTGCAGCCAGCCTGAGTGGATGCCTGTTAACGACGGCCATCTGGTTCGCCAAGAAGATGGAGCTTAATATCACCGAGCTGGCGGTGAAAGTCAAGACGAAGAGCGAGCTCGTGCAGGGAGGCTTCAAGATAACCAAGATCTGGGTGACCATGAAGGTGGTGGGCCCCCCGAGAGAGAAGGCCGAGCGACTAGCCGATCTTGCGGAGCGGTACTGCCACCTGACTAGGACGCTGAGGGGCTGCGTCGACATCGAGTTCACCCTGGAGTATGGGAGAGGGTAACCAGTTGCGGCCCAAGGTCGGTCGGTGGGAGAAAGTCCCTGAAGAGGTGGTCTCCTCGGCGAAGGGGCTCTACCGAAGGTGGCTCATAACCCCGAGGGACGGAGCCCCGAACTTCGCCATGAGGCTCTTCAGGATGGTTCCCGGTGGGGAAACTCCTCCGCACTCGCACGACTGGGAGCACGAGGTCTTCATACTCTCTGGCAGGGGGAGGGCTATCCTCGGCGGGGAGGAGTACGAGCTGAGCTCTGGCACATTTCTGTTCATTCCCGGGGGGGTCGAACACGCATTCCGAAATGACGGCAGGGAAGACTTGGTGTTCCTCTGCCTGATCCCGGCAGGCGCCGTCCCGCTGGGCAAGTGAATCCTCTTTTAGGGCCGAGAGTATACCAGGACCGCGGCGTCTACGCCGCCATACCTCACGGTCCTCCTTTCCTCAAGCCTGAGCAAACTCATAGCCCTTTCGAACTTAGGTAGGGCCGGGCCGCCGAGTATGGCGGAGGCCTTCAGCTCGAGATTTTCTGCCAGCGCCTTGGCCAAGCCCCTGAACGCGGCCACGATATCCCTCCTCCGACCAGTCCTGAGTTCGTACGGCGGATTGGTGGATAGGGCGCCGATCCTGTCCACTCGCTCTGGCAGGAACTCCGCGCTGAACACGGAGAACGTTATAGAGTCCTGCACCCCGGCCGAGACCGCGTTTCTCGCGGCGCCCGCGACGTGCTTCGGGCTCACGTCGGAGGCGAAGATGACGGGTCGAAAGTCCGGCCTCGCCTTGCCGTCCACCCCATCGAGTATCTCTTCGATCGCGAGGTCGCGGAACGGCTTTATGAGTCTGAAAGGCCAACCCTCTGCCCTCCTCCACGTGCCAGGGGGGATTTTCTTGGCCGCCAGGGCTGCCTCTATTGGGATGGTCCCCCCTCCGCACATTGGGTCAACTAGGGGCGACGATGGATCCCTCTCTATCTCGGCCAGCCAGCCGGTCAGCCTGATCAGAGAGTATGCTACCACTGGGCTGAGGGAGGCGGGGTGCTGATACACCCTGTACCTGCGCTTGTGGAGGCTCTCTCCGACGAGGTCTATCCCGAGCAAAAGCACGCTGCCAGAGACGTAGGCCCTGACGGTGACGTCAGGGCTCTTCAGGTTGGCCCTTATCCTCTCGCCGCTCCGCTCGAGGAAGTGCTCCACCACGGCCGCCCCCACCTCTGCCGCTATGTCCGGGCTCCTGTAGGTGTGGCTCCCTGCGCGCTCCGCCCGGACTGCGAATGTCATGTCCGGATCGAAGTAGTCGCACCAGTCTACCTCTCTAGCGACCTTGCCGATCGACGCCAAGTCTTTCGGGTCAACTTCTCCCTCCCCGACAAGCAGGAGTATCCTGTTAGCGGATCGTACTCCGTACACAAGCTCGATCGCCTTCTCGGGTTCCGCGGAGAATCGCGCCTTTCCAGGAACCGCTGGCCGCGCGCTTACACCTATTAGCTCCTCAATCTCGGCCTCCATCACGTCCTCGAGGCCCGGGAGGGTGACGGCAAGGTACTGGCACTTCAAGCTGACACCCCGCGGCGGGGCCGCTACATCCTGGCGGCCTCCTCGAGATCCTTCATGAGGACCGCCCTCTCGTAGGCCTTAACCACGTCCGTTCTGGTGAGGATGCCCACGAGCTTTCCGTCTTCGACAACTGGCAGCCTCCCCACGTCGCACCTCAGCATCTTCAGAAGCGCGTCGTGCACTGAGGTGTCTGGCGTTACCGTGATGGGCTGCTTGTTCATCACATCCCTTACTTTCACGTGATCCCACTGGCTGGGGTGAACTCTCCTCAGATCGGCGAAGGCCACCATGCCCACCAGCTTCCCCTCGGCATCCACCACGGGGAAGCCCATGTGGTGAGTCCTGAGCATGACCTCGTGCAGCTCTCTCAGCGAAACGTCTGGTGAAACCGTCACAACCCCCCGGACCATAGCGTCAGAGACCCTCAGTCTGTCCAGCACCTCCAATCCCACCACGGGAACTCGCTTGCCCTTCTCCTCAATCCTCCTCGTGTAGATTGTGCTCTCCATGAGGATAAGAGACAGGAAGTACGCCGTCGAACATGAGGCGAGGAGAGAGGGTATCAGCTTGTAGTTGCGGCCGAGCTCTGTTATTATCACGACAGCAGTCAACGGGGCTCTAGTGGCCGCGGCGAACGTGGAAGCCATTCCGGCCAGGGCAAAGAGTTCCGGGGTGCGGAAGACCTCAGGAGAGATCGCCTGGAGTACCTTACCGACGAAGGCGCCGGCCGTGGCTCCTATGAACAGCGTTGGCGTGAATATGCCGCCCGACCCCCCGGATCCGACGGATAGGGATGTAGCGAGGATCTTGACGACTGTCAGCGTTACCAGAAGTCGGAGAGCTCCCTCTCCTGCGAGGATTCTGTTCAGCCCGTCGAATCCCGGCCCCATGATGCCCCATCCTAAGCTCCAAAAGGCGAGTAGACCTGTAAATAGCCCTCCTAGGGCCGGCTTCAGCCAGTCGGGAGCGGTCCAGCTGTCGAAGCGGTCTTCAATCGCGTACAGGGTGTCGACCCAGACCCTAGCCACGACGGCCATCACGACGCCCAGGGCCAGCAGTGCCACGATCTCGAGCGGGTTTGGGAGGGGAACTTGAGCTGGTATCAAGATGACTGGCCGGGCCTTCCTGAGAGTCCAAGAGATGGACACCGCTGATATCGAAGCCACGAATGCAGGGATCAACTCAATGGAGTAGACCGCCCCCAAGAGTATCTCGAGGCCGAAGAGCACTCCCCCGAGGGGCGCGTCGAATGCGGCCGCTATCCCGGCCGAGAGCCCCGCTATTAGGAGGAGCTTCCTAGGCCTAGTGGGCACCTTGAGGATCTCGGCCGCGAAGGAGCCCAGGCCTGCCCCGACCTGACCTATCGGGCCCTCCCGGCCCGCGCTCCCGCCCAATCCAATCATTGCCCCGGACGCTAGTATCCTCGCGATTGGAACCCGAAGCGGTATCCTTCCCTCTCTGAACAGGAAGGCCTCAAGGACGTTTGGGATGCCGTGGCCCTTAACGTCAGGTGCAATCCTCCAGGCTATCACGCCGGAGATCAAGCCTCCGACTGCCGGGGCGAGAATCAGCCCTAAGTCGATAAATCCTATGCTCCACTTACCCTCGATGATCTCCAAGAGCTCTCGAAACAGCTCAATAGACCTATCCAATGCCACGGCAGAGAGGCCGGCTGTTACACCTATGGCCACAGCAGAGAGTTCCAGCTTGCCGTAGCGTCTGGTGAGCCCGGCAACTCGCCGCCAGAACACATGTCTCCTGATTTCTCTATGGGGCTCGAACATCGACTGCGTCCCCTCTCGGTCCGATAGATCCGTCGGCTTTCGTCTGTCAGGCCCTTAATTATTCCCCCGGTTCCGACACTCAAGATGACCCCCTCAGTTCCAATCTCTAGGCCCTCCCTTGGCGACGAGGAACTCAGAGAAGTCGAGCGCGTCCTCCGCAGTGGGATGCTCGCTCAGGGGAGAAGGGTAAAGGAGCTAGAGGAACAGTTTGCGAGGTACGTCGGCGCCAAGCACGGCGTTGCGGTGGCCAACGGGACGCTCGCCCTTCTCGTGGCTCTCCAGGCCATGGGGGTGGGACCCGGAGACGAGGTCATCACGACCCCCCTCACGTTCTTCGCGACGGCCTCCACGATCCTGATGACCGGCGCCACCCCGGTCTTCGTGGATGTGGATCTAGAGACCTACAACCTACACCCAGAGCGAGTCGAGGATGCACTAACGGACGCCACCAGAGCGATAGTTCCCGTGCACCTCTTCGGACACCCGGTTGACATGGATCCGCTGTTGAAGATAGCTCGCGAGAGAGGTCTCTTGATACTAGAAGACGCTGCGCAGGCCCACGGGGCCGAGTACAGGGGAAAGAGGGTCGGCTCGATAGGACACGCGGCCGCGTTCAGCTTCTATCCCACCAAAAATATGACGACAGCCGAGGGCGGGATGGTGACGACGAGCGACGATCGGCTGGCAGAGAGGTGCAGACTCCTCAGGGATCATGGACAGGAGGCCAAGTACCTCCACATCATGCTCGGCATGAACTACAGGATGACGGATCTTCAGGCGGCCATAGGGCTCGTTCAGCTCAGGAAGCTGGATAAGATGAACGAGAGGAGGAGGGAAATAGCCAAGATCTACGTCGAAGAGCTTGGTGGACTTGAGGGGCTGGAGATGCCCGTGGAGCGTCCGTGGGCTAGGCACGCATGGCACCTCTTCGCAGTCCGGGTCACCGGGCCGTCGAGGGACAGGCTCGTGGAGGCCCTGCGGGCGAGGGGGGTCGATGCCAGGACGAGCTATCCGATGCCAATATACAAGCAGCCGGTAATGAGAAGGTTGGGCGACAAGGAGTTTGACCCACTGTGGTTCGCGAGGCCAGAAAGGGGCTTCAGGAGGACAGAGTGCCCGAACGCAGAGAAACTCGTAGGCCAGCTCATGCTCCTCCCCATTCACCCCGGAATGAGCGACGAGGACGTCTACTTCGTCACGCGGGCCGTGAGGGAGGCCCTGAGGGAGGTCAGCTGACCCACCTGCTCAGGGCCGCCCTGAGGACCTTGGACAGCGGTACGCCGACCAAGACCCCGGCCGCGGCCTGAAAGAGGTTCCCTGGCAGCTCCGCGACGGCCGCGCCCGGACCCAGTAGAATCGCCTCCACGGTGAAGTAGCCCACTACCATCTCGGCTACTGCGACGGCCGCGCCGACGAACTCCGCCCATTTCCCCCTGCCCGAGACCAGTCCGGCCAGGGCACCCTCAACGCCCTTGATGACCAGTGTGTAGGGGGCATAATGAGCATGTCCAGACAGCAGATCGGCGAGGGCTGAGCCGACCCCGCCGCAGAACGCCCCCACTTTGGGCCCCAGCGCCAGCGCTAGGGCTATGACCATAGTGTCACCCAGGTTTATGTATCCCTGAGTCGCCGGGACTGGGATCTGCACGACCAAGGTCGTTGCCGCCACGAGGGCGGCGCCCATTCCTGCGAAGGCGGCCCAGACGGACCCATTCCTCGGCCCGGCCATCGCGAACACCGAGGATGCATAAGTCAACACTCTTATATTTGAGTCCGAAAGCTTATGTATCGGACTCTGATGAAGTGGCTAGTCCGCTGCCCCAAGTGCGGGCTGAGCCGCGAGCTGACTCGGGTAGAGCCCACCTGCCCTAGGTGCGGAGAGACCCTCCTCCTCGTGCCCGACCTCCGGGAGTTGAGGGGTGAAATAACTCCAGACACCTTGGCTAGCAGGGTTGCAGGAGTCTGGAGGTACAGAGAACTCCTGCCAGTCTCGGGGGATCCTATCACTCTCGGGGAGGGGGGAACCAGGCTTCACGCGTGCAGGAGGCTCGGGGAGGAGGTAGGGCTGGACGGCCTGCTCGTGAAGGACGAGACGAAGAACCCCACCGGCTGCTTCATAGACCGGGGATCTACAGTGCTGGTTTCCCGAATCGTCGAGGAGGGGTACGCCGGAGTCTACGGAACCATCAAGGGGAATCTCGGAGCTTCCCTCGCCGCCTACTCAGCCAGAGCGGGGATAGGGTGCGCGGTCAGGGTCGACGGCCCTACCGATCCGGCGAAGCTCTACCAGATGATAGCCTATGGAGCAGCCGTTTCCCCGCCAGAGGGACGTATGGAGACCCCAGAGCGCTACTACAGGGTCATGAACTCCGATCCACTCCTCGTGGAGGGTGAGAAGACCCTGGCGCTGGAGATCTTAGAGTCCCTGGAGTGGGCGGAGCCCGACGCGATGATCGTGCCCGTGGGCAGCGGGTCTCTCATGACGGCCGTCTGGAAAGGAATCGGAGAGGCCAGAGAGCTGGGGCTCACACGTTCGGAGGGCGTTCGCCTCTATGGAGTAAGGCCCAGGGGAGACAGCGCCGTAGCCCTGGACCTCCACTTTCCTGAACCCGATCGCCTAGATCAGGCCAGGGAGGCAGTCGAGGAGAGCGGCGGCGACCTGCTCACGGTCGGAGACGAGGAGATGCTGGAGGCATCTAGGAAGCTCGCCCGCGCCGAGGGGATATTCGCGGAGCCCGCGGCCGCCTCCACTTTGGCGGCGGCCGAGAGGCTCAGGGTGGAGGGAGAGTTCTCTCCCTCAGACACCGTCGTCCTCGTAGTGACCGGCTCCGGGCTGAAGGACCCCACTGCCGCTGTTAGGGAACTCGAGAGGCTCCACTTGGCCGACGCCTACGTGAGGGGCGAGAGCCTCGGCAGGCCGCTGGGGAGGACGAAGACGGCCATCCTGAGGATGCTCCTCTCCGGTAAGATGCACGGGTATGAGATCTGGAGGAGACTCAGGGAGTCTGGCGTGGAGATCTCGCTCCCAGCTGTTTACCAGCACCTCAAGTCCTTAGAAGAGATGGGTGCCATCGCTAGGGTTCAGACAGTGTCGAAAAATGGGAGGTCCAGGGTGGTCTATTCCATAACCCCCAGGGGAAGACTCCTTCTATCGACCGTCGAGTGAAGAGGTCGCGTTAATTAACGCCCACCTCTTGAGGGGATCTGGTGGGTGGTTTCGTGAGCGCAGAGGAGAAGAGGTTGAGGATCCTCACGGCCCTGAAGGGGGTCTATGATCCAGAGATACCCATCAATGTGGTGGATCTCGGCCTGATCAGGGAGGTCACCGTCGAGGAGACGGATGGGACCACCACCGTCAGGATCAGGTATACTCTTACAGCTCCCGGGTGCCCGCTGGCCCAGATGCTCTCTTCCCTCATCAGAAAGACCGTCGAGGCCGCTGTCGGGAGCGACGCCAACGTTGAGCTGATCTATGAGGACTTTCCACCGTGGACCCCGGCCGACATGACGGAAGATGGCAGGGAGGAGTTCAAGAGGAGGTACGGCTACGACATAATGGATTCCTTCCTCAAGCAGTGGGGGAGCATCGAAAACTACATCGAGGCCGTCAGGAAGGCATTGGGTAAGTGAGCGGGAGCGCAGGCCGCTCACATTTGCTCCGATCCGGTGGTCGCCAGCGCGACTCCCGCCAAGAGGACCGCGCCGCCGATCACGACCCTGAGGGAGGGAACCTCACCCAACACTATCCAGGCTAGGAGTGTGGCGCCTATGGGCTCCATCAAGATCGCCAGTGAGACCACGTGTGCCTTGACGTACTTCAAGGCGTAGTTGTAGAGGGTGTGACCTACGCAGGAGGGTCCCAGGGCCAGGGCCAAGAAGATCGCGTACTCCCTCATGGGGTAGCCAGAGAAAGGGTGTCCCATAGAGACCGCACCGGCGGCCAGGGTGAGCCCGGAGACGGCGTAGACAGACGCCGCGTAGGGCAGGGTGCTGAGACTCCTCCTCAGCACTCTGCCAGCCACTAGGTAGAATGCCAGGGCCACCGCGCCCGCGAGGGCCAAGACTGCACCGATCAGATCCTTCTCCGTCAGGGCCCTGGCCTCTCCAACGATCGCAGCGGCGCCTAGGATTCCTAGAGCGATTCCAACGGCCTCTCGGACGGTTAGCCTGTCCCTGAGGAGTGTCCATCCCAAGACCGCGGCGAACATTGGTGCAGAGTCGACTAGCACGACGCTTACGGCCACGGAGGTGTACTTGAGGGAGGTCACCCACGTCGCGAAGTGAATCGCCAGCGCAGCCCCAGAGGCCGCGAGCGGCAGGAACAGTCTCCTCAGGACCTCCAGAGACCTCGCTAGAGATGGCAAGGAAATAAGGGACATGATCGCGGCCGCGATCAGCAACCTGTTGGCCGCTATCACCATGGCGGGGGCCTCGCTCAGCTTGATTAACACGCTGGCAGAGGAGACGGAGGAGACCCCTATCACCAGCGCGAGCTTGGGATCGAGCCTCTGTTGGCCCCGGGGCACGGCCGAGCGCCGCGCCCTCACAGTATTAAGGAGATCGTGCGCCCGCGGCGGGAATGGGCTCCTGGAGGAGGATCATCTGTCAGAGGGACTGCCCCGACGCGTGCGGCCTCCTGGCGAGGGTTGAAGGAGGCTCGGTCGTCGAAGTCAGGGGCGATCCTGAGCACCCAATTACGCGGGGCTACGCCTGCCCAAAGGCCAAGAGGTTTCCCAACCTCTACTTCGGAGATGGGCGGAAGAGGGTTCTCTACCCCCATGTCAGAGACGGCGGGGAGTTCAGGAGGGTCTCGTGGGATGAGGCCATATCTATCGTGGCCGAGAAGCTGAGATCCGTCCTGTCTGAGCACGGGCCCGCTGAGGTGGTAGCATACGGCTACGCCGGGAGCACGGGGCTCCTCGCGTACCACTACCCCCTCAGGCTGTTTAACTCGATCGGAGCCGTCAGGATAGAGCACACCATCTGCGACGAGGCCGGGGAGGAGGCCTTATCGCTCCACTACGGAATGCGATACGGGGCCTTTCCGGAGGATCTAGAGCGGGCGGAACTCGTGGTCGTCTGGGGAGCTAACCTCGCCAGCTCCAGCGTTCACGCCCACAGGCTTGTCGCGGAGGTCGGCGCGAAGGGAAGACCCGTCTGGGTCGTGGACCCCAGGAAGACGCCCACCGCGGCCTTAGGGAGGCACGTTCGACCTAGGCCGGGAACCGACGTTCCGCTGGCCCTGGGGGTGTCTTGGGTGATAGTGAACGAGTTGGAGCCGGACAGGGAGTTCATCCAAGAGTTCACCTCCGGATTCGATAGATACGCCGAGCTGATCTCACGATACCCTCCGGAGAGGGTGGAGTCCATCACCGGCGTCCCCGCGCGGGTCCAGCGAGAGCTCGCCGCGGACTATCGAGAGAGGAGGCCCAGCGTCACATACATCGGAGTCGCCGTACAGAAGGCGAGGTACGGCGCCGAGGCCGTGAGGGCGATCTCCTTGATACCCGCTCTCGTCGGGATCCACAGGGGGTTCTTCTTCTGCAACTCGACCCGGGACTTCGACACCGCCTACCTCGAGGGAAGGGGCCTAGGGCAGCCGGCCGACGTGGTCAACATGCTGGACGTGGGGCGCCTCCTCGCCTCGGGCCGGTTCAAGTTCCTCTATGTATACGGTGCCAACCCCGCGAGGACCGCGCCCAGGGCCGACCTGTTCAGGCGCGGCCTTCAGCGGGAGGATCTCTTCGTCGTGGTCCACGACGTCTTCTGGACGGACACCGCCAGGCTGGCGGATGTGGTGCTCCCCGCCACGAGCATGTTTGAGCACCTCGACATGGTGGCCAGCTGGTGGCACCCCTACGTGGGACTGAGCGAGCCTGCGGTCGACCCGCTCGGCGAGTGCAGGCCGAACTGGTGGGTAGTTACCCGCATCGCCGAGGCCCTCGGGATCGACCACCCGTGGGTCCGGGAGAGACCCGAGGAAGCCCTTGAGAGGGTGCTCCAGTCGAGCGAGATGCTGCCAGAAGGCATGAACGCCCTCAGGAGAGGGGGTGTAGTTAGGCTGAGGTACCCGCCGAAGGACCGATACCAGACCCCCTCAGGGAGGGTGGAGTTCTGGAGCTCCCTTGCGGAGGGAAGGGGTCTGTCGCCGCTGCCCGTCGACGCCTGGGAGGAGCCGCCAGAGGGGTTCCCCGTCAGGCTCCTCACGAGCTCGGTTCCGCTCGTCACGAGCACCCAAGACGAGCTTGACTCGATGGATCAGGTGCACGTGAGCCCCGAAGACGCCCTGAAGTTTGGGCTGGCAGACGGGGATCTGGCAGTCCTCGAGTCCTCGGCAGGCGGGAGGGCTGTGGCTAGGGTGAGGGTGGACAGATCGCTCCCGGCGGCGGTGGCGTGGGTCAGGAGGTCCGGCAGGCTGGCGGAGGGATTTGTTAACGACCTAGTCAGCTCGGAGAAGCAGGCCATCGGAGGGGGCAACACGTTCAACTCCACGTACGTAAGGCTCAGACCTCTCAGCCCTTCCGCATGAGGTGAAGCCGAGACGGCACCTTTTTTGAGTGGCTAGCAGAGACCCTAACCCAGAGGCTGTCTGTCATGATCCTGCGGGAGGCAGATGAGGGCGACGTGGGTGACATCGTTGCCGTCTACACCTACGGGGAGCGCATAGACGACCGACTGGAGAGGGTTCGGAGGTTCGGCTGGTGGGGAGACGAGGAGGCGCTCGCCTGGTATCTGAAGTCGCTGAAGAGGACTGGAGGGATCTCGATAGTTGCAGTAGAGGAGGAAAAAGTCGTTGGCGAGGCAGAAATAGCCCCCGATAAGGGGCCCAGCCTCGTTGGAGAGCACGCGTTCCTGCTGAGCCTATGGACCCACCCCAAGTATCGGGGGAGGGGGGTGGGGAAGGCCCTCCTGGACAGGTGCCTCGAGATAGCCAAGGACTGGGGCTTCAGGGTGGTCGACACGATCCCGATACCCGGGAGCGAGAGGTTCTTTTCTGCCACGGGGTTCTCGAGGGTGGCTAGGCAGGTGGTTGCCGAGGCCAGCAGCAGGCCGACTCCCGGGTTGGCGGGAATGGTCAGCCTGGGGCCGGAGGACTTCCCGGAGAACCTCTGCCTGCTCGCAGGGCACGTGAGGCCTGGAAGGCTTAGTTGGGAGCTCCTCTGGGGGCAGGCGGAAGTGGGCCTGGGGCTCCCGTCCCCCAGGGCGTTCAGGGTCAGGGTGGGATCATGGAACTTCGCGCTCCTCCTCTACGCCATTCCCTCGAGGGACGGACCCAAGGCGTCCGCCCTCCTATGGGGGGAGCCCCGAGTGGGCGTGGGCCAGGTGTTCGACGCCGTCGAGGTCAGCCTCAGGATTGCGTCTGAGGCGGGGTTCAAGAGGGTGAGGGCCCAGCTCTGGGAGAAGTTCCTGCCCTCCTTCTCGGCCGCGGGATTCGAGGAGGTCGAGAAGATGCCCTGGGTGAGGAAGCAGATCAGGCCCAGGTGACCAGCGAGGCCCTCGTGAGATTAATTAACCCCCTCCTCGCCGCGCCCGCGGAGGAGTGAGAAAATGGCAGAGACTTCAGCCGGAGGCGGGAAATACGACGCCATCGTTGTGGGGGGCGGCATAGCCGGCCTCACGGCGGCCCTGTATCTGGCCAGGCAGAACCTGAAGACTCTAGTCGTGACGATGGATGTCGGTGGACAGCTGCTCTTGGCTACTGAGATTCAGAACTACCCGGGATTCAAGTCAATCGACGGCTTCAGCCTCTCCAAGAAGGTCGAAGAGCAGGCCAAGCTCTCTGGAGCCGAGTTCAAGTACGACGAGGTTACCGAGATCATCAGAGAGGGGGACCTCTTCGTGGTCAGGACTGTGACCGGGGGGGAGTATAGGGCCGATGCCCTAGTCCTCGCGTTCGGGAAGAAGCCGAGGGAGTTGGGAGTCCCGGGAGAGGAGAAGTTCAAGGGAAAGGGTGTGAGCTACTGTGCAACGTGCGACGCCCCGCTGTTTAGGGACAAGAGAGTGGTTCTCGCGGGAGTCGGGCCGCACGGGATCGAGGCCGCCAGCATGCTCTCTGACCTAGTCAGCGAGCTCTACTGGGTGTTCCCAGGGGCTACCCCTGGCGGGGAGGAGGAGATCTTCCGGTCAGTGGCCTCTCGACCCAACGTGCGCGTCCTCGCGAAGTCCAAGATAGTGGAGATCAGGGGAGGATCCAAGGTAGAGGAGGTTTTGGTAGAGACCCCAGACGGCAGGGTGGAACTCAAGGTCGACGGGGTGTTCGTAGAGATGGGGTATGTCCCCGAGACAGGCATAGTCCGCGGGCTGGTCGAGCTCAACGAAAAGGGTGAGATCGTCGTGGACAAGCTCTGCAGGACATCCACCGAGGGGGCTTTCGCGGCTGGAGACGTGACAGACATCCCGTACAAGCAGGCGGTCATCTCGGCCGGGATGGGCGCCACGGCCGCGCTCTCCGCTTACAGTTACCTGATGAGGAAGAGAGGGAAGGAACTCAAGGCTCTGTCCGACTGGAAACACGTCGACATAGGTGGGGAGAAAGAGAGGGAGCTGGGAGGGGGAGCGCTCTTCTTTGCGCCTCCCTCCTAAGGCTCACACGGGCTTCAGGTGGCCCCAGTGTTCGAGGGCCCTCCTGAGCTCGGGGTGAGTCCGCGCGTAATCCTCCAGAGTTACCCCCTGAAGGTACGCGTCTATCGCCTGTCTCACGGCCCTTGCGCCTGCCTCCGGCCCATCGGGGTGCCCAAGCACTCCGCCGCCTGCCTGTATCATGATCTCGGTCCCGAGTATCTTGAGGACATCGGGGATTATCCCGGGGTGCAGGCCGCCGGAACTCACGGGCAGGGTGGGCTTCAGCCCCTCCCAAGTCTTGTGGATGAGCTTCCTGTCGGGGTCCTCCTCGACCCTGTCCTTCCTGAGTACGTCGGCGCAGGCGGTGACCTCCTCCAGCGGGGACACCAGCTTCCCCACCACGGTTCCAATGTGTATGTGATCAACGCCCACCAGCCTGGCGGACTCGGCCACCACCTTCATAGAGACTCCGTGCCTAGGATTCCTGGTGAACGCCGCGTGGAATGCCCTGTGGGCGTGTATAGCTAGACCGAGGTCCTCGGCGACCTCCCTGATGGACTGCAGGGCCGCCCAGCCGGCCGTAAGGATGTCGACCATGATGAACTCCCCCCCATAGTCCGCGACGATCTTGGCCCTCTTCTCCATCTCCTTGTAAGGGCCCGTTATGTTGAGCAGGGCGGACTTCCTCTCGCCTGTCTCCTTCTCGGCCTTCTCCCTGTATCTAAACAGCACCTTGACCCTCTCCTCGAACCTGTTGAAGCTCTGGTTGGTCAGGTTCTCGTCGTCCTTGATCAGGTCTACGCCGCCGAGCCAGATCTCGTAGCCCGCCTTGGCGTGTTCCTCTGAGGTCATACCGACCTTAGGCTTCGGGACCGTGGCCAGTATGGGCCTCTTCTCGACCTTGAGTATCTTCCTCACCCCGTGGATCCCGTGGTGAGGGCCTGGGAAGCTCCGAACCAGTGAGGGAGGCCAATAGACGTCCTCCAGCCTGAGGTTCTTCAGCGCCTTCATGCCGAAGATGTTTCCGGCTATGGAGCTCCAAATCTGGGGCATGCTCCCCGGCTCGAATAGGTCTATCGGATAGGCGACCCTGACCCAGAAACCGCCGTCGCCAGCGTCCTTGAAGTCATAAGCCTTGGCGCTCAGCGCCCTAATCCTGTCGCTCATGGTGACGACTTCCGTCCAAGTGCCGTTGGAGCTCTCTGACGCCACCCTACCTGCGGCCTCCTCCACGGATATACCGTCCGCAGGCTCGACGTAGAACAGGGCGACGAGCTCGTCATCCGAGGGCCTGTGAGACTTATCGACGAAATCTAGATACCAGTCCAAGACTCGACACCGTTTGAAGGAGTGGTCCTGGCCTTTTAAACGCTCTGACCAGGTTTCAGGCCAGACAGACGCTGTATTATCTGTGCAACAATTCTGATCTCTCTCTGCGCCTCGGGCGCTGCCCTGAGCCTGATGAAGTGAAGCCACGCGGAGTCCCTACCGCTGACTAGGATCCTGGTGGTGCATGCCTGTGGAAGGATGTACCTAGCATCTTCCATCTTCACGCCAGCGTCCATAAGTCCATAGTAAATTCTGAGGGCCCTCTCGATCTCCCTCTCCATCCTCAGCCTTAGCTCAGCGTCGAGGTGTCCAGGGAGGTAGTACCCGACGACCTGGGAGACCCTCTGGCTCTGCTGAGTGAAGCTCAGCGCCCTATGTCTAACCAGCTGGTGGCTGCACACCCTGGAGATTCCTTCCACCAGGAACGCGTGGAAACCATGCCTCGGGTCCGGCCAGGGGGAGGATAAGAGCATGTGGACCCAGATGTCCTCCAGCTGGTCGCTCGACAGCTCGACTTGGAGGCCCGCCTCGAGACTCTCTTCTTCGGGACTCAGTCCTAGGGATCTGGAGAGGACCGGGAAGTGAAGGAGAACAGTCTTAGCTAGTTCTCTGATCTCAGGGCTGCCGCGCTCGACCATCTCTATGGCCACGCGCGGGTTCATGGATAGGATCCCCTCGTCCTCCGACAGCTCGACGAACTTCCAGTGGAAGAGCCTTGACTTGACCTCCTCTAGGTCGGCCTCGACCCACACTCGAATCAGGCTGTGCTCGAACACGGAGAGGTGGCCCCACCCCAGGAGCTTCCTGAAGAGAAGCTCCATCCTCTGAGGGGTCGCTTCCTTGATCATGTCCTCTACGGACTTCGAACTTCGGGACACCCTGGCCCCGAGGTAGAGGAGCCAATCCCCTCCGGCCACCTCAACCCTGGAGACTCTCAACCTCACCACCCAGGCTTTTGGGGAGACTGATACCCATCTGCCCCTGATAGAAACCGGAGTAAGGCTCGGAGGACTTCTCGTCGAGCCTGAAGAAGACCACATGGAGGAACCTGATTCCCCGGTAGATCCTTACGGGAGAGGGCCTGGTCCAGGCCACCTCTATGGTCAGCTGTCCCTCAAAGCCTGCATCGATTAGGGTCGGGGCCGACAGAAATCCCCACCGGGCCAGGGTACTCCTGAGACCGCAGAGCCCGGCCACATCCTCTGGGAGTCTCACTCTCTCCTCGGTGACTAGGAGCAGGCTCGTGTTCCCCGGGATTATGAGTCCCTCATTTGGAATTTTCCTCCTCACGAACTGACTCTTGGGGTCGGCATCCGCGAGGTCGATTATCTCTCCCCTGAAGATCGGAAATGCTACCTCTTCACCGATTCTGAGATCGACACCGTTTTCTCGAATAGTATCAGAGTAGAGGGGATCTATCTCAAGTTTGCCTGACTCTAATAGGCCTCTTATGGCCTTATCGCTCAGGAGCATGTCTCCACCAGCCTTGCAGGCTTAGAATTTAATGGCGCATCCGCCTCTCGGCTCGTGAAAGAACCTAACCGATGCTGAGCTGGACAGTCTCATCAAATCGCATACTCCATAGAGCCCGATCCCTGCTGGCCTCTCTGTTGCCTCGATATCACCGGTGAGGGTAGTGGCGGTGGGACTCCAATAGATCGGCTGGCCACCACGGCGTCGGCCATCGCAGAAGAGAAGACCGCCTGAACCACCGCCTCCGGGGGCTTACCAGAGCTGGACCTCTCAACAGCCTCCTTTACCTCCTTCTCGCCCCCCTGAATGAGAATGATCCCTCTGATGGTTATCTGAGCCACCGCCGGGTTGTAGGTTGCAGAGACCACGAAGGATCCCTTTGCCTTCCCCTGGCCAGCCAGCTCAAGCTTGTGAACGGTCACGTTGAGCTGTATCTGAACCGGGGCCGGTAGGGGGGTCTCGACATCCCAGAGGCGCTCGGCGGAGATGCTGGTGGTCCTCACGCTCACCATCATGGCTATACTGGCGCACTCACCTAGGGCCTATTTTTAATGATCTTGTGGCTCAGAGGCTTAACGTCCGCACTCTCCTGTCTTGGGAGGTCTCAGATTGGGCGCCCTAATTGGCTTGATAGGGAGGTACCCGCCCGCCGTTATCGTAGACCCCGAGACGCCCCTCGTCAACGTGGTTAGGGGGTTGAAGAACAGGGCCGTCAGGCACGCATTGGTGCAGAAGGATGGAGAGCTCATCGGGATAATATCTGCCAAGGACATCCTCCGTGACCTCGTCAGGGCCGGAGACGAGAGCCTCTCACGACTGACCCAGAGGCTTGCGAGGGATGTGATGACGAGGGATGTCGTCACGGCCAGCTTTGAGGAGGGATTTGCGAGGTTGGTCGAGAAGTTCCTGGAGCACGACTTCGGGGCCATCCCCGTGGTTGGCACCAAGGGGAAGGTGGTAGGCATAGTGTCAGAGCGGCACATCGTGGACGCGCTTTCCGGGCACGTGACGTACGTTCGCGTCGGTGAGATAGCCAGCTCTCCGCTGATCTTGGCGGACGCGAGAGCCACACTCTTCGACGCAATCACCAAGATGGTCGAGTTCAACATACGGAGGGTGCCTTTCTCCGTCGAGTCGGGAGATATCGTAGGAATCATCACACTGAAGGATGTCATCTCGCTCTTGGGATCCTGGAGGACGGTAGAGGCCCTGGAGGAGGGTAAGGGGGCCGAGATCTCTGAGACTCCGCTCGACCCGACGTGGAGGTGCTCGATCGCCTCAATCGACTCCAAGGTTGACGTCAGCGAGGCCCTCAAGAAGATGAGGTCGCTGGGGGTTGGGAGCCTGCTCGTGAGAGACGGTGACGAGATCGTGGGAATAGTGACGGAGAGGGATGCGGTCAGGAGACTCCCGAAGGTCATGGGTGCGGATGTCTTCGTAGACGCGGTGAGGCAGGAGATCTTCGTCGGAAGGATATCCAAGTACGGCTGAGCTATTCAGAGAGAACCCTCCAGAGTTCCTCCGATACAGGTCGGTTGAGGTCGAGCCTCGAGCCATCTAATCTCTCCAGCACGCGAACGGAGGGGTCAGAGACGAACTCCCCTACCACGGCGGCGTCGATCCCATTCCCCTTAAGCTCGCGAACGATCTCCCGAGCCGAGTCCCTTGGGGCCGCTATGAGCAGGGAGCCCGAACTCACCAGTCGGAGGGGGTCAACCCTCAGGGCCTCGCATATCGTCCGCGTCTCCGGCCTGACTGGGATATCCTCCTCGCGGACCACAACCCCGACGCCGGACGCCATGGCGACCTCCTGAATTCCGGCGGCTATTCCGCCCTCTGTGGGGTCGTGGAGTGCGTGCGCCCCAAGGTCAGCGGCGATCCTTGCGTCCCTAACCACGCTTATCTCCCGGATGAACTCCGCAGCCCTGTCTAGGACGCCTTCATCGACCTTTCCGACGAGCCTCTCCTTTAGGTCGGTCGCCAGGATGGACGTCCCTTCGAGGGCGACGGCCTTGGTCACTATGGCCAGGTCGCCGGGCTTTGCTCCGGAACTCCTGATGAGCCTGTCGGGGTTCGTGAATCCTATGGCTGTCGTGACTATTATGTCTCGGTCGAGCCAGGGAGTCACCTCGGTGTGGCCGCCGACCACGCTCGCCCCGACCTCGTCAGCAGCGGATCTTATCTGATCGGCCAGCTCCTCAAGCCTCTCGAATGTGGTCCCTCCGCTCGCCAGTAGAGTCACCACGAGCCACCTTGGGTCGGCCCCTGAAGTGGCCACATCGTTGCACGCCACGTGAACGGACAGCCAGCCTGCGTTCCTACCCGCCCCGGTAATGGGATCCGAGTGAACCACCACCGCGACTCCGTTGGCCAGGAGGGCCGCGTAGTCCTCGCCGACTCCTGGCCCCAGGAGGACATCGTCTCTGGGCTTGTAGATCCTACCCAAGAATGCCCTCAGCTGATCGGGCGGGAGCTTTCCAGCTAGCACGGAGCCGCCCACTCCGACGCAGTGAAAAAAGTTAGCTGAATGGGGGACCCGACCCGAATTCGGGCCGGGACCCCTTGGAGGGTGGCCCGAGTATTCCGAGGGTCTCCAGGCTTTATGGATTTCGATTAGAACCGTCGATGGACCATTGACAACGTTTTGAAACGGTTATCGACGCTTCAGAGCTTGTAGCCGAACTTCCTTAGGAGTTCCTTGCGCTCCCTTATGTCCTCGTCACCCTCAACGCCAAGCGGCGTGAGGCCGTCTACAACCCCAAGCAGCCCTCTCCCCTGGCTGGTCTCCGCCACTATAGCCTGAAGGGGGTTGGCCGTGGCGGCAAAGATGTTGACGATCTCGCTCACGGACTTCAGCCTGTTCAGGACGTTGATTGGCCACGCGTCGCGAATCAAGATAACGAGGGTGTGACCCGCGGCGAGCCTCTTTGCCCTCTCGATGGCCTCCTTTTCCAGCTCGGGGTCATTTCCAACGTGCCTAATCAGCCTCTTTCCCGAGGACTCGCAGAAGGCTATCCCGAACTTTATCGAGGGGCATGATTCGACCAGAGCCTCATAGACATCTTCAACGGTCTTGATGAAGTGGGACTGGGCCACGATTATGTTGGTACCCTCCGGGGGGGAGATGTCCACTACGTGTATCTTCACGCCTTCACACATGTCAATTCACCCGCCCGTTATTGTCTCACCCAACGAGAATACGTAAAGTTGACGCCCCTTAGGCAGTACAAGTTCATCGCATCTGTCGGCAGGCGAGCTGCCACTCGGGTGAGGCCCGCACGTGTCGAAATACCTATCTATACCCAAGATGGGGATGGGGGGCGGAGGGTGGCTTGAGGAAACTCAACCTGATGCTGCTGATCCTGCTTGCGATTCTCATGGCGACGCCAAGCGAGACAAGCGCTGCGGATGAGGGACTAGCGAGGCTCCCAACCGGCGCGTGTACCCTCTTCTGCCCGATATCCAGCTACGTCAAGGTGTGGTACGTCGACCTGAACTCATCTCTGGCCGGGAGCCAAAGGGTCGCCAGGGTGGGAGTGGGCGAGGAGTTCGAGATATACGTAGAGGTCTGGCTGAAGAAGACCTCCTCTGAAGCCCCCATGGCGCTCATAGTGGTCGGATCGTGGTCCAAGAACTGGCCGCCAGACAGGAGGGCTTACGTCAAGATATACGAGGGAATCCCCAGCTCCACGGGGTCAAAGTACAAGCTCAGAGCGACGATGAGGGCCCCGCAGACACCTGGGAACTACAGCCTCTGGGTGCTCTACGTCCCGCCCCCGCGAGAGCCCGGCGTCGATCCCGTCGAGAATCTGTTCAAGATATGGAGTGAGACCGAGAACCTCACTGGCAAGGCCCCCTGGGAGCTGCCGAACTGCGGGCCGCCTCACGCCCGCGTGCAGGTCGTGGCCAAGCCCAAGATTACATTCACGAACTTCTGGGTGAGCAAGCGTCAGGTCGCGCCCGGCGAGACCGTGGAGTTCGGCGTCAGGGTTAGCAATGTGGGTACCGCGGAGGGCACCTACGAAATAGAGGCGAAGCTCGACGGCTCACACTTGGAGACGAAGACCGGCGTGCTTGGTCCGGGACAGAGCCGCGACCTGACATGGAAAGTAAAGCTAACCCAACCTGGAGACCACTGGATAGACGTCGGAAACTTCTTCTCGGCGCAAATTCACGTGCTCGAGCCCGGAGAACTCAAGGTGAAGAACTTAAGGGCCAGCTCGTCTGAACTGATGCCCGGAGACAAGCTGAAGGTCTATGTCACCGTGGAGAACGAGGGAGAGATGGAGAGAGACATCAAGCTCGCCCTCGTCGTCGACGGGAGAGTCGTCGACAGCAAGACGGTCCTCGTCGACCCGATGTCCTCGGAAGACGTGCAGTTCGAGGTGACCCTGGAGGAGCCGGGCGTACACAGGATAGAGGTCGGTAAGCTGGGTCCGCTAGAGGTTCGCGTCCTATCTCCGGGCGAGTGCAGACTCCTGGGCGTGATCATATCCAACAGCACGGTCATCTCCGGCAGAGTGGTCAATCTGACGGCTACACTCAGCAACGTGGGCGACCTGGAAACCACCTGCGTCGTGCAGCTCAGCGTAAACGAGACGGTGAAGACGACGGAGATGGTTCGAATACCTGGGGGAAGTACCAAGAACGTCACCCTCTCGTTCCCCACATGGGGGGCGGGAATTTACCTGATCAACGTTAACGGCACTGAATACACGGTAGAGGCTGTGAACCCCCCGACTCAGGAAGGAGGGGAGGAAGAAGGACCGTTGGGCCCAAAGCTCACAGTAGGGGCCGCTGCGTCGGTCGTTGCAGGCGGGGCCGCGGCTGCGTACATCTTAAAAGGTCGGGAGAGGCCTTCTAGAGCGCGACACGGTCTGATCACCAGGAAATCGCGGAGATCTAAGAGGAGAAGGTCGGGAAGGGCTAAGAGAGGGAGCGGCCTGCGCGAGAGGTAGGCGCCTGATACGCCATCCTTTATGTCCACTAGAAGGGCTGACGTCGCATCTTTTTATCTATAGAGCGCAGACGGGGCGTGAGGGTCCACTGGTTCGAGGGGATCCCTCTTGGATACTCGCGATCAGGACAGGACTGAGGGCGCTAAGTTACGAAAGCTCGTCAGGACTCTTAGGAGAAGGAGCTCCAAGATCTCCCTAACCGTGGCTGAGGCGGGGATGATCCAGCGAGCAATCAAGAGGGCCTCGAATAGGCTGCGTGGCAAGAAGGGCGCGGTAGTCGTCGGAAGAAAGACCATAGCGTTTGACGGGGAGATGGCGTTCGTCTTCCCGGGACATCCCAGGGTGAGTACCTTCGTTGAGAGGCTGAGAAAGCGGGGGTTCATGGAGCTCGTCAGCAGCAAGCCGAAGGTTTACGTCGGCCCAGGCGTGGTCGTCGCGGCCATCGTACTGTTTCGAAATGAGATCGTGGCGAAGAGACGCTGGGCGGAGGGTGTAGACGACCTAGTCCTATCACTTCTCCTCAAAGAGCTGGAGGGGTGAGTCTTGGAGAAGAAAAGCCGTCTGTTTGTGGGGAGCCCTCCCATCGTCTACATAGGTGCGGATGACCTAGGCGGAGAAGTCGGGACCGGAGAGATATGCAGGGAGGGGGCCGTAAACCTAGGGTCTCTCTCCCTCAGTGAGGTGAGGCTGTTCAGAACGAAGTTGGCGCCTCCTTCCGTGATCGGCAGGGGTGATGAGAACGTGGCGTGGGCTATTGAGGCCCGTGGGGATCCTTGGACGCTTCTCGAAGAGTTTGGATCGCTCGTTGCGGAGAAGAGCGGTCCAGAGAGCAACCCGGGGCTGGCCCTCCTCCTAGACTCTCCGCCCCCTGACCCCTTGGTGGCGCTAGCGGAGAGGATCTGCAGAGAGCGCGTATCTATCGAGGAGGTCTACAAGGCGGCTGAAGCTCACGGCGTAGAACTGTGGGAACTGGGTGGGGCCGGCTCTGGGGTGATTGGCGCCTTCGCAGCGGCCGTCCTGAGCTCGGTGGGGATGGCGGAGAGAGTACCGCTGGAGGTTTAAATTCGCCAGCCGGAGTTCTGTACAGGCGCCGATGAGGTCAATTCCTTCACCTGATCAGTGAGGATTGATGGGCGGACCGAGGCGCCCCTAAAACGCTTTAGGCGCCTCAAATAGGATTCCAATTTACGTTGAACACATCTTCTCAAGAGATCCTTCTTACCTCGCTCTCGTAGGCCTCTAGGCCCTCTTCTTCTAGTCGGCTAGTCCCCTTGAGGATTCTTAGCCCGATATTCGGTCTATGAATTCCTTGATTATCTGAGCCGCGGTCTGCTCACCTCTAAACGCTAAGAGCCACTTATAAAGGAGTAGACCCACTATGAAACCTGTGTTAAACGATCTTCTCTCAAGTTCTTTAACTTCTACCGTACTCAATTCCTTGGCAAAGGGCTCCATGGGGCAGAAACTCTTAGCCCAGTCGAGGAGGCTTGATGCTTCGACCCAATCTCCTTTTCCCTTAACCAGAGCCAATCAACTCCTTACTAGGTATTAACCTTCCTTCAATATAAAATTCATCACATAAATTCTTGGACCTCCCCTTAAGAGGGTTTGGGAGCACGTTCAGAGTGGGACCTTCCTGAAGACGGAGCGCGGTAGGAGGGCTCCACGCCAAGGGGACTCGGCAGTTGAAATGCCTGAGGATTCTAGAGGTTATTTTCCTGCCTGTGAAAAGCAGGCTCGTATAGAGGCCACCAGAAAGCAAACCGGGCTAGTCCGGAGGTTGAGGAATGGGTAACTGGCTGATCTTCTTAGATGCACTCTAGAGAGCAACCTAAACGCTTTAATCGCTCTCTACTCTCGCGATGATGATACGAAGTGTGGAGCGTGCTCGAGTTCATCCGAACCAAACCCGAAATTCTCAAGGAAGATCTCGCACGGAGAGGTATGGACCCCAAGATAGTGGATGAAATCGCCGATCTCGATACCAGGTGGAGAGAGATCAAGTTCAGGCTTGACGAGCTGAGGAGGTACAGAAATGAGCTCACTGCAAGGATAGCGAGAGCCCAAGGTAGCGAGAAGGAGGATCTCCTAAGGGAGGCCAAGCGAGTTGCGCAGGAGGTCAAGTCGCTTGAGGCTGAGTACTCTAGACTGACGAAACAGAGGCAGGAGGCTCTCTGGGGGCTACCAGCAGCTCCTATTCACCCTGAAGTGCCAACGTGTCCTGAGGGAGAGGAGGGCGTACCCATAAGATTCTGGGGGAGGCCTAGGGTCTGGAGGGGTCACGTCGAGCAGTTCCTCCAGCAGACCGAGAGGTGGGGCTTCAAGGTAGACTATGAGGTCATTGATTGGAGGCCAGTAGGTCACGCCGATGAGGCAGAGAAGGTGCTAGAACTTGCGGACACTAAAAGGGCCGCCAAGGTTTCTGGAGCTAGATTCTACTACCTCTACGACGACCTAGTCTGGCTCGACATAGCCTTGATACTTTTTGCGGTAGATAGGCTGACGGCCAAGGGCTTCCGTCTCGTCATCCCTCCCTACATGATGAAAGGAGAGCTCTACAGAGGAGTGACGCCTCTAGAGGACTTCATAGACGCGATCTATAAGGTGGAGGGAGAAGATCTCTTTCTGATCAGTACCTCTGAGCACCCGCTCGTCGCGCAGCACGCTGGAGAGGAAATACAGGACGCGAGCCTCCCGCTCATGTACGTAGGAATGAGCCCTTGCTTCCGCAAGGAGGCCGGGGCCCATGGGAGAGACACTAAGGGGATATTCAGGGTACACCAGTTCCACAAGGTAGAGCAAGTGGTCCTCTGCATGCCCGAGGAGAGCTGGGAGTGGCACGAGAGGCTTATTCAAAACGCCGAAGAATTCTGGCAGGCCCTCGGAATTCCATACAGGATAATCGACATATGCGCTACGGAGCTGGGCCCGCAGGCCGCTAGAAAGTTCGATTTAGAGGCCTGGATGCCGGCGCAGGGCAAGTACCGTGAGATGGTGAGCTGCAGCAACTGCCTGGACTGGCAGGCGTTCAGGCTGGGAATCAGGTACATAAGGGGCGACGGAACCAGGGGCTACGTCCATACACTCAACAGCACGGCTATTGCCACCACCAGGGCCATCACCGCGATCATCGAGAACTACCAGCAACCTGATGGGGCCGTAGAGGTACCAAAGGCCTTGAGACCCTACCTAGAACCCTTCGATCGCGCCCCGAAGGAGGTCATCCTGCCCGCGTCCGAGAGGTGAGGCCACCTCGCGCTCAGTTCGATACACTCAATAAGATGCTGCTGTCTGCCTCCCTCAGGGAGGGTCCGGGCTGACTGAGATAACACGTACCGGTGTTTCCATTCCCAGTGGGCTCCTCAAGGAGCTTGATAGGATCGTCGAGGCTTTGGACGTTCCCAGCAGATCGAAGGCCATAAGCGAGGCCATCGCAGAGTACATAGGCGACCGGGCCTGGTTGCTCGAGGGTGGAGAGGATTACGAGATTGTGGGATCAGTGACTGTCCTGTACAGGCATGAGGAGACATCAGAGAAAATCACCGAGGTTCAACACAGGTTCATCGACATAATCAGGTCGACCTCTCACGTTCATTTGGATGTCGGGAGATGCCTCGAAGTCACGATAATCGCCGGGCCCGTGTCAAAGGCGAGGGAGTTTGTGAGGACGCTCCACTCCATCAGGGGCGTAGAGGCTATAAGGGCGTCCGTGTTCCCCGTGGGGGGGGCAAGCGATCATGGCCACCCCCACTGCTGAGAGAGAGAAGACCAACGTATGGTTCACGGACCACCACACGGAGAATCTCACTCTCTCCTTCCGGGTCAAGAGCTTCCTCTGGTCAGAGAAGAGCAGGTACCAGAGGATAGACGTGCTGGACACGTACGAGTACGGCCGCATCTTGGTCTTGGACGGCCTGATCCAGCTCACAGAGCGGGACGAGTTCATCTACCATGAGATGCTGGTCCACCCTGCGATGATGACGCACCCCAAGCCCGAGAGGGTGTTGATCGTGGGGGGCGGGGATGGCGGGGCAGCCAGGGAGGTTCTGAAGCACCCTACCGTCCGGAGGGTAGTCCAAGCAGAGCTTGACGAGAGGGTGGTGGAGGTCTCGAAGAGGTTCTTCCCTCACCTGGCGGCCTCCTACTCCGACCCGAGGCACGAACTCGTCATCGCGGATGGGTACGAGTTCATGGGTCGGACGGAGGAACGGTTCGACGTGGTCATTGTCGACAGCACCGATCCAGTCGGAGAGGCAAGAAAGCTCTTCACTAGAGACTTCTACTCGAGGGTCAAGGCCGTTCTGGCAGAGGGCGGCATAGCCGTGGCCCAGGCGGAGACTCCCTTCCTCTACCCGCAGATCACCAAGGGGCTCTATGACGTCTTCAGGTCCGTGTTCAGGCACGCTAGGCTCTACTTGGCCTTCACGCCCACCTACCAGAGTGGGATGTGGGGCTTCGTAATGGGCTCTGATTCTCCCCTCGAAGTCGACAGGGACCTTCTCGAGAGGCGGTACGCGGAGAGGGGTCTAGAGGGGTTCACGCAGTTCTACAACCCCGGAGTGCACCTGGGCCTCGCCGAGCTGCCGAACTTCCTGAGAGACCTCATCTCTCGCTAGCTCTCTCCAGGTTCTTGGAGGCCCACTGCCTGAGGTAGTGCGGCAGGTCGTCGTGGTATACCACCGTGGCCGTCTCCCTAATGAAGTCGGGGAGGAGAGAGAAGTAGACCGCTCTCGCGTACCTGTTATCCCCGAGCACGAATATGCCTGGCTCGTCGTGGGCTCTGATGACCCTGCCGAGCGCCTGAGAGGCTCTTCTGAGCGCGGGCACCACGTAGGCAAGGTACCTCCCCCTCTCCCTCCCGTGCTCCTTTTCTCTGAATTCCAGAAGGAGCTGGGTCCTAGTGTTCATGCGGTCGAAGGGTATCCCGACCAGATATACTCCAACGAGTTCCCTTCCCGGGAAGTCCGCCCCCTCGCTGAATCTCCCGCCCATTGGAGCCAGTAAGACCGCGGGCCTCTCGGTCTCGGCGGCCCGCTTGAACTCCTCGAGTACCCTCCGGGCCTCGTCCCCGCTCATGTCTTCCCTCTCCACGAAAAGGGGCCTGCCCAGCCTGGCGCACGCCTCCGAGACGCCGTCGAGTATCTCCCCCTGAACCCTGTAACTGGCAGTGAACACGGCAACGTTTCCGGGCACGCTCTCCAAGTAGTCGGCGACGGAGTCCACGTAGGCTTCGGCCATATCAGGCGGGAGGGACTCGCCCCTGGTCGTCAGGTCCTTGGTGATGTACGACTCGACCCTCTCGGGATCGACCTCAGAGGGCACTTGGGCGGAGGCACACGAGTCCAGGCCGACGGCTTCCGCGAACGCGTCGATCGGGGCGAGGGTGCCAGACATGAATATCCTGGCGTAGAACCTCGGCCAGATCCCCGAGAGGAACTCCCGGGCCCGCATGTCCCAGACCTCGAACTCGAGGCGATCTCCCCTTGCCCTCGAGACTATGAAGGCCACTCCATCCTCTCCCGCCAGCCTGAGGCACTTCTCGAGGAACTCTCCTAGGTGGTGCAGAGACGACCTAGGCGCCTTCCCCTCGGCGACCCTGAACCTCTGAACCTGGGCCCCGAGCTTGATGATACTCGCAACATCCTCTTCATCAAGCCCGCCAGCCGCCAGGAGGTCAAGGGGGTAGAAGATCCCGTCCTCACTGATTTTCTGGCCCACCCTCCTCATCTCAGCCAAGATGGACCTGAGGCTATCCAGCATATCGATCTCCTCAGGGAAGTACTCCCTCACCTCTTCGATTGCCCTCTCGACCGTCGTGGTGGTGATCTTCTCCGAGTTTACCGACATGGCCGCGCCTTCGATGTTGTGTGCCTCATCTACGACTAGGATCGACTTGCCGAACGGGACGATCCTCCTTATGGCCCAGCCGGCGGGTCCCAGGATGTAGTTATAGCTCAGGGCCACCAGCTTCGCGTCCCTCAGGGCCAGGAACTGGAGGTAGTAGGGGCACATCCCCTTCTCCGCGGCCATCCTCATCAGCTCCGAGAACGTCAGGGGCCTGTCGGTCAGGCCCGGGAAGGAGCGGACCCTCCTGTAGTACGTGCACGTCTCCTTCTTCAGACGGCAGAGGTTCTCGACGGCCCTATAGTCCTTGATCCCCCTCTCTCTCGCCAGGAGGCACATGTCCCTCTTTCCCCTGAGCGAGAGTCCGAAAGGCCCCTCGCCCCAGCTCTTCCACACCGCCATCAGCTCCTCTATGGGCCTGTCCGTCTCGTTTCCCGTCCTGACCGCCCAGATGATCCTGAGATCGGAGCCCTCTGTCTCCTCGAGTAGGGCAGCGAGAACCACAGGGGTCTTTCCGAACCCCGTGGGTGCCTGAATGCAAATGTTGACCCCCTTCCGCAGGTTGGCGGCTATGAATTCGATCAGTTCGACCTGACGCTCCCTCGGCCGGTAGGGGAAATACTTGAAGCGGCTCATCTACCTCTACTCTGTCCGGCGTCCGCAAGGTGATAAATGGGAGACTCTCCATCCAGCGTGATGATCCTCCTCCCCCTCGTCCTCCGCGTGATCACCAACCCGAGCCTCTCGAGTATGTCAACGTTTCTCTTCACGGTCTCGGTGGAGACCCTCAGCCTGTCGGCGAGAGACCGGATGGTCTGCTGGCCCTCCTCCTGGAGGACGGTCAGTATGCTCCTGCGCGTGGGGTTGCGGAGGGCCGCGCGGACCACCGCTTCTCTCCTCCTGCCTGGCAGGAAGTAGAGTCTCTCCCCCAGTATCTCCTCCGAGGTGACGAGGCCCTCCCTCTCCATTATCCCGAGGTGGTGTGACAGTGTGCTGCGCGGGATCTGAAGCTCGTCGCTGAGTTCGGACAAGCTGGCGGCCCCCACGTCCTGCAGGAGGGAGAGAAGCACGGCCCTTACGGGGTGATCCAAGGTATCAGATCTGGCGATTCTCCTAGCCCCAACTGGAGGTGAGAGGAGGGGCTTCTTCCTCTGGAGGGCGGCCTTCAGAGAGCCCAGTACCGCCGCCCCCCCGAGGGCGACCGCCGCGAACCCGGCGGGTATCGGCGTGCCGGGCATGAGGTACTCCAACAGGGCACCTATCATCTCTAGGAGGGTGTTGGGGTCTTTCAGAGCCCAGTCAGTGAGGTTTGAACATACCAGTACGATTGGGGGGTCGTCTCCGACTACCATTACCGCTGGTACCCCGTCCTCAAAGGTGTACACCACCTCAACGCCTGCTGCGGACAGCATCCCCCTCTCCACGCCCGCCGGAAAGTCGATGGTATCGAGCCCATCGCCCCTCTCGAGGGGAACAAGCCTCCCGCTCTCGTTGATGCTGTATGTACCCTTGAGCTGGGCTGGAATGCTCGTGAGGGCATCTATCATCTCCATGCCCACGAAGATCGGGGCTCTTTTCTGACTCGGAGGGCTGGAGGCACCAAGAAATACCACTATGGCCTCCAGCTCATCGGGTTGAAGAGCCCTGGCGTTAATCACGATTACCCCACCGGTCCCGTTCGCAGACGAGAGGCTCCACAGCACGTCATCGCTGGCGTAGACTCCCACGGTAAATCGGCCGTCTGCAGACAGCGTAGCGACAGGTGGTAACGTCAAAACTGAGAGGAATAGGAAAGTCGCTGCAAGCAGCTGGGTCCTCAGTCGCTGGATCCCGGGAGGAGGTTTCATTCGGTATTCAGTTAGGCTCTTAGGGGGGTTCGTTATACCTTTTTTGGTGTCTCGGATCGTCAAGATTGCCTGAGATGGCGACCAGATGTTTGAATCAGCCCTGTATCATTCCCACGTCAGCCCCCTAATCCTAATGTAACCCGCCCTTTCTAACCGAAGGAGAGCAGAAGTTATTGCAAACGGCGTGACTCCCCACTCTTCGGCCAGTTCGGCTGGCCTAAGGGCTCCTCGCTCGGCCAGGTAGGCGAGGAGCCTCCTCTCCAGATCCGAGAGGCCGGTCGAGTCAACGGCCTCTGGAAGGACCTCGACCATCAGGCGATACCTCGACGGCATGGGCGGAAGAACTTCGGAGTGATAGTACGAGAGGGAGGTCAGCGCGCCGGCGAGTACCGCCAGTGAGGCCGCCAGCGCCTCCTGCCTTGGCGTGAGAACGGGGGAGAGTACCGTAACCACCAGAAGGGACACTACCGTTATCGCAAGTCCAAGCTCAACGGCGGCCATGGTCCTCCTTCTCTTTCTCCTATCCAGGGCTTCCTCCAGTCCGATAACGGCGCTCATTCTAGCTCACCCTCCTCCGCAAGAAGTGTAGACGGGAGCAATAGCACCTCCAACCCGAGTTCGCGGGCTACGGAGGCGGCAAGCATGTCCGAGAGGACCACGGCCGTCGCCCCGTAGGTGACCGCCGCTATTAGGTTTGCGGCGGTCTCCATGCTCATTCCCGTGGTCCTCGCGAGCATGAGGGCCTGAACAAGGGCGCCCTCCCCCATCTCGTGGACCTCTACAGTGCCCCTCCTTATGAGGTTGGCCAGCGCTGGGCCGACCGCTGGGTCTGCCAGCAGGTCGTCGGCGGTTGAGTGCGTCAGGAGGGCCCTCTCCCTCACCCCGGAAAGGCTCCCGGGACCCCCCGTCAGAATGGTGAAGCGAATGGAGTGGGCATCGTAGAGCACGAGCCTGCGCCTCCTGAATCCTAGGGAGACCAGCAAGAACATTAGCATGGGGAGTGCAGAAGCGCCCCCCATCGCGGCCGTGAGGAACGTCGGGGGGACCCTTACTATGCTGGTGGCCATCAGGCCGTACTCTGGGAGTTCCGCCACGTTGACGACATCCCCAGCCAGGCCCGGAGGGAGCTTGACCAAATAGGTGACGGTCGCCGGCGCGCCCACGCGAGCGGGCCTCAGAACGACCCTGAGGCCCCGCTCAGCGGGTTCTCTCACCGCGTAAGCGACTCCGGAAGTAGAGACGCTCCCAGGTAGGAGAACTGCCGCCTCTGGGAGGCTATCGATCACCGCGACATCTGCCAGCCCCCCGCGGAGGTAGACCGACACCGTGTACCGGATGGTCTGGTTTCCGAGGTATGTGCCCACCTTGCTGATGACGGGTCCTGGCGTCGGCTGAGCCCGGACGTTGATCCTGTACGTTGCGGTTAGGTTCTGGACGTAGGCCACGTTGACGAGGGACTCTCCCGCCTCAGCCGTCACCACGGCGTGGAAGACTGCCGCGAAGGCCCTTCCGGGCAGAAGATTCGGCACTATCCACTCAAGGCGACCCGATGAGGCGCGGTAGGGTGCTGGATGGGCCGTCCCATCCACGAAGCTTAGCCCCGCGGGCAGAATGTCGACCAAGGTGATGTTGGAGGCGGAGCCGTTGTCCGTGTTGGTTACGACGATCCTGCAGGAAACGACGTCCCCGACGGACACCTCGCCTGGTGAACACTCCTTGACGATCGAGAGCCTGGGTAACTCGACCAGCTTGGGGGTGATGGCCTCGGGTGCCGGTCCCGGGGGTTTCACTATGACCACGGGGGCCCTAGCAACCTCCTCTCCTGCATAGAGCACCACGTTGTACACCGTGGCGGCCCCCACAGGAACCGAGGAGACGACCGCGCTGAAGGACAGAACCCACTCTCCCCGGGGCGGGAGTGGGGGCAGCACCCACCTCAGAACTGATTCTGAGACCTCTGGCTCGATGGGAATCCCGTTCACGCTCGAAGAACCGGGGACGTAGGTCAGCTCTCCCGGCATCATGTCCTCCAAGACGATAACTCCGCTTTCCGACCCTCCCACGTTCGCCACCCTGATGGTGAAGGTAACGGTATCTCCGACCGAGGCGACGCCTGGCTCTGCGTACTTGGAGAACGTCAATTCTGGAGGAGCTGGGTAAGGTGCACCGACGCAGGACACGTTGGGCTCCAGCAGGGTGGCTCTGACTAGGTACGTCCCGTTCACCACCTCAGATAGAGGGACCTGAGTACCACCCACCGTTGGGACGACTGTGAAGTTCGCCCTAGCGTAGTACTCCGGGGTCCCGCTGGCCGAGGGATCCAGCCTCCACGGGCTGCTCCAGGATTCCCCGGGAAGGATGGCCTCTTCCGGCCCCTCGCAGAAGACCAGCCTGCCTTCGGGTGGCGGGGCCCCCTCCCACACACAGACCTGCGTCAAGTTGTACCTCAGCTCCTTGGCCAGGTTTGTGAAGTGGGCCCTAACAGAGAGACCTTCAGGGGACAGGTTCTTCTCCACCTCTAAGGCAGCCGGACCCACGGCGTGGATTCTCTCTATTCTTCTCAGGAGGAGCGCATCGTCTCTCCTGAAGGTGAGGGATGCTGGCGGTAGTTGCTCCACACTGGTCAGCCTCGCAGTCCCGCTAATGACGAACTCAAAGGAGTCGCCCGGGTTCACCTCGCCTAGGGTCCACCTAATTGAGCCCTCCTCGATTTGCAGGGAGCCACCACTCGCCGTGGCCGACCTGAGCGTGAACCAGGTCGGGATGGGCTTCAGGAGGCTCACATCGCTGAGGCTATCTTCAAACCTGAGGACTACCCTAACCGTCAGGTTTTCGCGCTCCCCGCACGCCACAGAGGACGGCGTGACCTGCTCGGAAGCCGAGACAGGGGGGGCCACCAGACTCGGATCTACCTCGTATCTCCACCTCCGATATTCACCTGACCTGAGCTCGGGTATGTGGAGCGGCAGAGAGGCAGGGGTGTCGCTTGGAGTGGGGAAATCAGGGTAAAATTCAATCCCAGTGGAGTCTACAACAATCCTCACGTCAGAGACCACATCCCCGGTTGGGTTGGACACCGTGAGGAAGCCCCATACCCTCTTCACTTCGTAGGAAGTGTCAGGATAGAGTACCACGTCGATGAACTCAGAGGTCGAGATGTTTAGGTACCCCTGAGGGGGGTCTAGGCCCACGGTGAAGGCCTCCGAGAGGTTGTAATCTACGGCCCCGCACGCTGCAGACCTCAGCGTGTACGTGACGATCTGACTAGAGCCGGGAGACAGGTCCAGCTCCCACCAGTACACGTTTCCTGAGTTTCCAGAGTATGCGGGTGAGGACGAGTCGATTACCATATTCGTCGGGATCACATCGTAGACCTTGACGGATTTAGCCGGGGTTGGGCTCCAGTTGGTGACGTTCAGGGCCACATCGTAGTAGCAGGCAGCCGACGAAGTCAGGGACTTTCTCACGGTTAGGTTGAGTTTAACCTCCTCTATCCTGGCGATAGGACCGAACTCTGAAGTCCCGACGGACGAAAGTGTGGTGGTCGCGGTTATCAGGCTGCCGACCTCAGGCTTCAGCTGGGATGGAATGAGGGCAAGTTGGAGCCACCCGGAGAATTCTCCGTTGGCATCAGTGGTAAGACTTCCCAAGTAAACAAATCCCTCTCCATAATATCTCCCGTTATAAAGATTCCCGTTGAGATCGTCCCCTATTATTGAGTTATTCACCAAAAATATCTCCACAGTTGCCCCGGCAAACTCGGGAGAGCCAGATCCTGCGGGCTCTGAATTCACGAACCCCTCCACATAGACGTGAGTCCCATTTAGTGCCGCGAAGGAGATTACTGGATAGTCCACGAGAAGGTTGGGAGCACCTTCGTTAAGGGCTCCGTCGTTTGGAGACACGTGATCCCCATTCGGGTTTCCGGGACCGGCGAGCGTGGTGTTGTCTATATCCACGCCCAGCCCTGTGTTGTTGAAGATTGAGTTCTGAGTCAGGGTGTTGTCCACGGCGTTTCCAGGCGTTCCCCACCCAGGAGGGGGCGAGGTCCTCGCCACAACCACCCCCGCCCCCGGGTTTGAGTGAATCACATTGTGGGTGACCAAGCTGTGGTTACCGAAGAGCCTAATCCCACCGGCCTCCCCCTCGTAGGGCTCCCATCCGTTCAGGGTAATGTTGTTTTCCTCTATTCTCATGCTGCCAAGTGCGAACCAGCTGTCTATTCCGTAGCACGTGTTGTTGGCTATGAGGTTGGCCCTGACCTCGACCCCGCTGGCCGAGGCCTCCATCGACATTCCATCGGGACCTCCCGACGAGGCCGGGTCGAACACCTGCTTCAGGCCGTTGGAGGTTATCAGGCATCCTTGAACCAAGCCAGAGGTCACCGTCGATCCCGTGAAGTGGATTCCGGTCCCCCAGTTATAGGAGACAACGGAGTAGAGGACCTGGGATGAGTCGCCCTCTACTAGGACCCCTATTCTGGAGTTTCTCCACTCCCCCTCTGATCCGGGATCGCGTCCGTCCGGTCTCGCGCCAACGAAGCACCCGTAGATCACCGTTCCCGTCGCCGAAGATTTAACCCTCACGGCTCCGCCAGATCCATAGCTCGAATAGAATCCGTAGATGGAGAGGTTCGCTAACTTCACGGAGCTTGCTCCTTCTACCACCAGTCCCTCGAAGTCCATACCTTTACCGTAGATGGCGACCTCAGGCATGCTGTAGCGTGGGAGCGAAGGCTCGTCTCCGGTCCCCGGAACTCCGTCGGGACCGGTTCCTACCGCACCTGCGGGTCCGTGCGCCCCCGGGTTGGCGTCGTTGATCGAGAGGGAGGGGGTGAATACGGTGCCGTTGACCTCGGTGCCGCCGTCGGTGATGGCGGGGAGCCGGCCAAGCGTGGAGTTGACATCAATCCTCCACCAAGAGTGTGATGGGTCGGGCTGAACGTTTGGAGGAGTCATGAACACAAACCAGCTCCTATCACCTCCAGAGATTGCGTTTGCATTCTGGAGGAACTGCCTCAGGGTTCCCTGCGCCACCCTGGGGTTCAAGGGGTCGTGATCCGTGTCCAGCGTGTTGACGATGACATCGAAGCTGAAGCCGAAGTCCAGGTTTTCCCCCATGTAGTCGCCGACGGAGACCAGAGAAACGTGCTCGCACCTGGTCCCCGGTCTCCACAGCACAAGCTCGTCGACATAGTACTCATAGCCTCCGTGGACGGATACCCTGTCGAAGGACGAGTAGGTTGTGTCGATGGCCCTAACTTCCGCGAGCAGGTTTCCACCCAGATCGTAAACTTGAAACACGATCGTGCCATTCTCAAAGATCATCATTTTCCAGAAGTACCACTCGTCCTCAGGCGGGTCCCAAGAGACGCGAGGGGATATCCTGGTCGGCGCCCCCCCGTCCCTCCTGTCTATCCAGATCCTTCCTCGGAGGTGATCCACCGTGAATGTGTAGCCGTTGAACGAGGAGTCCTCCAGCCCGACCCTATCCCTGCTCCCCCCGGCCCAAAGGCTCGGCCTGTACGTGTAGCCTTGGAGGATCACCCCGCGGCCGACAGTTCCGCCGAGGAGCTTGTATCCCCCGTTGGGGTCGTTCCTCAAATCCTTCTTCAGGCTGAACGATCCCTCGTAGGCCTGCTCATCGGACTGGTAGACGGTCCCGGCACCGTAGTCCGCCCAGCCAGTCCACGTCTCGAACCCGTCGTAGAAGATAACCTCCAGGCTGCAGGAGTCGCTGATCTCAGGATCTCTCCCTCCGAAGTTTGGGGCGCCCGCGTGGGCGGAACCATCCCAGCTCACGACGTAAGTTCCCTCGGCCCATGTCTCGGTCCAGTCGCTACCCGCGTTGAGGCCCCTGGGCGAGGTCACGGTCCTAGAGTCAACGACTATCCAGTAGGTGTCGTTCTTGGCCAGGAAGCCGTACATTCCCCCGGAGTTTGTCTCGGTCACCCGGATCAGAGGGTCGGCCAAGGGGTTGAAGTCTCCGTCTCCGTCGTCCAAGAACAGTCCGACCTTGGCGCCGGAGACCGGCAGGTCCACACCAGGGGAGAAGCCGACGGCCAGTGGCCACAGGTCCTCGAAGACTATCCCGGTCAGGTTGGCCTTGACCTCGAAGGTCAGCTCGTCCACATTGAAGAAGTCGGTGTAGTTCACCTCTAGGGGTCTACCGGGTATGTGAATCAGGCCATCGTAGAGGGGTGAAAGGGTCGACGTGGAGGAGTCGTCCGCGAGGACAACGATTTTCCACTCACCAAGGGGGTCTCCGGGTGAGATCGTGTAGACATCGTCGTTCGTGAAGACCCCGTCGCCAGCGACAGCATCGCCGTGAGTGCCGTCGTCGTATAACGGGCCCGAGGCCACAAGGACGCCCAACGGATCGTAAACCCTCGCCAACACGCCGCCGGTGGGCGCGGCGTCCACGCGGGCAACGACCCTCAGCGGTCCAAATGTCTGCGGACCAGAGGGATCGGTCAGGTTGACTCCGAAGCCCTCCACCATGTCTGCATGAAGGGTGGCCGAAAGGTTGCACCAGATCAGGTTGTCTATGTAGGCCCAGGTCTTGTACAATTCATCCCGGTAGGTGTGGACGGTGAAGTTAACAAGAATCGTCTGACCCGCATAGGGCGTGAGATCGTAGTCCGCTTTAATCTGCCAGCCAGTATCGGCGAAGGGGCCGTAATCCTCCCCAGGGTTAGGGTTGTAGTAGAGGACCGTATCGAGGGTGTTTCCGGCGGCATCTTCTATCGTAACTACAAGATAGTCGTAATTTTGAGAGTCCCAAGTCTCAATCCTGTACCAAAAGATGAGGTCTCCCCCTCCACTGGGCACCGTAATCTCGTAGGCGGCCCACGTGTCCTCACCGTTGGCTGTAGCGTCCTCTGACACGTTGACCCTGTAGCCTAGCACCAGCGAGTAGTCACCGACTGCCGGGATTCCGTCGTCTTGGATTATCCGCGGGGTGGGCGGCGGGTAGGGCGGGGGAGCGGTCCCGCCATCTATGGTGTAGGGGCCCTTCGGGCTGGCCTCGATGATGGACGCGATCCCTGGGGGAGACTTTCCCCACAACCAATACGAGAGATCTCCCGTGTCCACCCCTGTGTTTAGGGTATTGTATCTGGGCTTGGCACCGTTCTCCAATATGTCGAAATAGACGTAGAAGGTCTCCTGCGCGGCCAGATCGGTCGGGAGCAGGAACTTGATTATCCCGACTCCCGGGCCAGTCGGGATGTACTCCTGCTTGGGAACCAGGTTCCCGCTCGGGTCGACCACCCTCACGGAGTTGTTGTCGAAGGTTCCCGAGACGTTGAGGTCCGCCAAGAGGTCCGTGAAGTTGACCTCCACGACGACCATCTGATACTGGTCGCCGGCGGGAACCGTTATGGGAACCCTGTAATGCCAGTCGTCGCCAGAGTTGGGACCGTCGGGGTCCCACCACTCGGGGACGCCGTAGAGGACGTAGTAGTACCTGTTCGGGTCGTCATAGAACACGAGCTCGGAGCCCCTCTGGTACCAGATCTCCACTTCTCGAGTCTCGTTCCCGAGGGCCAGGACCTCTTCCACGACGGCCCCAGGCGGCAGATCGACCGCGACGCGCCTCCACTCTCCGTCACTCTTGTTGGTCAGCTCCACCAGAATCTTACCCGAAGAGAGGAGAACCTGCTTGGCAGGGGGAGCAGCCGGGGTGCCGTCCAAGAGGGCTTCCACTATCGCCGTGCCCGTGGAGTCAAACCAGAACTCCTCACCGGAGATCTCGAAGTCGGCGCCCTTCCAGTGAACTATGATATGCCTGGCCTTGAGGTGAAGCCGGTGAGATCCCGGACGCCTTACTTCCAGCCACTGCACCAGCCAGGTGCCCTCCTCTCCCCTAGCCTCAAACTCCGCGAGGACCTTCACCAAAGCCGGTTTCTTAGGTTTCTTGGGCTGCTTTGGCGGCTTTGGCGCCTTCTCAGGAGCACCTATCCCGGAGACACCGACCTCGGGCCCCCTTGGGAGCTTGGGTTCCTTGGAGGGTGGAATCTCTACCACTATCGTTAGTGAAGCCGCCCCGTCCCTCTGACCGTCAGGATCCCCTGGGCCTCCGTCGCTGAGTGAGAGGGTTCTACTCTCCCCTTCCTGCGGTATCCTGAGGGGGGCCCCATCCGGCCCCGTCACGACGAGGATCCTCTCCACGCCAGACAACCTGAGCTCGACGGAGAAGCCGGGCTTGCCCTCGAGGATCAAGAGTAGTCCGACTACGTTGTCGCCCTCTCCCCAAGGGCCCTCCGGGGGTTCGATGAGCCGCGCATCGGATATGCAAGCTCCCTCGGTTGCCAGCGATATCCCCGCAACCGACACCACTGGCTCACACGATCCAGGCGGCTGTTTCAGCGCTATGGTGGATATGTCAACCGCATGCAGGCCGCCTAGGGTAGCACTGGCCTCCAGCGTGTAGTTTCCCGGCTCCAATAGGCCGAGCAGTATGGTGAAGTTACCCGGCGCGTATGCCGAGAGCTCCCCACGGAGAACTTCCTTCCCTCTCGGCCCCCTGAGCACGTACTTCACAGACGCGTTTCCCGGCGGAGCGCCGGACAGGAGCAAGCGGGCCTCAACTGAGACCTCTTCCCCAGCCAGGAACTCAAGCTTCTCGGGGAGCTGGAGCTCGAGCGTAGCGTTAGCCGGTGGTGAGCTGGGTGGGAGGATGAAAGATCCCTCGGCTCTGGCCGAAAGACTGCGCCAGGAAGCCAACACCAAGAAGGAATAATTTCCGGGCGGGAGATCTGGCAGCATCAGCACCGCCAGCCCGTCCTCGGTCGTCCCAGAAGCGGAGAAGTTCGCTGGGCCCGTGAGGGTAAGACTCACACCCGCTCCAGACACCGGCCCAGCCGCAACGGCCGTAACATTCACCACCGCCAGCCCGACCGATGCGTTGAACTCCACGTTCAGAACGTCGACCCACAGCGAGACTTCCGCGGCTCCAAGGGCCTCAGCCCTCCACCCGAGGGCCAGCAGATCGTACCTTCCCAGCTCGACTACGCTGACAAGGGGGTACTCCACCAGCCAAGTCGACTCGTTCACCTGGATTGGGTCCAACTGGATGATTCTGCCCCCAGGCGTAATCAGGGACACGTTGATTCCGTCGAGAGACAGGTTCGTGATTATCCAAGCGGAGATAACCTCACCGGGAGCATACGAGTCCTTCTGGAGATCTATTCTGAGCTCAACTTGGGGGGAGGGAACTCTCACTAGCAGCTCCTGGCTCCCCACTATGCCCCTGCCGTCGATCGCCTGGAGATCTATGCGGTAAGTCCCGGGCATCCAGGGTTCGAAACTGATGTTGGTCGATCCTGGAATCCAGAGGCCGGACAGCACCATGGACGCGTTGTCTGGGCCGACGACGACGAGCGAGACGTTGGCCTCGGTAGGCTTCCCGGTCAGGGCGCTCTCGATGTTCACGGCTATTGTGCAGGAGCCCCACACGCACGACCAGTCCGTCGAGAGATAGAGCGAGTCCACCGTGAAGTTGGCGACGGCCTCGAGATCTCCGATCCCCGTCATCAGGTAGTAGGTGCCTAGAGGAATTGGCGAGATCAACGGGAGTGGAAAGCTGAGGGTCCACAACCCATTGACCAGGTTGAGGTAGGCCGAGAGGTTGATCGTGCGGTTGTCGGGGGTGATCAGCAGCATTGTAGGGCTGAGGTTGCCCGGGAGGGAGATGTTGGCCGTCACATTCTCCCACGGGTTTAGGTAGTCCTTGCCCAACTCGATCGAGATGCCCACGTCTCGGGTTAGGGGCATCGGAGCCGGGGGCCTGAACTCGCGGGTCCTTGCAGCCACGACCGGGTAGAGGCTCAGCGGAGTCGTGGCTATTACGAGAGCCGCCAGCAGGAGACCCGCGAGCTCGGCCGCCGGCCTCACGGCTCCCTCCCCTCAGGGTGACCTTCTCGCCCGGGCGATCACGTCGGGTCCGCTGCGTTCAGACCTTCTGAAGGCCCGAGAGGCGATCAAGACAAGCATGATCGCTATCAAGACCCCCCAGAAGGCCAGGTATCCCTTGATCGGCAGCAGGGGGAACGGGAGAGGGCTAAACTCGACCCACACCCTCACCCTCCCCCCCTCCGGCAGTCCCGACACGTCCCACTCCACGGACCCGTCCTTGGCCGCGGGGCTAGGAGAGGCGTAGGTCACCCTAGACCCGGGCGGTGGGACGACCACCACCTTCCCTTGCTCGACCCTGTTGGAGATCGGCCCTATCCCGAACGCGAACTCGTCGAATAGCACTCCTCGAGCTACTCCATTTTCTATCCTGAAGGAGAGTTCAAAGGACTCCCTCTGCCCGGGCCTGAGGGGTTGCCAGAGAGAGTAGCGAAGGACCAGCGATCCGTTTTGCCAGAGCGGGACCACCTCCATGTCAACGTTCCTAGTGAGGTCCCTGGCGGAGAGGACGGTCACCGACAGGTTGACCCTCTCTTCTCCGGGTAGTGGAAGGCCGCCTGCGCTCTTCTGCTTGATTCCGGATACTGGTAGTCTCCCGTATCCCGGAACAACCGGAACCCTGCCGTCGTTCCGCAAGGTGGCCCTTATCGTGACCGTCACGGAGCCATCCTCTGAGACCTGGACCGTTACCTCTAGCTTCTCGTATACTAGCGGATTGTACTCTCCCTGTGCCGCGGCGGCAGGGTGCAGAGTGGGCGGGCACAGGGCGATCATAAGTACTGCTGCGAAAAAAGCGCGGAGGGGACGGGAGGGCATACCCCGACGCCCCACTTGTCGGAAAAAAGGTTCACTGGGAGGGGGAATTCCTCCTCCTCTCTAGGAGGACCCCCGCGATCACCAGGGCGGCGACAGCAACGACGAGCCACTGCTCGAAGGTCGCCGCGCCGAGCTCAACGCCCGCAGAGGGCATGAACACGGCGGTGGCATCCAGCGTGTTCCTGGGATCGACGCCCACCACGAAGATGTCCGTGAGGTTGTAATTGCCGGTGCCTATCACGCAGTAGTGGACGACAACCGGGTTGTAGACATCCATATCGAGGTTCTCGTACGTACCCTCGGCCGACACAGCCACCTTGCCGCCGGAGGTGCCCGAGAGAGTGTCCTGAACCCAGGTGACCTTGAAGGTGGTTCCGTTGGCGACGAAGGTGTCTCCCTCGTTAAAGGTGTTTGCTGTGCCGTTTCTGAAGTCTATGTAGACAGAGGATGAGCTCGTTGGATACACATCCCAGGCAGAGGACGAGCCATCGGTGAAGGTTACTGTCACAAGCTTGTGGGCCGCCGAGGTCGCGTTGTCGAACCACTCCACGAAGCCCATCTGAGGCGCTGGGATCGGGTAGGTCTTCCACACGTATCCCTTCTCGTAGCCGGTGAGGCCGGTCACCACCTGGCTGTAGTCGGGAGGCGAACCGGCGTCGGCGTCCTGCGCCAGCATCTCGATCGGGAAGAACATCATGCTCTCGTTGCTCGCGTCGTCCTCTTTAGCCGTGAAGTTGAGCGGGATCAGGTCATAGAACTCGACATAGGGCGTCATCCACTCTCCAGCGTTGTATAGCTCTATCGTTATGCAGGTCATGTTGTTCACGGGCCCCGGCCTGACCTCCTTCTTCGCCCTGACTAGGTACCCCCTGACTACCCAGATCATCTCCCTCACAATGAACTTGGACTTCCCGTCGGGCCCCACTCCGACGGTCGTGTTGGTGTAGTTCATCCAGCCGTAGGTCTCGTCCCTCTGTATCCTCGCCCTGAACTCGGCCCAGATCTTTGGAACGGCTCCGGCGGAGAAGCTGAACGGGCCGTACTGGTAGGAGGTGCTGGCCTCACCCGGGCCAATGACCGCTATTGGAGAGCTGGTCTGCTCGTTGACGGAACCCGCTATCGGGGTATCCTCCGGATTTGCGGTAGACGTAGCCCAAAGTTTTGTGTAGACGATTTCGTAGTCGAACGTCCCGCTGGTGTCATAGACGACGAGAGTCTCGTACCACGTGGTGGGGGCGCTGGTGTCCTGCTCCTTCTTGGCTTCGAAGTCAGCGTCGCTTGAGGCGTACATGTATCCAACGTAGCTCCCACTCAGGGCCTTCGCAAACTTGAACCTGAGGTGGATCCTTCCTAGCGAAATCTTCTGAGTGCTCCCGCCGACCTCTGACAGATCCGGAGTGCCGTGGACCACCACGCCGGTAAGGTCCTCCTTGGAGTTAGCCCCGACAACGAACCAGCCGTCGGGCCAGCTCCCGTCGCCCGTCCAGTTCAGCTGCTTTCCGTCCGGCGAAAGCCCGGATGCACCGGCAGATGAGGTGCCGGAAGACATGAAGACCGGGTTCCCAGCGGCATTCAGCCAGCCATCGCTGGGTCCGTTGTCTGGCGGAAGGATCTTCCTAACCTTGACGTACATGTTCCACGGGAGGTCGTTTATCACGGACAGGTTAACCTCCACATCTTGGGCCTGCCCGTCCACGATCTTCTCCGGGTCGATGGTCTCATTCAATCGGATCGGTGGGCAGGCAGATATGGAGGTGCCGTCGATAGCGTACGTCAGTACCACCCTGTCGCCGCCCTGCAGCTCCGTTATGTGAACCCAGTACATACTGGCTGGGGTCCCAAATCCCGTGGAGGGATAGGAATTCAGCACCCAGGCCGGGATGTCGGCTCCTGGGGAGGCAACATCCACGCGGGAGTAAGTCGGCTTCTCATTAACTGAGAGAGTTGTCAGGTATGTGAGCCCTGGGTCCATCCAGACGGGAAGCCATATGTCGAATACCCTCTCGCTGGCCCCGTTGTATATCGTGATGTTCCCGGTGATGTTCCACGCTCCGCAGTCATAGTACAGCCCGTCGGTCTCGAGGGTCGCGTTCACCATCTCAGTGAGGTACACGCTCAGCGGCGCGTCCGGTGTTGCCTGCGAGACTCGGAGGTAGCCTGGGGTCAGCAGAAGGGCGCCCAAGAGGGCAACTCCGAGTATCCTTCTCCCATTCATTGGGACCACCACCGCAATTATATCAAGCCAAATGCTTGATATTAATCACTTTTCTTGTCATTTCAGCGCCTTGCACACATTAAAACGGTTGTAGTCGGCGATCCAAACATCCCCCCAAAGGGCCGATGAAACGGTTCCTTGGAGCCAGTCGGCCCCTCAGGTAAGCGCGTGACTTGAATAAAGACGTTATAATGAATTTAAAAACAGGAAAGGAGAAGAGTGCTGGCCTCACCTGAGTAGGGGCAGGAGCAGCGAGATCCCTAAGATGAGGCCTACGATAGCTGAAAGGATTATGCCCAGCACGAAGGCCACGATTGCAATCAGTATGGCGTGGCCCCAGCCGATGTCGAACCAAACCTTGATCAGCCATATCCAGACGACTATGGCCACCAAGAAGCCTATGAGTGGAATGAACCTGATCAGGACGAGATTCAGCACCGCGCCGATCAGTGATAGCAGAGCCACGGAGAGCAGACCCTTCTCCTTCTCCGTCGGCAGGACGAATCTCTGGGACAGCCAGAGCGCTATCACGTTGGCGACAAATGTGGCCAGTGCGACGACAGGCGCCCAGGCCACACCTCCAACTCCGAAGGCCGGCATTGTAAGAATTCGTCCCTTCTCCTGAGATATAAGCCTACCTAATTGCCCATCACATGCCCGGCCTCCTGAGCCGTGGATCGGATGCTGAGTACGGGAATGGGCGATCGAGCGAGTTGATGGCAACGATCTCCTCGACTGGTCTCCTGCTGGTCGTCCTAGCGGGTCCCCGCGGCCTCCCAACAGTGAGCACGGCTACGGGGCGCAGGCCGATCCCGCTCGCCCCGATGACTCTGAGCACAGCCTCGTCGTCGAAGGCGCCCACCCAGCACGTCCCGTATCCCAAAGCGTGGGCGGCGAGCATGGCAAACGCGCACGCAATCGTGGCGTCTTGTAGCGAGTAGAGCTCCGCTCCTCTGCTCCCGTATCTCCTTGCAGACGCCGCGGGGTCAGAGAGAAACACCAGAGACACCGGGGCCTCGGCTATGAATCCCTGACCCCAGCAGGCGTCGGCCAGCCTCTGCCTGAGTTCTGAATCCTTCACTACAACTACTCTGTACGCCTGGAGGTTGCCGGCCGAGGGTGCGCAACAGGCCGCCTCAATTATCCTGTTGAGGTCCTCCTCGGCCACAGGATCTGAGAGATAGGACCTCACTGACCTCCTTCCACCCATCACTTCGAACAGGTCGTGGCAGTCGCCCCCTCCTCCCATATCACCCCAACTCCTCCCTCAGCTCCTTCTCCATAAGCTCAACGTCCCCCATAGTCAGCTTGCCGTAGCTGATCCTCATCCACTCGGGGGTTGCCCCGAAGGCGGCGCCGGGGACCAACCCCACTATAACGTCCCTCGATGGGTCAAGGAGCCTCGCGACCAGTTCGGACGCATCTGGGAACTTGGGGTGCTTGGCGAAGACGTAGAAGGCGCCCTTGGGTTCGACGAACTCGAAGCCCAGCCTCTTCAGGGCCCCCACCAAGGCGTCCCTTCTGACCCTGTAGAACTCCCTGACCCTCTTGAAGTAAACCTCGTCAGCAGCCCTGACCTCCTCCGTGAATATCAGCTGGGAGACGTCGCTTGACCCGGCAGTGGTATGGTAGACGATCCTCCCTATCTTCTGGGCGGTCTCCCTGTCCGACGAGTATATGTAGCCGATCCTTATCCCGGGGAGAGAGAGGCTCTTCGAGGCTGTGTCCAGTATCAGGTCTCCAGGGAACGGTGGTTTGTCCTCGAAGTATATCTCGTGGTAGACGGCATCGTTTATCAGGACAACGCCCTTCTTGCTCAACTCCTCCCAGAGTTCCTCGATCTGCTTGGCGCGAGGTATGTGACCCGTTGGGTTGTTCGGGAAGTTGATCAGCACGCCCTTGACATCATCTGACAGCTTAGACAGTATCTCCTCAACCAGATCCTCGGACAGAGGATCGTACGTATCGTACCTGACTCCGGCAAGCTCTGCCTGTGGGTAGTAGAGCGGAAAGCCGGGCTTCGGAAGGAGGATGGTTTCTCTCCGGAACAGGGCCATGGACACGAAACACGCATGGGCCCCGCTGGCCGTTATGACTACCCTATCTGAGTCCTCAGGCACACCGAGTGTCCTCGCCGCGAACTCTGCGGCCGCCTTCCTTGTTGACTTCGTGCCGACAAATGGTGTGTACGCCCTCCCCAGTCCCTTGGCTCTCTGTAGAACGTCTTCCACCGGTAAGGGAGGATCATGAGAGGGGGCCCCTATGTGAGCGTCAATTACGACTTTCCCCTGGCCTCTCAGGCTGTCGCATCGGGCGAACACATCTCTAATGGACATGACGTGAGCCCGCGAACCCGACAACTAGTCTCCCCTTGCTCTCTGTCAGGTATTGGAAAAACCTTTTTCTCCCCTTAGGACGCGTTGGTCCAGGCGGCAGTCAACTAACCTGCCCCCTCCCAGTTAGCCTGGATGCCTCCTTGATCTTTCCATCGAAGAGGAGTTCCAGTGTAGCCCTCTTATTGGAATACTCGACCATGGACTTGGCGCCCAGCTCCTCAAACAGGCGGGCGGCCTTGAGGTACCACCCAGCCGCCTCGCGGTGAGATATCTCCGAGACCAGCTCAGCCATCCAGAGTGTGGCGCGGGCCTCCCTCGCCGTCACACCCGGGAGGTCGATGCCGGACTCCCTCACACCTGCGGTTGAGAGCTTTAGTTCAGCCCACAGTCTGAACGCCCGGTGCTTCAGCCCAGCGTCGGTGAGGGCGAGGGCAGCCCTCTCGAGGGCCTCGTGGTAGTGCGCGAGGACTGGTGCGCCGGAGTCGACATGAGGTCGGAGGGTTTCGGCGGCCTCCTCGAAAAGGACGCCAGCCAACGCCCTCTTCCCGGACTTGGAGGCCAAGTATCCCGCTTTCATGAGGAGCCTCCACCTTCTCAAGGGATTGGAGCTCTCAAGGGCCAGAGTGGAGAGGATCGCGGCAGACGCGAGGGAGAGCCCGAGCGACTCAGCCTCCTCCGCAACTACCTCTGACCTCAGTCCGGGAGTGACCCGGATGATCCCAGCCGCCTCAGTCCAGAAGCCGGCCGCGATCAGGGCGTCCAAGGTGGCCAGCTGACTCTTTCGGCTAAGCTCTCCTGCCGTGAGGCGACTGAGGAGATTCCATACGAATGACGGCCAATTCCTCAGGACGGATGCAAGGATGTCTCTCAAAGACCGCAGAGAGAGTTCATCATCCTCAACGCGCTCGTACGCCCTCTTCATGACGGACAGGACGATGCCCGCTGGCCATCCCACCCTGTTCAGAGCGTCTATCGCCCCCAGACTTCTCCCAGCCCGTTCAAACTCCCTCACGAGGGCCTCCTCAAGCTCGCCGAGTATGGCGGGGTGAACATCTGTCAGCGACCTAGTTGCCAGCTCCACGGCCTGCTCGACGGGACTCGTCGCCCGTCTGCGCGTTCTACCCCGCGCCCTCTCCCGCGGCCGAGGGGTCGTGGCGGCGAGGGCACCCATCAAGAGAGCCTCCGCGCAGACATCCAGTCGATCCATCGCCCTGAGGACCCACACGGCCGTGGTCGGGTCGTAGCGGGTGAGGGCGTAGCCGAACTGATACCACCACTCATAGTCGCTGGGAAGCTCCCCCAAGGGCCTGACGCCGAGGAGCGCCGCCCTCCGCAGCAGGGGGAGCCTGAGCATTAGTGATCTGAGCCTCGAGGCACCCGCCGCCTTGGCTAAGCTGGTCCTGATCTCCTCGGGTGAGGGGCTCTTAGTCTGATGGTGTGACCTTAGCGCCGCGCATAATAGCCTCGCGGCCGATTCGGGCCGGGAGTACACGATTCTGCCGGGGCGCGGCCTCGTTAAGACTTAGACCGTCCGAACGTAATACGGGAGTCAGCCCAGCGGTGTACCCAGCTCCTCGAGCGGGGCACCGGCTAAGAACCTCCTCACGGCCTCAACGAGACTCGGTCTGTCCGCCCTCACCTGGGCCATAGTGTCCCTGTCCCTCAGGGTGACGGTCCCATCCTCCAGAGTCTGATAGTCCACCGTGACGCACAATGGGGTCCCAACTTCGTCCATGCGCCTGTACCTCCTGCCTATGGAGTCCTTCTCGTCGTAGTACACAAAGAACTTACTCGAAAGCTCACGGGCGATCTCCCTGGCAACCTCCGGGAGCCCGTCCCTTGAGACCAGCGGGAACACGGCGACGTCGATTGGGGCGAGGTGCCTCGGTATCCTAAGCCACTTCCTCTTCTCGTCCTCCACGTAGGACATCATGAGCACGTGGAGCACCGTCCGGTCCAGGCCTATGGACGGCTCGTAGAGGTGCGGCGCCACCTTTCCCCTCGGGGTTTGGACCGAGAGATCGATACCAGACGCCTTAGAGTGGCCCTTGAGGTCGTAGTCGGTCCTGTAAGCGTTGTTGACCAGCTCGACCCAACCCAGGTCCTCGGTGTACACCTCGAGGTCCCAGTGGGCAGAGGCGTAGTGGGCCCTCTCGTCCGGGCCCAGCTCCCTGTACCTAAGCCTCTCCAGCGGGAGGCCGATGATTTCGTTGAAGAACTTCTGGTAGATCACGAGCCAGTACGTGATAAGCGAGTTTATGGTATAGCCGCTCTCCAGGGCCTCACGGGCCGTCATCTCGGTAATCTTGCCAGTCTCCCTGTCTTCCAGCCGCAGGAATCTGAGCCTGTAATCCAATAGGGGCCTCAGCTTCTCGTCGTAGTACGAGGTGTCCTCCGGGTCGAAGAAGACGTGAATCTCCAGCTGCTGGAACTCCCTCATCCTCACCAGAGCTCGCCTGGGTGCTATCTCGTTCCTGAATACCCTACCCCTCTGGGCCATTATGAAGGGGAGCTTCCCTCTCATTGTTAGGAAGGTCCTCCTAAACTCGACCACGCTGCCCTGAGTCGTCTCGGGCCTCAGGGCGGCGTTCGGCTCCTCTGCTTCGGCGCCGACGGCTATGGTGAACATCAGGTTGAACCTCTTCACCTCGGTCCAGTCGAAGGCCCCGCACTTGGGGCATTTGACCTTACCCTCCAGTAGCATGCGGTGCAGCTCCTCGTCCGGGTACCCTTCGAGGTTCTCCGTTACCCCCAGCTTCTCCTCCAAGAGCTTGTCGATCCTGAACCTCGTGTGGCACCTCTTGCACTCCACCAGCCTGTCAAAGAAGTGCTTGAGGTGCCCGGAGGCCTCGAATACCTGCAGGGGAAGCATCAGCGGGGTCTCAAGCTCGAACGCGCCCTCCGGCCTGACGATGTGCTTCCTCCAGAGGTCGGCAATCTTCTCCTTTAGCCTGTGACCCAGGGGTCCATACACCCAGAAGCCCGCAGGGGCCTGGGGGTACAGATCCCTGGCGGAGGGCCAGAAGAATCCCCTCCTGTTGGCTAGGTCAACTACCTTCTCGAACGTCCCCTTCACAGCAGGCCCAGCCATCGGACCACCTTCTCCGGAATCTTGGCCTCCTCTAGTATCACCCGAAGGGCGTCCTCCCTGCTCGAACCCTCCTTGGTCAGCATCTCCATTAGAAATTTGGCGGTCTCGGCGTACTCCCAGGGGTATATCACCCAGCTTTCCGTCTCCTCCACGTAGTAGTCGGGGGTCACCTTGCTCCAAGGCTTGTAGTGAAGGGTTGCGACGCGGACCTCTGAGGCGCCCATCTCCCTGACGTGCCTCACGGCCTCGGCGAGGCTGTCACCCGTATCCGCCACGTCGTCCACCACGAGCACCCTCTTTCCGTCCACCCTCTCCCTTAGGGGCTCTATGATCCTTGCCCCCTCTTTCTTCTCAAGGGCCGAGTAGTGCTCTATCCTCACGCTTCTGATCTCCCTCACGTCCAGGAAGTCACTGAGGTAGCGAGCGATAACCATGCCCCCCCTAAAGATGGACACGAGGACCTCGGGCTCGTAACCGTCCCTTGTAATTTCGTCTGCCAGCTTCATGGTCATCTCTAGGATGTCGTTCGGTCTAACGGTCAGGAACTCCACCAAACCACCTCCCGACCTGAAGGGGCGGGCATCGGCACGGCTTAGAGCCGCACCGGGGGCACCCCGAACCGTACCTCTCGGCAAACGCTGACTCCAAGTCGATGCCGAGGAGGTCGAGAGTGCTCAGCAGCCAGGCGAACACGTCTGCGGCCTCAGCCTTAAGATCCTCCTCAGACCCGCGCCTTATGGCCTCTAAGAGCTCACCCAGCTCCTCGACGAGGTGCAGGGCGGTGAGCGGGGCGCCCCTCTCCGAGTCCCTCTCGTGGTAGGTCTCTCGAACGAGCGCCTGGGCCTCGGAGATCCTCAACGGGTAGGCACCTCACGCGGTCGCCCTGAGCACCAAGAGGATCACGGAAGACGCTATGGAGATCGCCACGGGGAACCACTTGGGAACCTTCAGGCCACCGGACTCCTCTTGGGAGAAGGACAGTAGGCCGGCGGTCGACATAGGCATAAAGCTCCGCTCCTTCTTTTTCTTGGGCATACCTCCTCCCCTTCGCCCACGAGGAGCCCAGGGATATAACTTTGACTCTGGCCGCTGTAACGGGTTTCAGGAGACGCCAGACCGGAAAATCTTAAGGCCGAGTGAATGGGTGAGTGCCTCGTTGGAGATAAGGCTCTCAAACGGCGTCGAGGTTCGTGAAGGAGACACTAGGATCCTCCTAGATCCAAAGAGGACGGAGCCAGGCGTGTTCACTGTGGTGACCCATGCCCACGCAGATCATGTGCCCAGAGACCTGAGGACCTCCACCTCACCGCTCGCCTGCACCCAGCCCACGGCCGACGTGATATCTGCTAGGTACGGGGGGATCAGGAGGCCCGTCATAGTCGAGTTCGGCGAGCCTCTGGAGATAGGCAGTCTGACGGTCACCGCCTACCCAGCGGGGCACATCCTCGGTTCAGCGATGTTCCTCATCGAAGGTAGAGGATCTTCCCTCCTGTACACGGGCGACGTCAACCCCCTGGGCGGCCTCACGGTCGAGTCGCCCGCGGTCGTCCCGAGGGCGGACGTGATCGTCATAGAGTCTACCTACGGATCCCCTAGGTTCGGGTTCCCTCACCCACAGAGGGTCAGGGCCGAACTCGCCCTCTGGGCGGCCAGGGTCATGAGGGAGGGAGCTACGCCTGCTGTGCTGGCCTACGCAGTGGGCAAGGCCCAGGAGGTCATTGCAGCCCTGAACAGGCTGCTCGACGTCCCAGTCCAGGCCGACTCCGAGATCCTGAGGGTAACCGAGGCGTACAGGCACCACACCAAGGTAGACCTGATCGCCTCTCCGATAGGGGGCCCTGAGGGTGGAGTCGCCGTCGTGAGTTCTCGAAACAGAGCGATCGCCAAGAAGCTCTCCTTGGCAACCGGATGGGTAGTGCTCAGGGTTCCCCGCTGGGCCGATGCCGGGTTCCCGCTGAGCTCTCATGCCGACTATGGAGGGCTTGTGGAGGTTGCAAGGAAGTCAGAAGCAGACAGGGCTTACACGGTTTGGGGACGGACGAGAGAACTTGCGAGAGGGTTAACCCTAGAGCTGGGCATGGAGGCCAAGCCGCTTGGCCCTAGGTGGGAACCCCTCTAATCAGCCTCCCTGCCCAGCCCTCCTTGGACCTCTCCGCCTTTAGGCCTTCGCGAGGGAGCGGAGGACCTCGGGCGGAATCTCGTCCGGCACTATGGAGGCCTGCTCCCTGACGGTCTCCAGTACCAGCGAGGTGTTGGTCTCCCTCACGCCAGGGATGCTCAGTATCTTCTTCAGGAGCTCATTCAGCTCGTGCTGATCCCCGGCGATGAGCTTCACGACTATGTCGTACGGGCCCGTTATCTCGTGGACCTCCAGTACGTTCTGCGGGGCGATCTCGACAACCTTCTTGGCCACCTCGGCGTGCTTGCCGGGCTCGGTCCTCATGAGGATGATGTACTTGTACCCCTTGCCCAGCTTGGCGTGGTCCACCAAGGCCGTGTACCCCTTGATGATCCCCAGCTCCTCCAGCTTCCTAACCTTCTTCATGACGCCAGCGGGGCTCATGCCGAGCTCCCTAGCTATCTGGGTGTAGGTCACCCTGCCGTCCTCAACAAGCTTCTTCAGGATGTTTAACTCCCGGTTGGTTATACCCTTCCTTCTAGGCATTACAAACTCACCCCTACATTCTCACCTTCTAGGGGCGCTTTATCGCGCCCCTACCAACCTTAAACTACAGAAACCTAAATAAAAAGTTTCAAGTTAAAGCCAGGTCTCCCAATGGCATTCCCCATAGTTTACAGGGGAATAATCAAAGCTGCTAGGAGGGTCTTCAGATTAGGCAGTTTTCGCCTAGCGGTCAGCGTAGGGGTTCTTGAGAGCGCAGCGGTATTCTTAGCGTGTTTTTGGGGGTGCGGCATCAACGTTTCGGTTTGGTTAACATTAACATATGCTGCATCTCTCATACTTGCGTTTACACTGTTGAGCGGCGCTGGCGGCTCCCTCGACCGGAGGAGGGCCGCCTGGCTGGTAACACTCACTCAGGCGCCTCTTGCTATCATCCCCCTGGTATTCACCCCTCTGGGAGCCAGAGGGATCTACTCCGGACTGTTGGCTGGCCTGCACGCCGCCATCTATCTGCGGGCTCTCTCGGTCCTGTCGATGACCATGGGGATTGAGAGGGTACTTCCATCCTGCCTGGCGCCGCTCCTCGTGGCGTGGTGGCCCGTTAAGTCTGGAGAGATGAGCCTTCTCCTCTTGAGCCTCCCCGTAGTGACGGCGGCGCTCACTCTCTGGCTGACTCTGGAGACGGAAGATAGGATCTCGAGGAGGCTCGTCGGGGAGGACGCTCTGCAGACGGTGAGGGCGATTACGAGACTTCTGCTAGTGGGTGACCCGGCCCCCCTCGAGGGCATCCTCGCCGCGAGGGCTAGGCCCGGAAGCGTGGGAATCTTGACGGTGAGGATGGGGGACGTGGCCATCGTGGCCCCTGACTTCCACCCTGGGCCACTGGGAGATGCTGGTAGCTCTAATGGACCTTTTAGGGTCTTGTCGAGGCTAGAGGAGGCTGGACTTAAGGCGACGTTCCTGAGGAGAGTGAGCACCCACGCGAGGAATCTCCCCAATAGGTGGTGGGTTGATAAGGTAGCCGAGCGCACCCTAGAGATCCTGGAGGCGGCCCCTGAGGTTGAAATCGGTCCCGCTGTGGTCGTCAGATCGGAGACAGACAGCATCGAGGTGACCGCTCAGCGATTCGGCGATTACGTCCTGCTCACAATATCCGGCTGGCCAAGGGACGCTGAGGACTTTCCGGAGACTGTGGAGCTGAGACTGAGAGAGAGGGTCTCGGCCTCTGGCGGGGGGCCTACCCCCTTGGTTGTGGACAGGCACGACTCTCTGGGGTCCGGAGAGCCTTGGAGCGTGGAGCCCTTCAGTCCAGAGGAGGAGGTAATTTTGGGAGTCGCCTGGAAGGCATACAAGAGAGCTATCAGCTCTCCGACGTCGAAGCAAGTGCTCGTGGGCTTCGGCTCGGCCCTCGACTCAAGAGACGAACTCGGCAGTGTGGGACCTGGTGGGGCGAGGATTGTGACCATACGGGGAGCCGACAGGTCGTGGGCCGTCGCCTACGTGTCCGTGGACGGGAACAACATGGTGCCGGAGCTCAGGGCCAGGATCTGCGCGAGGCTCAGGTCTGCCGGTTACAAGCCAATAGTCGCGACGACGGACACGCACTACACACTCTCGCCGGAGACTCCAGTCAACCCCGTGGGGTGGGGAGGCGAGGAGGAGGCGGTCCTGAAGCTAGTCGAGAGGGCCATAGAGGAGGCCGAGTCCTCCGAGATACCCACGGTCGCGAGGGCGGACTACGGGGAGTTGGAGGTCATGCTTGTCGGCCGAGAGGTGGTCGACTCCATTGCCCTTGCCGCCGTGACAGCCGACCACGCCGCCCCCCTCGTGGCGATGGGGACCGTAGTGCCAATGCTGCCCACCGTACTGGTGGGCCTCCTGCTTTGAGGTAGGTTGAGCTGGGCTGGGCGCGACAGGTTTAATTCCGGGGAGGGGAGGCGGTGGAGAGGGGGGCCCGTAGCTCAGCATGGCAGAGCACCCGGCTTTTAACCGGGGGGTCGCGGGTTCAAATCCCGCCGGGCCCGCCACTACTCGTACCTGAGGGCTTCAGAGGGCTCCAGAGAGGCCGCCCGCAGCGCCGGAGGCACGGTGCCCACCACGGTTATGGCCAACGTCGCCAAGAAGATGCCAACCGCGTACTCCGCTGGGAGGCTAACCGAGAGTTTGAGGGCGGCGCCTCGGGGTCCGGTGGCCCCGCCCCCACCGACTATGACCGCCATGAGGGCGCTCCCGGTCAAGTAGCCGAGCGCTATCCCCAGCGCGCCGGCGATCAGCGCCATGATCACCCCCTCGGCGAGGAACGACAGGGCCACGTCAGACCTAGAGGCGCCCATGGCCCGCATGACCCCGATTATCCTGGTCCTCTCCGTGACAGCCGTGAACATGGCGTTCATGATGCCTATGGCCGCCACCACGAGGGTCATGGACGCAACCCCTCCCAAGACCAGCACCGCCATCCGGACGGCCTGGTCGAGGGCCCCCTGAATGTCGCGCATGGCCACGTAGTCGACCTCATCACCCAACTCAAGCCTGATGAACTGCAGCACGGTGTCGATGGCCGACTCGTCCACCGCTATGACCGCGGTCGCCCCGTACCCCCGGAGGCCGCTGACGTCCTCGAAGATCCTCTTGGCCGCCTCTATCGGCATTAGGGCGGACGAGTCTACGTCGGCCAGGATGCTCGTTCCATAAGGCGCGGCGACGCCAGCGACCCTGGCGGAGAACCTCCTCCCGAAGGCCTCTCCCCTCAGGGTCACACCCTCTATTCCCTCAGCCGTCCCGAAGTAGGAGCTGGCTATCGCGTCGCCGAGTATCACGGCCTGCTCTCCGGGCGCGGGCCACGCCCCGGACCGGAGCTCTAGCCCCGGGAAGATGTCCTGTACGTAGGCGGGGTCGACGCCGACGACCGTGACGGTTCTGGTGTCTGGGCCGATCCGCACCTGAACGGGGAACGTGATAAGGGGGACCGCCCTCTCAACCCCTGGGACGTTCTCCAGCCTGAGGAGGTCGGATTCTGTCAGTGGGCTCTCCCTGGAGAACACCAGGATCAGCCTGGGGCTCGATATGTTGATGACGCTCACCACGGCCGTGCTGTATCCGTGGGCCACGCTGATGACGGCCGTGAGCGTGAGGACCCCGACCAGTATGCCGAGCATGGTTAGGGCGGTTCTCCTCTTCCGCGAGGCCAGCGCCTTCAGCGAGAACCGGAGTATGTCGGATAGCCTCAACCCTCACCCCTCGGGGCCCGCGCCGAGAGCCTGCCGATCACCAGCCCTATGCCCGCGGCCGCGATGGCCACCACGGCGGTGAGAGTACTCGAGGCTCTCCTCAGCGGGGCCGCCTCTGAGGACGCGCCCGCCGGCAGCTCCGGCGACCCCGCCGGAACGCTCACCTTCGAGTCGGAGAATTCGAGCTGCCCGGGCGCGGCCATGTAGTAGACGCGCAGGGTCGCAGAGGTCTCGTTTCCGGCCGGCTCGCACGATATGGAGAAGGTCAAAGTCTCCTCAGGATCGAGCTCGCCGAGGAACACGCCCTGCCCCTCGCACGCGCCCTCCATGACCGTGACATTCACGCTCTTTGCCTGCCTGTCCCCGACGTTTGCCAGCAGACCGCGGACGTAGAGCTTGCCAGCCACCCACTCCACCGAGAGAGAGGTCACCGTCACCTTGGCCCTCTGGCTCCTGTAGAACCCAAGGGTCACGGTCCTCTGGGCCGGCCTCCCGCCGCTCGCGTAGGTCATCTCGAGTGCCAAGGCATACGTCTCCAGGGTCTCAGACGGGAGCACGCGAAGCCTGACCCGCGTCGACTCTCCGGGGTCGATGTCCCCCAGTCTGATGGATGAGGGCCCGAGGACTGTGATCCCCTGAGCCGGCTGGATTGAGAGGTGGACGTCCTCAGCCCCAGAGTCCCCCTCGTTTGCGATCCTCAGGTCGATCACGTTCTCGACGCCGGGTGTCAGGCCCGTCTGAGCGACCGAGACGACAAGGTCGGCCTCCCCCTCGGGAGACACGTAGACCGGCAGGGAGAACTCGGCGGTCCTCTCCCCGGCCTCGAAGGCGTACCTCACCTTCAGGGCGATCACGGCCTCGCCCTCAAAGTCCGCTGGAGCGGAGACCGGTATATCGAGTTCGGCCCACTCACCAGGGCCTATCACGACCCCCTCGGCCAGGCTGGTCAGCAGGGGGGTGAGCTCTCTGGAGACCACCTGCACGGAGACTATGCGGGCGTCGGCCTCTCCCCTGTTGACCAAGGTCACCCCGAGGGTGCCCGTGGACCCCTGTCTCAGGGAGAGGGATTGGTGGATTAGAACCAACTCTGGGGGCCTCGCTACCCTCAGGCGGTAGGTGACGGCGCAGGTCCGGGGCTCTGCGGACCACATGCCCGCCTCGGAGAAGTTGAGCTCGAGTGTGATGAACGCGGTCCCGGGGTCGGCGGCGGCCGTCACGTAGGCGTCGAACTCGAACGACGCCCTCTGGCCAGGGCCTATTACCACAGGGGCGGGAAGCGTGAGGGATGAAGCCCCTGCAACCGACCTGACGCCGGGTGAGAGCCTGACCTCGGCGTCCAGCACGGTCACTGATCGGGTCCCGTTGTTGCGGACGCCGAGCGAGACGTGCACCAAACCCGTGCCTGGGAAGACGGGTCCCTGGTAAGTCACGGGGGTCCACGAGGCCCCGTCTGCCTGGAGGACGCTGTTGCACGACTGATCGGCCCCCGCCCGCGCGAGAGCCAAGGGAGCCGAGAGAAGAAGTACCAGGAGGGCCACCTCACGGTATCGCATCCGAGCTCACCTCCCTGAGGACCCTACCATCCTTCAACAGGATCACCCTGTCGGCCCGAGAGGCCATCTCGCGGTCGTGTGTAACCATGACGACGGTCCTTCCCTGGCGGGCGAGGTCTGCCAGCATCCGAACGACCTGCTCTCCCGACCTGGAGTCCAGGTTGCCGGTAGGCTCGTCGGCCAGCACGATCCTGGGGTCGTTGGCCAGCGCCCTGGCGATCGCCACCCTCTGCTGCTCGCCGCCGCTAAGCTCCCCGGGCCTGTGGTGGGCGCGCTCCCTGAGCCCCACTAGGTCCAGCAGCTCCAGGGCCCTGCGCCTCCTGTCTCCCCTGTGACCTCCAATGGCCAGCGCCAGCTCCACGTTCTCGACGGCCGTCAGCCAGGGCACTAGGTTGAAGGTCTGGAAGATGAACCCTATGGTCTCCCTCCTTAGCCTGGTCGCCTCGCTGTCCCGTATCTTGGTGACGTCAGATCCGAGCAGGCGGACCGTCCCCCTGGTAGGGCTGGTCATGAGGCCGAGCACCATGAGGAGGGTCGTCTTCCCCGACCCGGATGGTCCCATTACTGCGACGAACTCTCCAGCGTGGACGGTGAGGCTCACTCCCCTCAGCGCTGCCACCGCAGAGTTCCCCGACCCGTAGACCTTCCAGACACCGTGGAGCTCGTAGACCTCCTCGGGCATTTGGGGGAGATATTGCGGCTCCGATATATTAACCTCCCAGCCCCCTGCCGCCCCCAGCGACGCCCTAGATCGCCCGGAGAATAAGCCTTTTTATCGTGGGGGAGGAAGGCCCGCCCCAGGTGATCTACTTCGCTGGCGAGGGGAGAGATGAGTTCAAGGAGTGGCTCCGCTCGATAGAGGCCAAGTGGCAGAAGAGGTGGAAGGAGGCCAGGATCTTCGAGGCGGACCCTGACCCCTCGCGACCAAAGTACTTCCTCACGGTACCGTACCCATACACGTCGGGACCGCTGCACATAGGGCACGGCAGGACCTACACGATTGGAGACGTGCACGCCCGCTACATGAGGCACAAAGGCTACAACGTGCTGTGGCCGATGGCGTTCCACATCACCGGCACCCCCATAGAGGCCATCTCAGCCAGGATCAGAATGGGGGACGAGGAGTACATCCGGCTCTACCGCTCCTACCTTAGGCTCTACGTGGACGACGAGAGTGAGATCGACAGGCTCATCGAGAGGTTCAAGGACCCGTGGGAAGTCATGAAGTTCTTCTCCAGCGTTATCAGCTCCGACTTCGACGCCCTCGGCTACTCCATTGACTGGAGGCGGAGGTTCACCACGGGAGACCCCGAGTACAACTCCTTCGTGTCCTGGCAGTTCATCAGGCTGAGGGACAAGGGGTACATAGTCCAAGGGGGCCACCCAGTGCTCTACGACGTGATGGAGGAGCAGGCGGTCGGCGAGGACGACATACTCGGCGGCGACGAGATCAAGCCCGGGATCGTGGAGTTCACTGCCGTGAAGTTTGACGCGGGCGAGGGGAGGTACCTAGTGGCGGCCACGCTGAGGCCGGAGACCCTGCCCGGCGTCACCAACGTCTGGGTGAACCCAGACGCAAGGTACGTGGAGCTCGAGGTGAATGGGGAGAGGTGGATAGTGTCCGGGGAGGCCGAGATCAAGCTCAGGCTCCAGCAGCACTCGGTGAGAAGGGTCAGAGAGCTCAGGGGAAGGGAGCTTGTCGGGCTCAGGGTCAGGGACCCGCTGGTGGGCAGGTCCGTCCCCGTGCTGCCTGGAACATTCGTCGACCCGGATGAGGCCACCGGAGTGGTCTACAGCGTCCCGGCCCACGCCCCCTACGACTACGCCGCTCTCATGGACGTCAAGGCAAACCCTGAGAGGTTCGGCGTCCCGAGGGAGCTCGTGGAGGGCCTGGAGCCCATCCCCATAATCAGGCTCCCAGGGTACGGCGAGCTACCCGCAAAGGAGGCCTGCGAGCGGCACGGGGTCAGGAGCCAGGAGGACAGGGAGGCCCTGGAGGCGGCCACCGAGGAGATCTACAAGAAGGAGTTCTACGAGGGCGTCATGACCGCCGGTCCCTTCGCCGGGCTCAAGGTCACGGAGGCCAAGGAGAAGACCAAGGAGTTCCTGTTCGAGCGAGGCCTCGGCTTCACCTTCTACGAGGTGACGGCCTCCAAGAAGCCCGTCGTCAGCAGGTCGGGCGGGAAGGTCGTCGTCGCTGTACTGCCAGACCAGTGGTTCCTCGACTTCAACGCGCCCGGCTGGAAGGAGCGCGGCAGGAAGGCCCTCGAGATTATGGCCATAATCCCGGAGAAGTACAGGAAGCTGTTCGAGGACACGATAGAGTGGCTCGACAAGAGGCCCTGCGCCAGGAAGAGGGGGATAGGGACCAGGCTCCCGTTCGACCCTCAGTGGATCATCGAGTCGCTCAGCGACTCTACAATCTACATGGCCTTCTACACGGTCATCCACAAGATAAGGGCCCTCAAGATAGACCCCGCCAAGATGGGCGTCGAGTTCTGGGACTACGTGTTCTGGGGGAAGGGCGACCCAGGGGAACTGGCCCAGAAGGTGGGAGTCAATTCTGAGGACCTCAAGGGCCTCAGGGAGGAGTTCGAGTACTGGTACCCGGTCGACCACAGGCACACGATGATCGCCCACATCACCAACCACCTGACGTTCTTCATCATGCACCACACGGCGCTGTTCGACGAGAACCACTGGCCCAAGAAGATCACCCTGAACGAGCCCGTCATCAGAGAAGGCTCTAAGATGAGCAAGAGCAAGGGGAACGTGATACCATTAGTGGAAATCCCGAAGATGTACTCGGCCGACTGGTTCAGGCTCTACTCGATTAGCGCCGCCGATTTGGCGACTGTGTTGGACTGGAGGGACAGGGACGTTCAGACCGTCGGCGGGAGGCTCAGGAGGTTCGTCGAGATCTTCCAGATGGTAGCCGAGTCAGAGCCCAGTGGAGAGAGGGACGCTGGGGTGCTGGCGAGGTGGCTTGAGTCCAGGACGGCCTCTATGCTCCGGCAGGTCGACGAGATGCTGGCCAACCACAGGTACAGGGACGCCGCGATCCGGGCCTTCTTCGACCAGCTCAGGGATGTGGAGGTTTACCTGAGGTACGGTGGGCGGGACTTTGGCCTGCTGAGGGAAATCTTCCGGAGCTGGGCCGTCGCCCTGGAGCCGTTCATCCCACACCTCGCCGAGGAGGTCTGGGAGCGGCTGGAAGGGGAGGGGTTCGTCTCCCTTGCGCCGTGGCCGGAGCCCGAGGAGGGGGCCGTGAGGCCGGAGCTCGAGGAGGCCTTCAGGGTGGTAGAAAGAACCATAGAGGACATCAACAAGATACTAAGGACGGTGGGAGAGAAGAAGAAGCTGTTCATCTACCTGGCCCCAGACTGGAAGTACGAGATGATCTCTAGGCTGGAGGCGGAGCTCAAGCCCCCCATCAACCAGAAGGATGCCTTCAGGGTCGCATCTGAGTTCCTCAGGGCTCACGGGAAGGAGGCCCAACATCTGATCAGGGAGTTCGTGAGCGAGCAGGGTGCCATAAGGCACTCCACCCCCGAAGCCGAGAGGGAGATGTTCTCGGCCCTGGTGGACATGATCAAGGACAGGACCGGCGTAAAGGAGGTCATTATAGCTCTCCCGGGAGAAGAGGTCCCGGACCCGATGGGTAAGGCCAAGCTGGCGATTCCAGGCAGGCCGGCGCTCTACCTGGAGTAGGGCGCCGCCACCGCACACTTTTTATTGCACCTTTCTGTTATACGTTATACTGATATACCGCAGCGGCGTGGGGAGGGCCTTGTCGTCGCGCCAGCCTGATGACGGGAGAGAGCCTAGGGAGCAGGGCGGCCTGCTTGAGAGGCTGATGAGGATCGAGCGCGAGATCAGAGCCGTTGAGAAGAGGTTGGCGACGATAGAGAAGCTGTTGGAAGGCGACCCCGAGGCGAGGGCCATAGTGCTCCTGTACATGAAGATCGTGGGTCTTCACAGGGCGAGCGTGGACAGGATCGCCACTGCCCTTCAGGCACAGAGGGCCCTAACCCAGGCCGGCGTGATAGACGACATAGCCAAGGACGTGATAGAGGCCCTAGCCGTGAAGGGGCCGATGAACATCTCCGAGCTCACGAGGGAGCTCAGGAAGATGAGAGGCTCGGCCTCGAGGAGGATAATCGCCCAGAGGCTGCTGATGCTGGAGAACTTGGGCGTTGTGAGGAGGGTGTCTGGGGGGAAGGGCAGGAGATACGAGCTGTCGGGCGCGCTCACAGGTGAGCAGGAAGGATATAGTAATGGCCCAGACAGTGATGACGCAGGTGATAGAGAGTGATCGATGTGGATTGGGGGGAAGACGAGGAGAGAGATGTCGAGGAGCTAAGGGAGGTCCTCTCGGCTGTTTCGGAGTTCCTTGACAAGTTGCCCGAGCTCGTGAAGAAGGTGCTCGACGCCCTCTACTCCAAGGACCTTGGAGAGAGAGTGGGCGACAGCGTGGCTACCTTCTACAGGAAGCTCAAGGAGTCCGGGATGCCCGAAGACATGGTGAACAAGATGACGATGGAGTTCTTCGACAGGAGCATGATCGTCGACCGCCTGGTGAGGGAGATCGTAGGTTCCATCAAGAAGGAGATTTCGGAGGAGGAAGGGAATGAGGAAGAGGAGATATGAGTAGGGGTTCTGGCCTCAGGACGGCGTCGAGCGTCCTCCTGTTCCTGGCTGGAACGCTGGCCGTAGTCGCAATCTATGCTCCCTTGCTCGCCGTCAGCATCGCGTGGCGTTACAGGAGGATGAAGGCGGGGTTCAGCCGCAGACTCAAGCGCGCGGGGCTTCCAGCTGAGTTGAGAAGCCAGCTGTCCTCCCGCTTCGGGGAGGCCACCTCCCCCACGAACATCGTAGACGCCCTATTCAGAGGGCTCTCACTGGGGGCGCGCTTTTACAAGTGGCCCGGGTTTGAACATGGGGTAAAGAATGAGCGCGGTCGTGAAGGAGTGGGGGCCGCGTCGGAATAATCCTGTGATATTGCTCGGAATTCCAGGGCCTGGTCTCGTCGGGATCATCGCTGCAGACTATCTGATCGAGAAGCTGGACCTCCAGGAGAGCGGGGTGGTGGAGGTGCCCGCACTCCCCTCAGTGGCCGTCGTGAGAGACGGCGTTCTTGTCCCCCCGGTCCGGGTGTACTCTGGGAGCGGTGTGTACGTGGTGAAGTCCGACGTGCCCCTCCTGCCGGACGCCTTCGTGGCGGTTGTGGAGGGGGTGATGAATTGGGCGATGGAGAAGAGGCCAGAGATGGCCATATTCATCGGAGGGGTGCCGGAGCAATCCAGGATGGACATCCAGAAGCCCGAGGTGTTCGTCGTGTTCAACGGCCAGGACGCTAGCCAGGCTGCGGAGGACGTCAAGGCTACGAGGCTCGGGGACGGACTGCTGTCGGGCTATCCAGTAGTCTTCCTATGGGCGGCCAAGAGGAGGGGCATACCGGCGATGGCCCTGATGGTCCAGTCCTTCCTGAAGTACCCGGACCCAGGGGCCGCGGCGGAGGCGATCAGGTCCATGGAGCCCTTCGTGGGTGAGGTAGACCTCGGAGAGCTCGAAGCCAAGTCGGAAGCTATCAGGCTCAAGCTCAAGGACCTCATGGAGCAGACCAGCCAGATGATGGCTCAGGGGGAGGAGGCGAAGGCCGTCCCGTACATTGCGTGAGGGGGTGGTGGGAGTGGGGTGGTACTACAAGGAGGTTAGGTGGGCCGTCTACTCCGTGAGGGGCCCCATCGAGCCCATATCGGACGTTTTTGTTGAGAGAGATAGAGTGAAGGTTGTCGTGGATCTGCCCGGTGCGAGGAAGGAGGACGTCAACCTGCTGGTTAGGGAGGATGCCGTCTTCTTGGAGGCCAGGGCCAACGTTGGGGGGAACCCGGTAACGTACAGGAAGCTCATCAGGCTGCCCGTGGAAGTCGATCCCGACGGGGCCAGGGCGACCATGAGGTCCGGCATGCTTGTGATCGAGGCTCCCATCAAGAGGCCCCAGTTCAGGAGGATAGGTGTGGAGTGAGATGCCCGACGAGCGAGACCTCCCTTTCAGCGTGCTGGCCGAATGCTACTACAAGCTGGAGTCCACATCTGGCCGGCTGGACATGATATCGCTGCTGAGGGATCTACTGAACAAGACTCCTCCGGGGGTCATCGACAAGGTCGTCTACCTGACGCTGGGCCGGGTGGCCCCGGAGTTCGTTGACCTAGAGCTAGGGATAGGGGAAAAGCTGGCCCTCAAGGCCGTTGCCATGGCCAGCGGCATGGCGGAGAGCAAGGTGGAGGCCAAGTACAAGGAACTGGGCGACATTGGCCTCGTCGCGGAGTGGGCAATTCAGAACAGAAGCGTCCTGGCGTTTCTGAGGGAGGAACTCACCGTTAAGAGGGTCTTCAACTCCCTCGTTAAGATCGCCAAGACGTCGGGTCCGAGCTCCCAGGACATCAAGCTGAAGACCCTCGCGGGCCTGCTGGCGGATGCGGAGCCTCTCGAGGCCAGGTACATCATGAGGATCGTGACGGAGAAGCTCAGGCTGGGCGTCAGGGACATGACAGTCTTGGACGCGCTGGCCGAGGCCTTCCTCGGAGGCAGGCAGAGGAGAGAGATCCTCGAGAGAAAGTACAACACCTACCCCGACATAGGGAGGATAGCGAAGGTCCTAGCCGAGAAGGGCGAGGCCGGCCTGGAGGAGATCAAGGTCACCTTGGGGGTCCCGATAAGGCCCATGCTTGCCCAAAGGCTCAGGGAAGCCTCAGAGATTTTGGAGAAGATGGGAACCAGATTCCTCGTGGAGATGAAGTACGACGGCGAGAGAATGCAGATTCACGTCTGGCCGGACGGTCGGGTAGAGATATTCTCGAGGAGGCTGGAGAACATCACGCACCCCTACCCGGATGTGAGGGAGGGCATTCGAGAGGCCTTCAAGGGGGAGAGCGCGATACTGGACGGCGAGGGGGTGGCCTTCAACCCCGATACCGGCGAGCTGTACCCATTCCAGGAGCTGATGCACCGCAGGCGGAAGTACGGCGTGGAGGAGATGATGGAGAGGTACCCGGTCGTGCTCTTCCTGTTCGATCTGCTCTACCTCAATGGCGAGGAGCTGATCGACAGGCCGCTAGAGGAAAGGCGGAGGCTTCTAGAGCACGTGATCGAGGAGAGCGACCGGATAAAGCTGGCCGAGGGCTGGCTTCAGGAGTGGACCACTGAGGAGCTGGAGAAGAGGCTCGAGCTGGCCGTGGAGAGGGGCACGGAGGGGCTGATGATCAAGGACCCGGCCTCCAGGTACCAGGCGGGCGTGAGGGGCTGGAGCTGGGTGAAGTACAAGAGGAGCTACGTGAGTAAGATGGTGGAGCCAGTCGACCTCGTGGCCGTGGGGGCCTTCTGGGGAAGGGGGAAGAGGGCAGGGACATACGGCGCTCTACTGCTGGCGGTCTACGACCCGGAGACCGACACGTTCAAGACGGTCTGCAAGATGGGCACCGGCTTCACGGACGAGCAGCTCGCCCAGCTCCCGGAGATCTTCAGGGACTACGTGATCGACCACAGGCACCCCAGCGTGGTCAGCAACATAGAGGCGGATGTCTGGTTCGTCCCGGCCAAGGTCTTGGAGGTCATAGGAGACGAGATCACGCTGAGCCCCGTGCACACGTGTGCGTGGGGCAAGGTGAAGCCCGACGCCGGGCTGGCCATCAGGTTCCCGAGGTTCACTGGTAGGTGGAGGGACGACAAGTCGCCTCAGGACGCGACCACCGAGCAGGAGATTGTGGAGATGTATAGAGATCTGTTGAGAGTCGTTTCAGAAGAGAGGTAATTCATTATCAATTATCAAAAAAAGCGTTAATAAGGAAACCCTCAACAGATTAAGGCTTGCGAGAGCTGGCAGAAATGCGCCTAAGCGCGTCCTACTCTGCCATAGCCGAGAGGAGGCTCTCAAATCCCGGATAGGCCGATGGAACCGGGCCTCGGCCTCTCCTGGTGTCAGCTCTACGATCAGCCCCAAGGGCCTGCTGACGGCACAGGCATTAGTCCTGAAACACGAATGGCTTCTTTTTGATGACGAACTCGCAAGACACGTCTCCCCGAGCCTCGCACTTCGTCTCAATCCCGAAGAGGGGCTCTCCCAACATCTCCGAGAGGAGGCCGGTTGTCACACCCAGGAGGAAGTGGCAGGTGGGCTTGCTAGAGGGTTCCACGGCCTCGAAAGACCCACTGACCCTGAGAACGGCCTCTCTGGAGTCCGAATCGAAATTCACGATCTCCCAGTCCGTTATCCACCCGAGGGTCGTCATGAGGTCCAGTACCGCCTCGACGAACTCCCTGCCCTCCAGATCGAACACCCCCTTCCAAAAGCGGTAGCTCTCCCTCCCCCCATAGTACCCCTGCATGTATACTACCCTGGCGCCGTCTTCTCCCCACCTCCTCTGGATCTCATCGAAGATCTTTACCATCCAGTCTGACCTGAACGCGACGAGTCTGGCGGCCCCCAGGACGGGGACAGAATGGTGACGATCTAGGGCCACTTTTCCAACGTTGGCAGGGGAGAGCAGGACCCGCCTGACACCGGGCAGGGACCTGATCTCCTCAACGCATGAGTCTAATGAAGGCTTATCCCCACCGTACTCGAGGAAGAGGCACCACCACTCAAGACCCTCCGACCTGAGGCCGTCCTCGGTCACCACGTCATGTTGGATACCGGAGAGGACATTGATCCCCCTTTCCAAGAGAATTTCGGTCACCCGGGCCGGCCCCTCAGGCCTTCTCTCCATCAAGACCGACATCTCGAAGATCTGGCGCCCGCCGGCCTCGAAAAAAAGTCGGGAACGCCAGCGGGTGCCTCTCGACTCCCCCGTTCAACCCAACCACCGAAGATGCTACTAGTTTTTCACTAGGAGAATAAAAGGTCGCACGTTCAGCGTACCCGGCGAAAGGGGGGATGGCGACGCGATCGTTTTTGGCCATCTCGAGTTAAACACCGGCAGTGGAACTCAGGACATTGTGAGCGTATGGGCGAGCGAGGGGCTGAATTCGCCAAGAAGAGAGAATCACGTGAAGTCGATGAAAGGGCATTTCTTTGAGGGTAGTCATCATACGTTGCCTACTGTAAGAAGGACGGTCTCTCGAATATGAGAGCATCAGGCTCGCGATAGAGAGCTGTCTTAAGCAGAGGTTCAACTCCTAAGGCGTCCTCTCTCGTGAGAGACCTGTCGTCGATCGAACCGCACCCGAGTGACTCACGGCGGCCATCTATAGTACTTGAACTTCTGGAGGTGATAGTCTCTGATTACCTGTCTGGCCGCCTCGGTCAGGTTGGGCTCACCCGTGCTGGAGAACACAATATTCTTCTTCCTGGCGATATCGGCCAGCACCTCCGCCGGGTCTCCCTCCTTGACCCCGTAGATCCTGGATATCTCTCCAGGCAGCCTCTCCATCACGTCCCCGAGCAGGGCCACGGCCGCCTCCACTGGGTTCTCCAGAGCCTCCGGCTTGGCCCCCCTCAGCACCATCTCCAGAGGCTCCCCTTCCGGCGGGAGTATGCCTGGGGAGTCGACTAAGTAGAGGCCGCCCCCGATCCTGAACAGCTGAAAATGTCTCGTGTAGCCTGAGCTTCCCGGCACGGCGCTGACGCTGGCCGAGTGCCTCCCCTTCAGCACGTTGATTATGGAGCTCTTCCCCACCTTAGGGAAGCCTACGACTAGAATTCGGGAAGGCCTCTCTGGAGCCAGCCTTCTCAGCTCCTTCCTCAGCCTGAGCGTGCCGAGCCTCTTTGTCGCGCTCGTGGGGAGGGCGTTGAGGCCCTCCGCCCTCACGGCGTCCACCCAGCCCCAGAGGACGTCCTCTGGTACCAGATCCGACTTGTTTATCACTACCAGGAGCCTCCTACCGGCGCCCAAGACCAGCTCCTCCAGCCTCTCGTGCCTAGTTACGTCCGGAGCCCTCGCGTCCGTTACCTCCACTACGATGTGCACATCGTTCAGCATTCTCCTGATATCCCTCAGCGTGGCGACCCTCATCCAGTATCACGTCCCCCTCATCCCCGCCAGATAGGCGGCCTCTGGGATTCCGATAGTAGGGACCCAAACCCTTCCAAAAAAGTGAGGTGGCCGCCGGTTAACGCCGGCGGCAGGAGGTAAGTGCTTGCGGATCACTGTTTGAGGACCATTCCTAACCAACGCTGGAGCCCTGACACCACGGTCTCCAGGAGCTGACGCAGCTCGCCGAAGATCCACCACACGAGAGAGAGTACCTTTTCCAAAATGCCCTCCAGGGTTCCGGAGAATCGCGGCGGTGTTAGTTTTGCCTCTGAGATGTGCCCAGCCGAGTCCGTTGCCCTCAGGGTAGTCGAATGCTTCCCCTTGGTCAGGTTAACGGTCACGACGCTCCCGCTGCCCACCGGCTCTCCATCCACGAACCACACGAGCGCGCCCCCGTCCAGCGCGCCGTCCTCTGGGTCGTATCCAATCCCCACAAGCTGCACGACCCCACCCGCGGACACTTCGCTCTGGTTAGTCAGTATGAGCACGAATGGGGGTTTATCCTCCACTGAAAAGGTATTCGAGATCGCCTCATTGACGTTGAATCCGTCGTTGACCCCGACGACTACGGCGCACTCCTCACCTCCCGGCAGCGTCGACGCGTCGACCGAGAACTGCGTCGTCCCCTGGGCAAAGCCGATGGGAATCCAAGGTCCGCCGTCGCAGCCGTAGAAGAGGGCAGCTCCGAGCTCGCCTCCGTCTGGGTCTCGAGCGCTCCAGCTGACCACGAGGGTGTCCGAGTTCACCTCTGCCTGCACGTGGGCCTGTGGGCGCTCCTCTTCAGAGACGCCAGGACGGCCCCGTCGGGGCCAACGAGCTGGATCTCCGAGACACCCGGGGGGTAGGGTAACTCGAGGGAGAAGGGCGCGTCTACTCCCCGCTCTCCGAAGGCAGCGCTAAGCAGATCCTCGCCAGAGCCGGACAGCGCCCTCAGTACGTAGTCCCCCTGCTCCGAGGTGTAGGGAACCCCCCTAGACGGGATCGCGCTGAATATGCGCGCAAACCCGTTGGCGAATACGAAGCCGGAGACGATGGGGGTTCTACCCTCGAAGGGATCCTCTAGGGCCGTCAAGAGGTGCTCGTAGGTGGACTCGTGTGCCCAGCCGACCTGGTTCGCTCCCTGGTACGGGAGACCCATGAAGTCGTAGACCTCGCACCTCACCCTCTTTCTCAGCTCATCCAGCGCCTGGTCCCTCCTCGATCCCCCGATCTCGAGATCCCACTTGATGCTGATCGGGACCCAGCAGAAGTCCAGCTTCCACCACTGGGGGTCGCCGTCCCAGTCGTCTGGAATCCGGACCACCTTGCCATCCTTCAATACGAAGCCGTGAACCTTGAGCCCGTAGTCCGGGTACAGGGCGTACTCCTCCTTGGACCCGGAGATCCACTCGGGTATCCAGCTCTTGTACAGCCCGAGGGTGTGGCCGACCTCGTGGGCGAGCAGGGTTTCAACTTTTGAGTCTAGCTTCAGGAACACGACGCTGGGGACGGTGGAGTATCCGAGGCCTTCTTCCCCCACCTTAAACCACTCAGCCGGGGCGACTCCGACCACCCTGTACTCCTCGTGGTCCGTGCTCTTGGAGGGCACGTACAGCGACAGCTCGCCAGCAATACCAGCCAGGGCGTGTACTCGCCAGAGTGCAGTGGGCTGATCAGCCTCGGCTCAACGCTGCCCGGCCTGACGGGGTAGACCCTCTCGAGAACTGCCTTCTGGCGGAGAATGAACGCCCAGGCGTCGGCCGGGCGGACACTTCCCAGCGGGACAACCTCCAAGATGATCCTCTTCGTCTTCTCGACCCTCGCCTGCACCTTGTAGAAGAACAGCTGGTTGGAGAACTCGATGCTCGGATCTACTACCAGGGAGATCTCGACCTCAGACATCTTTCCATCACTAACTGGCGTGAACGTAAAGCTGGCTGGAGTTGGCTTACCCAAGCTAACGCTAATGGTCTTTCTGGCCCTGTACACGATCACTCCGCCTCTAGAGACGACCAAGTCCACGGGTACCTTGATCGGAAACTTGTCCCCACCGTCTTTGAATCCCGACGGTGCAATCTCAGCGTAGACGGCCGCCTGTTTGCCAGATACCAGCTCTGCTACGTCTGTAACATCCACTACCTGAATCAAATGGAAGTTGCGGACTTGAAACTTGCCTCTAGGCTTCTCTTCCGGCTTGACCTCCTCTCCCGCGCCCCCCTGGATATGCGACCTGACGCCGAAAAAGACCCTATCTCCTCCTGGTGAGTCGATGCAGATTCCAAGGCCGGATCCAAACTTATCCCTGATGAAGTAGTCCGACCACCCGCACTCCCCAAAGTGGGCGGGGGGCTGCCGGAGTTGCACCTGTACCAGTCCCCGGTGTCGAAGAGATTGCCGCTCACGGTGATGCTCAAGTTCTTCCCGATCCCAGGCGGAGCTCGAACAGATCCCCTCCACGCCACCCCGTTGGATCCCGGGACGCTGACCACGGTGCGGAGCTTTCCGCACTCCCCCTTGATAGACCAGTCTCCCGGGGCCGTCACGTTGATGACCATGTCGCCGTCGCCCAGCTTGTTGTATCTGACCGTCAGGGTCACGGTCACGCCCATCCAGGCAAGTTTCGAGAGGTCCTGCCCGCTCGCGTTGAGCGCCTTGGCCAGGAAGTCCAAAGGCGGGTCCACCGAGACTATCTCCAAGCACCCATCGGGCACCGTGGGAGTTTGCAGCGAGATCACGGCCTCCCCGTCCTCGTAGCCCTCCTTCTCGGCCTTGACTAGAACCACCCATACTCTCTCCGAGGTGGAGTTCCACCCCCGAGCATGTCCAGCTCCTTCAGGCTCACCGAGAACTGCCCTGTCTGATTCGTCGAGACTGACGTAGTCAGAGTCCTAGCCCCCCGCGACTCCAGCTCCCTGACGTAATCGTCGCGCGCTGCCTACCCCCTCAGCTAGCGTCCAGTCTGGGCGTAGCCCCGCGGATTGCGGCGGTACGGTCTTAAGCAGATCAGGGATGCGGCTCCTTCGATGTAAATGATGAGCCCCCCCTCGAGTCTGGATGAGATAGCGAAGCGGATCGCGTCGTGTACGCTATGTGACCTACACATGTTTAGGAAGAACCCCGTTCCCGGAGAGGGTAACCCAGAGGCAGATCTAATGCTGATAGGCGAGGCCCCCGGCCGAACCGAGGACGAGACCGGAAGGCCGTTCGTCGGGCAGGCCGGGAAGATTCTGGATGAGGCGCTGGCCAAAGCCGGCCTATCCAGAGGAGATGTCTACATCACGAACGTTGTGAAGTGTCGCCCGCCCAACAACAGGGACCCGAGGCCAAAGGAGGTGAGTGCCTGCTCCCCCTACTTGGAGGCGCAGGTGAGGGTTATATCCCCCAAGGTGATCCTGACGTTGGGGAGGCACAGCACGGGCCTCGTGTTCTCCTGGGCGGGCCTGCCCTTCAGGTCCATCATGGCGGCCAGGGGGAGGGCCCGACGCGTGGAGGTGCTAGGTCTCCAGGTGACGGTGGTCCCCACTGTCCACCCGGCGGCCTGCCTCTACAATCCCAGGCTGAGGCCCCTCCTCGAGGAGGACGTGAAGCTGGCCTCCCGGTTGTCGCGGGGAATGGGGCTTGAGGGATCGCTTGAGCTGGAGTAAGTTAAGGAAAGGTTCAATTTCTCCAGAATGCGTTATCATCTTTCAGAAGAAGACATGGTAACGGAAAGATCGAACAAGATAAGGGTTGCGGCGCAGGGGCTGGGACTCCGGCGGCGCATGCCCCAGACCCTGCGGAGGGAGAGGCGCCCTTTCTCTGGTCCACGGGGACCAAAATCCGCTTACGACACGCAAGCGCTGTCCAGAGGACTGCTCGTGACCTCCTCATTCCCTTTACGGCGTTCACGATGGGTTTACTGCCTCGATGAGTCGCTTGCGTGATCGAGCCGCGGGATCACCGCCTCCGCCACAAGCCTCCGTCGATCCTCTCGCAGTACCTCTCCAAGAAGCGTTGCCCGTCCTCCGTGACGGGGTAGTTCACTGCAAACTCCCTTATGCCGAGGGCGCGCGTCGACGCGTCGAACAGGCGGTATCCGTATCCTAGATGTCTGAAGCGAGGAAATACGTAAAAATCCCAAAGGGCCCAGAAGCCAGCCAGCTGGCCTTCCTCTCTGCCCAACCTCCTCCAGCACACGTAGCCGACCACCCTCTCTCCCTCGATCAACAGAAAGGCCTGGTGATCCTCGCCCGCCCATCTCCTTCGAAATTGCGGGAAGTCGATCCGCTGATGCCTCTTGGACATGAGGGCCACCCTCTCGGCTATCGCGGCCTTGGGGTGCTTCGGATCGTCTATCCTGAACAGTCCATCCTCGACCTTGCACCTCCTGAAGTGGAGGAGGGCCCCCCTCGGGGAGAGGAACTCCCTAGCGCACTTCGGGCAGACGAACACGTAGCCCACGTAGCGGCCCCCGCAGAGTACCCGTGGGAGGAACAGGATTACCGAGCCGTCCTCGATGTCGATGTACCTGCAGCCGTCGACTTGGCCGTAGGGGTGCCTAGGGAGCCTGATCCGGTCCCCGCGACCCGTCCTGACGAGGTGATAATCGACCACGGATCGCACGAGCCGACTCCTTTGATTTAATCGGTGAGGAGGAGCTAAGTTTCACCTCATGGCCAGCACCTTGGACTTCAGCGAGGCCCAAGCCTCGTTTACCTCATCCCAGCTCATCCCTCGGTGCTTCTTCGGGTCGTACTTCGACTTCCCGACCTTCTCCACGACCTTCACGTAAAACGCCTCGACCTCCTCAGGCGTCAGCTCGACGACCAGGCCCGAGGGTTTGCTGATAACTCTGCTGACAACGTCCCGCTGATAACTGCTGATAACTGCCCGCGTCTCTGCTGACAACTTGCTGACAACGAGGGAGGCCAGTTCTGGGTTCTCGCTGGTTAGGCCGACGTAGTGCTGGACGTGCCTCTTTCGTCCATCTTGGTCGGCAACATAGTGATCCACGTATAGGTACTCTCTTCCCTTGATCCTCTTGACGATTAGCCAACCCTCCTGCCCGCACTTCGGGCAGGGAACCCTGACTCCACCCCTCTTGGGCATGCGTTACCACCTCAGTTATCAGCAGGTTAGAAGCATATAACGTTTGCTGATAACTATGCTGGTAAACCGGGTGAAGCTTACAACTCGTTATCAGCATAAGAAAGAGGCCCTCCAACTCAAGGACTAGGAGGGCCTCAGAGATCAATCTGGGGTGTCTGACGCGGCTGCGTCAGGACCGCGAGTGCCTCATTGCCCGCCCACTCCCGACCTCCAACTAGGAAGTTACTCCTCGCCCTTTGTGGAGACCTTCGATGCCCCCGCGCGAGTTCTCCTCAACCTGAGCGCGATGAGGCCCACCGCGGCCGCGGCGGCAGCCGCGATGACGAATGGAAGGGCTGACCTTTGGATGCGAACCGTTATGACGCCCGAGTCTAGGACCCTTCCACCGGATGTCGCCTCTATCGTGAGGTTATGGGTTCCAATCGGCAGGTCGAGGGTCATGATGACGGTTTCCTCTCCAGCTATCTTCACATCCCTAGAAGCAACCTCGCGTCCTCCCTCCATGGCCCTTATTGTGAGGCTCTGGGGCTGATCGAGACTCCCCAGGAGGGATATCGTCACCTGTAGCTGGCCGCCCTGGAAGTATATCGACTTGAGGAGGACCCGGGGGATGCTCACCTGGAGGGGCTCTGAGAGAACTTCCCCCCTGCCGATGCGAACCTTTAGGGTGAGAGAGTGATTGCCGGGGCCCAACTCTTGCCACAGTGTGAGGTTTGCTGTTGAGGAAATGTTGAACGGTTGAGATGCCAGAGTCTGACCGTCCTCCAAGAGAATCAGGCTGGCCTCATGCTCGAAGGCCAGCGGCGGCGTGAGGTTCAGGAAGATGTTCAGGTCAACACCTGTCAGACTCGAACTCGCGGTCACCCTCACGGAGGGAGTCGAGAATTGATGGATGGACGCCACGCAGCCAGTCTCATTGTCGCAGATGACGAGCCCAAATCTATCATCGGGAGACCAGCCTACGTTGACCCAGGGGGCTTTAGGAGATGTCCAGATCATGTTGTAATCCCTGTCGTACACCTCGATCCACTGAAGGCCCCCTTCCTCGAACCTCAAGTAGAGGTAGTCCCTCGGGGACCACCCGACGGAGATAACCCCATCTGCGGGAATGCTTCTGATTTCCTCGTAGTCCACATCATAGATTCTCACGACCTGCCCAGCCTCCTCTGAAACTGCTAACGCCAACCGGCCGTCTGCCGAGCAGGCGACCGCCTCCAGCCCCTGAGTAGAGATCGAGCCTAGGAGACCTCCATTTGGGCCATACACCTCGACGACCCAGACATACCTGTCCCCTTGCCTCGTTTGCTCCTCACGGAGATCCCAAGACACTAAGCGGCCATCGGGGCACCAGACCATGTTGGAGGCAGAGCTGGTCTCAAAGAGCTTCGAGAGGTTCTTGGTGTAAACCTCCACGCGGTCAGTGAGCAGAGTCGCTAACTTCCCCTCTGGGCTCCACCTAATGTAGCTCCTGTATCCGCGCGATTCGGTGCTCAGGGTCCACACCTTGCGGTAATCAGAGTTGTAGACCTCGAGATCATATCCCTCGCCCCCTCTGTCGAGCAGAAGCGCCAACTTGCCGTCGGGCGACCACCCGAGCCACACTATCTCACCGCTCTTCATGCCCCAGGCCTTGTCGTAATTCTCCCTGTAAACGGTGAGCCTCTGTTCGCATCCCACCACCTGCTGAGAGGGCCATGGAATGTAGACAACATCCCCACCACCCGTCACCGCCTGAAATCCCTCGCGGCGCTCTATTCTGCACTTCTCCGTGGATAAGACGAAGAACCTGCCATCCCAAGACCAGCCGAAGGTGGTCCAGTTCGCCTTCTCCGACTCCCAGACTCTCCTATACGATCTGTCGTAGATCTCCGCCCACGAGAGGCTCCCATTGCGGAGCACTAGGGCGAACCGCTCATCGGCCGGGCTCCAGGTCACCCAAGCCCTCTCCACACGCGCCTGAATCTCGGCCAGCAAGATGGGCTGTATAGGGCCTTGCGAGGACATCGGAGGCGGGGGAGTAGTGGGCGAGAGGGTTGGGGGGGTGGTCTCCGGAGGCGTCTCAGGGGGAGTCTGGGCCGGGGTTGCTGGCGGTTGAGTCTGGCGGCCTCCGGTCAGGCCGCAGGTGAACTCTATGACCCATAGCGATGGGGCCGAGTCGTACTTCACATTTGTTCGATAGAACGTCTTCCCAGTCTGTGAGAATTTCGCCCAAGGACTCTCCCCCCTAACCTCGAGCACGTTCGCTCCGTAATCAACAACATTCACTACGTTGACATAGCCGCCAGTCTCTTTGAGTGGGTCGCGGAGGGTCAACTCGCAGGTTGAGTCCGAGACCGATAGTGAACTCAACTCCCTAATGTTGAGAACGAGTCTCAGCGTTAGCCTCTTGTAAGATTTCTCCAAGAGGAAATCTTCATCGACTACATCCTTGCTTGTTGCAGAAAACATCTCGAAGACTTCGGCCCTCATTTCCCTCTTCAACTCGGCTCTGAAACTCTTGTCTCCTTGGAACGCCCGGATGAAGTTGTCCCAATTCATTGGATAGTAGGAATAGCGTATCTCGGCCGTCGTCCCTCCAGATCGCAGGTATATTGTGACCCGGACCTCAAAACCTGATTTTCCAGCGTCAACAGGAAAGAGGAAGGAAATTGAAATCAGAAAGGCTAGTCCAACACCTGCAGCCACGAGGAACAGGGCTCTTCTATCCATGCGCCCCCCAACCGCGGGGCCAAACTGTAAGAAAAAAAGTCATCACTTGTGAGATGTGTGAGATGAATTGGGCCCAAACATCATGAGATACCTGCCCGCCTGAGCCACCTCCGAAGGTTCTCAGCTGAAAGTCGGCCTATCTTCCCATCCCTACCCGGCTTCGTCCAGATCCAGGCCCTGCCCCTAGGCGAGAGGAGGGCCTCCGGCCTCGGGGGGTAGCCCAGCACCCCAATCACAGAGAACGGCTCGGGGTGGTCACGCCTGAAGGCCTCGTTGACCCTCCTGATCAGCCTGTCGAAGCTCTTGGAGCCCTTGACCTCGATGAAGGCCCTCCTGCAGTTTCTGATCAGCTCGATGTCATAGGGGGCGTGGTCAGACTGCGTTACCACTCTGATGTCCGGCATGCCCAGCCACGCCAGCAGGATCTCTAGGGCCTCAGCGACAGTCCTCTCCAGCCTCATGCCCATCCTCTTGTTGTACCCGCTCAGGGCAGACCTAGGAGAGGCCACTGACGCATACCTCCCTCCCTGAACGGCCCTCCAATCCGTTCAAAATTGTGACGAAAAGGCCCCGCTGGAGGGATCAAGCGATGGCCTCCGATGCCGCCAGCTGCTACGCTTTCCCCGGCAACTGGCGAAGCTCGAGGGAGAGTCGAGCTGATGGGAGTGTGGTGGAGGTCGGGGAGGAAGGTGCGAGCGGGGATGGGCCTCAATTTCTGCCCCCGGCTGTCGAGGGCTTCCGGATGACCCTGTCGTACCTGGGCTCGTTGGCCCTCATGTGGGCCAGGTAGCGGTCGACCTCCAGGGTCCCGCCAAGGTTCCCCTCCCTGTCCCTCCAGAACCTGAAGCCAGCTATCCTGAGCTGGAGCCTGTTCCCCCTCGACCTCAGCATCTGCTCGACCCTGCTCGGGGCTATGGCTATCTGAGCCCAGGGACCCCAGACCTGCCTGGCCCAGGCGGCGGGCTGAGAGATCGAGAAGTTGAAGACCTCGTTACCATCGAGCGGGGCCTTGAGCTTGAAGACCTTGACGAACAGGGCCAGCTTCCTGGGGATGTGGTTGAGCACCATGGTCTCGGGGGGCGGAAGCTCTATCTCGAGCCTGTCCAGCTCGTCGACGTCGGGCTCCCTCTGCAGGACCTGAGCCCTGGCCAGCCAGTACCTGTACCTCCTCCTCGCCTCCTCGAACTCCTCCCTAAGCTCCCTCCTGGGGACCAGCTCGGAGTAGAGCCTGCTGAGCCTGGCCGCGTCCTCCGGGCTCTTGGGCTCGGGCATCCTGAGGCTCATGGGCGGAGGGGAGGTCACTATCTCAGCGTGCCCGTTCTTGGCTATGAACACCCACTTGCCCGGCTCCATCTTCCGCATGGGAGCCACGGAGTGGATCACCGCTTCGCTGACGGGGAAGTACTTCGCCAGCTCCTTCCTCTGCCTCTCCTCCTTCAGGTTCATTGGGTGGACGAAGACGGCCTGGGTGTTGTCCAGGAGGGTCTTGGGCACGCTCTGCACGTTCTGGACCTCGTAGAAGACCCTGGTGAGGGCGGTCCTGGTCTGCCTGAGGAGCGTGACGAAGTTCTCGATGCGCTCCTTCAGGTGCCACGTGGAGCCCATCGCCCTGACCCTCGGGGCGACCTCCCTAAGCTCGCGGAAGTGCACGATTATCCTGGCGTCCTCTATGGCCTGGACCAGGTGGCCCATGAGGTTGTCCAGCACGACGTTGAGGGCGAACCTGCCCAGGTCCCTGACGCTGGGCTTGAAGTACGCGTTGCTCAGCACCGTGAACTCGTGTCTCTGAACCGTCCCGACGAGTCTGTCGGGCTCCAGGGGGCTCGAGTCGTCGAAGAAGCCTGAAGTCAGCAGCGCGAGCAGCCTGGGGCTCACCTTGTCCCCCCGCTTCCTGAGGAGGGCCTCTGTCAGGTCGTCCAGCCTGGCGTCTGGGCCTCCTGCCGAGTAGTAGGCGTCGAAGAGATCCCTGGCCTCTGAAGGGCTCAGGAAGCCCCCGAGAGTCCTGAAGTGGCCGAAGCTGAGCATCCTTATGCTCAGGGGGGCCAGCCTGAACCTCGTGGGCACGGCCTCCATGGCCAGGGGGAAGTTGAAGGTCAGGTAATCCACGTCCCAACCCCTGGGCTCGAGGCCCCTGGCCCTCAGCCTCTTGGCCTGCAGCCCCCTGGCGGGCAGGTGCAGGGTCTCGTCCTCTCCCTTCACGTCGATTACTAGGGGGTGCCAGCCCCTCTGGGCCAGCAGCTCGAGCACGAGCTGCGCCGTCCAGGTCTTGCTCGCTCCCCTTATGCCTATGAAGCCTATGCAGGCGGTCTCCCTGGCCAGGATCTGCTCGAGGTAGCTCACCCCTCCTCACCTCCCTCCCCGGAGCCCCCCTTGACTCCCTTCAGAGCCTTCTCGATCTCGCTCCTGGGGAGCCCGCCACCCCTCAGGGCGACGAGGCCCGAGGCCTCGCCCAGGATGTCCGGGTACCTCGCCGCCAGCTGCCTGAGCGCGTGCTCCCAGAACTCGACCATCACCCCGACGAACGTCTCTCCCCTGAAGTGGGCCCCCTCCACGTCCACGCCGCCCAGGTACTGCACCGCCTGCTCAGGAGTGTAGATGGGGAACCTGACCTCCCTGTCGGACCAGCCCCGGCCCCTCAGAACCTTGAAGGGTCTGGTGTAAGTCTCGTCGCCAACATCGATTCCGACCGCCCGAAGCAGCGGGAGGAGGTTCATGACGAACAGCGTTATCTTGTGCCTCTGATCGAGGGTTGCCCAGAACTGGGCCAGATTCTTGACTAGGGCTTTCCTGAGACCTCTGGGTGGTGGGTCAAATGCCGGTGGGGCCCTAAGCCTGAGCGTCACGGGTCTCTCCCTGAACGCCTCGGCCAGCGTCCCCTCGGTGATCACCGAGAGGACCCCACCAGCCCTCTGGACGTAGATCCCCTCCCCCCCGACCTTCAGCCTCAGGATGACTTCTGGACCTGAGGCCAGCTCCACGACCTCCTCGGCCCTCAGCAGGTTCCAGATCACCTCCGCCGCCCCCTCCGGCAGCGAGATCCTCACCAGACCCGGGAGCTTGGACTCCTCTCCCTTGAGCGCGGCTAGCTGCTTCTTGGGCATCTCGACCCGCTCGATGAGCCTCTCTCGCTCCCTCTTCAGCGTCTCCAGCTCGGCCTCCCTCTCCCTGAGGAGAGACTGAAGCTCCTCCATCTCCCGCTTTCTCAGAGAGGCCCTCACTAGAGGCCTCGCATGAAATCCCGCCCTACTCACGATCGACACCTCCCCGGGCTTTGGACGCCCCGCCATCCCGGGGCCGGGACAGCCCGGAGACCCCCACCGGATCGTCCGGTGGCTTGGTCACGAAGCTGGCAACGTCGTCGACGAGCCTCTCCTTGCTCTCCTCGATGGCGTGGGCGTAGATCTGAGTGATTTTGAGGCTCGAGTGCCTGGCCAGGTCCTGCACGTCCCTCGGGTTGCCTCCCCTGAGCAGGCTCAGCGTCACGAAGGTGTGCCTGAGGGTGTGGCAGTGTCCGTCGGGCCTGCCTATGGCCTCCATGATCCTCTTCACCCTGGCCTGGACGGCCCTCTTGGAGACGTGGCCCTCCCTCCTGGGCGACGGGAATAGCCACTCCGACCCCCTGCTGGCCCTGAGCTGCCTCTCGAGGTCCCCGAGCAGGACCCTTGGAATGGGAAGCCACGCCTCGACGCCCCCCTTTCCCCTGACGAAGAGCCTCCTGGCGGGCAGGTTGACCTCGTCCCTCCTGACCTTCACGGCCTCGTGGACCCTCAGGCCCATGAACAGCATCAGCCCGTAGATGAGCCTCCAGGGCAGGGGCTCCTGACTCGCCAGGGTCCAGAAGGCCCTGGCCTCGGATGGGCTCAGGAACCCCTTGGGCGACCATCGAGATCTCGATCTTTTACCCCGGGATCTGGGGTTCCCCTTGTAAACGACATTAGCCTCATCGCTCATCTTCCCTCACCTCTTTAACAGATTTTCCTGGTATAGAAAAAAGAGGGGAGGAGCTGAGCGGGAGCATGTGCGCCCTTCG